>JBEKQO010000008.1:0-111411 GCA_049519635.1 Terriglobia bacterium | reverse complement strand
TTTATTACCCTCGCCCCTTTGGGGGAGAGGGTGGCGCGCATCCGGCGTAATCGCCAGCCGGGGCGGGCCGGGTGAGGGGGTCTCGCCTATTGTCAATTCTTACGTGGGACACCACACTAGACCAAGGATCTGCCTCCGCATGCAGCATCATTGTATGAACCCGTGGTGGACGTTGGTTGGCCTCAGCGCGCTGGCCCTTCTGTTTTTTGCCGCAGCGCTTTGCGCGCAGGAAACAACGGCGACTTTTCGCGGCACCGTCATAGATCCCAGCGGCGCGCGCGTGCCGTCGGCCAAGGTCACGGCAATTCAGGCGGAAACCGGCTACACGCGCAGCAGTGTGAGCGATGTGGCGGGCAATTATTTGCTCGTACTCCTGCCTATTGGGCATTACAGACTGGAGGTTACGGCGCCCGGATTTCGTAATTATGTGCAGGATGGCATCAGTTTAAGCGTCAACCAAGTGGCTTTGCTGCTGGTGCGTCTGGAGGTAGGGATGCCGCAGCAGACCGTGCAGGTCAAGGCCGACGCGGCGCTCCTGGCCACCACCAATGACCTGGGTGAGACAGTGCATGGTAGCGAGA
Source organism: Terriglobia bacterium (assembly GCA_049519635.1). Classification (GTDB taxonomy): domain Bacteria; phylum Acidobacteriota; class Terriglobia; order UBA7540; family UBA7540; genus Bog-366. The sequence continues at coordinate 110,830 of JBEKQO010000008.1, read as the reverse complement.
TGGTCGATCTGCCGCTGAATGGCCGCAACTTTTCGCAGCTTGGCCTTTTGCTGCCCGGGACTGCACCGCTTACGCAGGGTTTACAATTGGCCGGCGGCTCAATGCGCGGCGGCCAGTCTTATTCCGTAAACGGTATGCGGCCGGAGTCCAATCAATTCCTGGTGGACGGCGCCGAGAACTATAACACCCTATACGCCGGCTTCGTTCTGAAGCCTCCCCCTGACGCCATTGCGGAATTCCGGATTTTGACGAACACGGCATCCGCCGAGTTCGGCCACAACGCAGGTTCCAGCACCAACATTGTCACGCGCTCCGGATCGAACCAGGTTCACGGTGATTTCTATGACTTCCTGCGGAACGATGCTGTGGATGCGCGTAATTTCTTTTCCTCGGGCGTGGAACCGCTGAAGCAAAACCAGTTCGGCGGCACGCTGGGGGGCCCGGTCCGGCGCGACAAGACTTTTGTGTTTGGTTACTACGAAGGATTTCGCAACCGGCAGGGCGAAACGCAATTGACGACGGTCCCCACCGCCGCCGAGCGACGGGGTGACTTCTCCGCCTTGTGCTCCAGCTATTCGTCCCAGGGATTCTGCGCCGATCCCCAGGGCACCCAGTTGACCAACGTGCTTGCTCCAATTCCGCAGCCCTACCCATTTAACCAGGTTCCCTCCGGCCAGATTAACGCGATCTCGCAAAACCTTCTTGCCTTTTATCCGCTCCCCAATGCGCCCAACTACGGCCCGAACGCGTTCGGCGCCACACAGGAGATGCAGAATACTTCGGACCAATTCGGCCTGCGCCTCGATCACTACCTCTCCTCGCGGGACACCTTTTCATTTCATTACCTCTTCACCAACGGTGCGCAATTAGACCCGCTTCCCATTGCGGGAGCCAATGTGCCGGGGTTTCCCGTGGGCGAAAACTTCACCGCGCAGAATCCCGCCCTGGAAGAAACCCACTCGTTCTCACCCGCCCTCTTAAATGTTTTCCGGCTCTCTTTCTTGCGCAACAAATTCTTTTTTGGCGAAGCGACCAACCATACAGCGATCTCTTCCCTGGGGTTTCAATACTCCCCCACGCTCGCGAGCCAGGCCGGGCTCCCCTTCATTGAAGTTGGCGGCTATGCTTCCATCGGCAATCCCATCACCGGGCCGGCAGACAGTTACCAGAACACTTATTCATTGACGGACTCCTTGGCTTGGGTGCGCGGCAAACATGAACTCAAGTTCGGGGGTGAGTTGCAACGCGACCAAATCAATTCGCTGCTGGGAATCTCCTCGAACGGTTTTTTCGTTTTTGCCCAGGACCCCATTGTAGGCGATGCCTTTGCGAATTTGCTGATCGGGCAGCCGGTGATTTTTCTGCAAGGCGGAGGCGAGCTCCCGCGGGGAATGCGCGCCAGCAATTTCAACCTCTATGTGCAGGACAGTTACAAGCCTACTTCGCGCCTGACGGTCAATGTGGGGCTGCGCAACGAGCTGCCGCAGCCTTACACCGAAGTCCACAACGAGAATGCATTGTTCGTGCCCAACGTGCAGTCGCGCGTGATACCTTCCGCTCCGCCCGGATTGCTTTTTCCGGGTGACGCAGGAGTGGGCCGGGGTTTAATTCCCAGGGAATACCGCGCCGTAGCTCCACGCCTGGGCTTTGCTTGGGACCCGACCGGGAGCGGGCGGTGGGCGGTGCGGAGCGCTTACGGGATTTTCTATGACCCTTATTACAACGGTGAAAGCGGTCCCTTAGAAGGGCCGGAGACCGCGCCCCCCTGGTTCAAGACCATTGAGGAAGAGTTTCCCGCGAGCTTCGCCAATCCGCTTCCGGCCGGCCCTGACCCGTTTGCGCCCACCTTTGCCGGCGCCCAATCGCTGACCCTGCTCACCCTCGATCCGCACATGCGCTTGCCCTATGCGCAGGATTGGAACCTGACGGCGGAACGCTCCTTTGGGCAGAGCTGGTTGCTGGATATTGCTTACGTGGGCACGAAGGGTACGAAGCTGCCGCGCTTCATCGAGAGCAATCCGCCCACGCTCTGTTCCACGCTGCCGATGAGTGAGCAAGCGTCCTGCATCAGCGGCGAGCAGGAAAACATCAATCTTTACCGCCCGTATTCGGGTTGTACGAATCCCGACAGTTGCAATTACGGGTCAATCGGCCTGATCTCCGGCATTTCCAATTCCAATTATCATGCGCTCCAGGCCAGCTTGCGGAAGCGCTTGGGCAATGGCCTGGCGTTCCTGGCTTCCTATACGTATTCGAAAACGCTCGACGACGTCTCAAGTTTCAATATCAGCGGTGCTTCTCCCCAACTCGTGGCCGGTGAAAACGACTTGGCGCAGAATCCGTGGGACCTGGAGGCAGAGTACGGCCGGTCGCTCTTCGATGCGCGGCAGCGGTTTGTCTTCAGCTATCAGTGGCAGCTTCCCTACTGGAAGGAGGCGCAAATCTGGTATCAGCGGGCCTTGGGCAACTGGCAGTTGAATGGCATTTTTTCGGCTGGCTCGGGGACACCATTTACGGTCTATGACTCCAGCGACCCGTCTCTCCAGGGACAATCGCCTGAGATATCGGGATTTGTCGGCGACCGTCCGAATCTGGTGGGCAACCCGAACCACGGTCCCAAAATCGCGAGCGAGTGGTTCAACACTCAGGCGTTCCAGCACGTCACGCAATTGGGAACTTTCGGCGATGCGGGCCGTAATATCGTGCAAGCTGCGAGTCTTACCCAATGGGATTTCGCTGTCTTTAAGAATTTCCGTCTGGCGGAATCCAAAACCTTGGAGTTCCGCGCGGAGTTCTTCAATATCCTGAACCAGGTGAACTTTGGCGTGCCCAATGACGACATCAGTTCGCCTACCTTCGCCCAGGTGCAGACGGCCCTGCCGCCGCGCCAGATTCAGCTCGCGTTGAAATTGTTGTTTTAGGTGGATTTCTGGCGGGTCGGTTCTACCCCCCGTTTATCACCACGCTCGGATTCGCCTACCGGAATGAGGGGCTTTCCATTCAGTGGAAAAACTCGTCGGGTCTGTCATTCTGAGGAGCCGCAGGCGACGAAGAATCTCGCCTTGCCTTGAAATTACACAGAGCGAGGTTCTTCGCTTCGCTCAGGATGACAGCACGCAAGGGTTTTCCGCATGTTTTGGCGCGAACTTTTCACCAAGCCGTGGGCAGCGATGCTGGGAAGCCCCGAAGGGGCGCGATATCACAGCGCCGGCCATCGGCCTGGGTTTCGAGGAGGAAGCTCTACGCCAAGCCCTGAAGAGGCACGCCAACTCCCGTCGAAATTGTTTTGCGCTTACCGATCCGTCCTAAGCAGTTGGTCTGAAGAATAGTTTAGTGGATCGCCCCTTCAGGGCTCGGCCGCGTAACAATCTGGAAACCCAGGCCGTTGGCCTGGGCTAAGTTATTACGCCCCTTTGGGGCTTGAAAGCTCCACCGCCCAACGAGAACCGCCGAAACTGGTGAGAAATGCGGGTTAGAGCCCCCGCGTTTCCAAACCTGTAGTGAGAAATTCGGGCTCCGTTGTGCTATTTGCGGGGTGAGCCTTTTTTCTTCCGGCCGGGGACAATGCGCGATTCACCCGAGGCCCAACACCCCAGGCGGTATGAGCGGCTGTAGCCTTCCGAAAGATTCTTGATGGTCACAATCACCGTCCCGCCCGCGTCACACGAATAGCTCTCCTCTGCCTCTTGTTGGAGAACCTGGTCAAGGTGGGTGACGGGCACCCGGCTAAGGTCCGAGTTGTCGCGCAGCGCCGGGTCAAACGCGAAGCGAATGTCGTCCCAGACGGTGATGTCTCCAGCGGGGCGTCCTTCCGGGGTGAGATGACTGCATTCGAGGTAGCGAAAATGGCCAATGTTATGGACCGGCATGTACTGGCGCGACTGAAGCAGCGGCGGCTCTCCAGGCGCCGGTAATTGCGTTCCCTTGGAGAACAGCGGATCAAAAACCACGGTTCGGCCTTCGTCAGCTTCTCGCCAAACCCCGAAGTGGCGAGTGAACTTGTCGCGCAGGGCATAACCTGCCTGTGCATCGGCCTGTATCGCCAAACCGATGGCTGTGGCGGAGCGAGTGTAGGCGGAGCGTTTCACCCGGCGGCCGAACACCTCACGGAGCATGCGAGCCACAAGCGGAAGCTCGCTTCCGCCACCCGTGACGTAAAGGGCTTCGAGGTTTTGCTCCCCTGCCTGAGCGGAGCCCGAAGATCCCGACGGGCTATATCCGTGTGCCTCGAGCAAGTCTTCGGTGGCGTTCAACGTTTCCTGAACCAGCAGTTGGGAGCGCTCATAGAAGTCGCTAACTCGCAACGAAACCTCCGGCCAGCCTTCGCGCACCACCCCCAGGTCGACGGAGATATGCCGCGTGTTCGGGTGCAAGCTTTCCTTCTGGGCACGGCACTCTTCGTGAAGGTGAAACATCTCTGCCTGCGAGAGGCTGTCGCGCTCGCCCGCGGCGATCCCCGCCGAATCGAGAGCCAGTTCCGCAAGGATTTCGTCAAAATCGTCTCCGCCCAGCGCGCTGATGCCTTCCGAAGCGATTACTCCATGTTCGCTCTCATCCAACTCGATCAGCGAGGCGTCAAAGGTTCCCCCTCCCAGGTCGTACACGAGGATTTGGCTCTTTGCTCTTTTCTGTCGTAAGTTCCGGTCACGGTGGCCAAACTCGATGCTCGCGGCCGAAGGTTCATTCAAGAGCCCCAAAACGTGGAAGCCGGATTGCCGAAAGGCCTCCGCCGTCAAGAATCGCTGATTACTGTTGGCATTCGCCGGAACTCCGAGCATCACCTCGAGAAGGCCTGCTTCGACGTTGGGCAAATTGGAATGTTCGAGCAGGCTGATCCGCAAGGCGGAACACAGCTCGCAAAGCAATTGGAGCATCGGGACGGTTTGCGTGGCGATCTGCACCCGCGTTTCCGGGCCGGCGCCTTCCAGAGCCCGCTTGAGCGAGCGGACCAATGTCCAGCCTGGTTCTTCCTGCGCTGCCCAAGCCTCCCATCCATAGACGCGTTTCTGGTCTTTGACGGCAACCAGGGGAGGGAACCACTCGCGGGGAGTCCCGTCCGGAGCGGCGAATGACACGACCGGGTAGTTGCCCCGATCTACGAACGCCACGATGATTCGAGTTGTACCGAAATCTATTCCCAACCTCATGCTTTGTCTCACAATGAATCTCCGTCCGATTATAGCAGCAAGGCGGCGCATCCGTGATTAGGGGGGTCAATTTGATGTTGTAGCGGCGAGTTTATTTCGCCCTTTGGCTGCGTAAAGCCGCCACGATGTAAAATTGATCCACTCCTCCCACCCGGAGGTTGCGCCGGCCTGCGATGCCGTGTACGATTAAGCGTTAAGCTATCTGCGCGCGCGATCTCAAGTCCTGGACACAATGATGCGTCCTCGACAAATCGCTTTTGGGGATCGACGCGCAGGGGAATAATGCGGTCCTTACCCAGCCACTTTAACTTGCGCTCCCTTTGCCGCCCGCTTCCGATATTAGTCCTGCTTCTCACTGCCATTTCGGTTGTGCCTGTCCACGCGGAACAGTGGCAAAAGCTCAACGTGCAAGGGTACGTCAACGACTTTGCCGGCGTGCTCAACGCGACAACTGTGGGGGAACTTACCCAGCTCAGCACGGAGGTCGATCAAAAAGCCAAGGCCCAGATTGCGGTGGTCACGGTCAAGACTCTGGAAGGCGACACCGTGGAAGACTTCGCCAATCATCTTTTCCAGAAGTGGGGAGTGGGCGCCAAGGGGACGGACCGTGGCGTGATGGTCCTGCTTGCCACCGATGATCACAAGTACTGGACGGAGGTCGGCTACGGCCTGGAACCCATTCTTCCTGACGGCAAGGTGGGTGGTTTCGGACGCGGCATGGTGCCGTATTTGCGCCAGGGCAACTACAACAGCGCCATCATGCAAATGGTGAGCCAGATCGCCGTGGTGATTGCGCAAGATAGCCACATTTCGCTGGATAGCCCGGCAGAAACCCAAGCGGGGGCTCCTACTGCGAGCGATGGCGACGGGCAGCAAGTGCACCTATCAGTCGGAGAGATCGTTCTTCTTGTCATTGTCTTTATCATCCTGGCGCCCATATTAATTAGGTTTCTAGGTCCATTCTTGCTGTTGTCTCTATTGTCCGGAGGCGGAGGACGCCGTGGCGGCGGCTGGGGTGGAGGTGGATTTGGTGGAGGTGGCGGAGGCTTCGGGGGCTTTGGTGGAGGATCCTCGGGCGGGGGTGGAGCCGGCGGCGGCTGGTAACAAATTAGGCCACAGCATGGCTGGCGGCCACAACCGAAGAAGGAATTCACCACAGAGGCAACGAGGTCACGGCGATCAGACGCAAACAATACCTATGGGCCAATCTGCCAAGGAACCGTAATCCCGACAAGCACAGTGAACAGTATTTTTCTCTGTGGTCTCTATGCCTCTGTGGTGAGGCTTTCCTTCGCGGCGCGGGACGAATTTCGGAATGGAAGCACTTCGGGAGCGAGAATCATGATAGCAGAACAAGACCTGACAGATCTGGCAACCCGATTGAAGAATGCCGCGGGAAGCAACCTACTGTCCGTAATACTCTACGGTTCCGCGGCGACGGAGGAGTTTCACGAGGGGCACTCCGACCTAAATATCCTCTGCGTCATGCAAAGTCTTGGCCGCGACGATCTGAGCAAGTTGCACGCCGCGTCGGCTTGGTGGGTTAAGAAGGGACACCCCGCGCCGCTCTTCTTCACACTCGAAGAGCTGCACCATTCCGCCGATGTTTTCGCCATCGAACTTTTGGACATCAAAGCGGCTCACCGGGTTCTCCACGGTGAAGATGTAATTGCGTCAATCCACGTTCCGATGGATCTTCACCGCCTGCACGTGGAAAGGGAGTTGCGGAACAATACGCTACGCTTGCGGCAGCACTACCTGAGGCATCCTGCTGACTCCCGGAAAACCCTGGAACTGATGACCTCATCCATATCCACCTTTGCCGCACTGTTCCGGCATGCCTTGATCGCGCTGGGGGAAGATCCACCGCCCACCAAGAGAAGTACCATGGACCGCCTGGGCTCCGCCCTGGGGTTTGATCCCTCTCCCTTTCACACGATTTTCGAGATTCGTGAAGGGCACAAGCATGAGCGCGATGTGGACGTCCAAGCAACTTTTGACGCATACCTGGACAGGGTTTCCAAGGTCGCGGATGAGATGGACCGCCGGCTGGCAGTTCCACCGGCAACGTGCTAAGAAGGCAGAGTAGCGCGGACCTGTTCTGTAGGTCCGCGGCTCGCCGCTTTTGGGCAAGGAAAAGCCGCGGACTGCAAAGCAGGTCCGCGCGACACCTGCATAATATTGCGGCCCCTGAATTTAAAGGAGGAAGATCATGAAGATACTGCTGGCAGTGGTGGGAGTCGTGGTGGTGTTAGTGGTGCTGGTTGCCCTCCTTGTTGGGGGATCTTACGTCAGCAGCAAAAACGAAATGGTCCGCAAGAATGAAGCCATCAAGCAAGCATGGTCGCAGGTGGACGTGGTGCTGCAGCGGCGCGCCGACCTGATTCCGAATCTCGTGGCAACCGTAAAAGGTTATGCGCAGCATGAGCAGACAGTTTTCGGAGACATCGCCAATGCCCGCGCCGGATTGCTGAATGCACGGACACCCGCAGACAAGATCGCGGCGAATGGCCAGTTGGATGGGGCCATCGGCAGGCTGCTGCTCATCGTCGAGAACTATCCCGATCTCAAATCCAATCAGAACTTCATGGCCCTTCAGGACGAGCTGGCCGGGAGCGAAAACCGCATTTCCATCGAACGCCGCCGGTATAACGAGGCCATTCAGGATTACAACACCTTCATCGGTCTCTTTCCCAATAGCATCTATGCCGGGTGGGCTGGGTTCCAGCGGAACAACGATTACTTTGCCGCTTCCGAGTCTGCGCGCCAAGCTCCCAAGGTGGATTTCGGGGCGCCCAAGCAGTAGTCCACGGCTAAAACTGAGGTGATGCAGGCTATTTTTCTGTCCCCGGGTTCATCAGGGAATCCCAACGCGCTGCCGCCCGATCGGTAATTTTCGGAACGTCGGCCGCGATCAAAAAGCGCAAGCGTACCAGCGTACCCGCCGCTGCTCCGACTTTCTGCACATACTCCTCGCGGCTCGGGTAACGTTCTTCGATAGAAAGGCGAGGGTCGCCCATCTTCTCGCGGTCGGCGCGCGTGCGGGGGAAGGGAAGGAACGACCCCACCATGTCATAGGTCACGTTGGGTGCGCCGATCACGGGGTCGCGAAGGTTCCAACCGGTATAAGTTGCGAGGGGTACGATCTGCTCCGGTAGGCGAACGCCGGAAATCTCATTGCCATCCGCATCCACTTGCGGCACCAGAGTTGGGAAGGGCGGCCCGACCTTGGGCGGCTCGAAATCGATTATGCCCTTGGTGCGGAAATCGGGGCCAAAATCCAGGCGATAAACCATGTACGGTTCCTTCGGTAAATGCACGCCGGGGATTTTCGGGAATCCGAGCGCTGCCGGAGTTACCAGTTCGTTCTTAGCAATCAGCGGCATTCGCGAATCGGGGGGAGTGGTGCCGTTCGTAATCCAGGCGTTCATCGCCAGCAACAGAGCCCGCAGCGCATACCGGTAATCCTGCGGATTGGCCGGGTTCTCCGTGTCGTGGCGCACAGGATTGGCATTGGGGCCGTGCTGGGTTCCGGCCAAATAGTAAATTCGCGATTCCGCCCCCGGGGCAAAATCGCGCTGGCCGTCAAGGGTGGTGTGAATCAGCGACGCCCCGCGGCCCCAGTATTCATACGAACCGTTGGTGTAGAACATCTTCGGCACCACATGCTGCGCCGTGGCGCGCCCGAGAAGCGAATCCGTGAGCCCGGAATCGGTCTGCGGCAGGTCGGTGAAGGGGAAGATGTCAGTAGGGTAGAAGCGATTGAGCCGCGGATGGCCGTCGCGCGAAGGCTGCCCGAACCGGATATTGAAGCTGCCACGGCCGGCGCCGCCCACGTGCGGCCACAGGCCCTCGAAGACCTGAGCGCCTTTTTCGTCGGCGTTGAACCCCTCGTAGACGAAGGTGCGCAGGAAACGGCCGCTTTGCGAAGTGCCAAAGCCAATGGCCCGCTTCACCACACCGCTCTGCTTCAGGTACGAGATATAGTCACGGATGGCAGCCGAACCGAGTCCGGAAACAACCGGATCCTGGGCTTTGTAGATCACCTCATAGATGCGGCCGGGCACAAACCCCGGCTCGAACTCGACGCTGCCGCCGTCCTCCGAGAAGCGCCACTGGCTGCGTGGGACCGCGGTGCTCGGGCCGATGGGATCATCCTGCCAAGTCATCGTGGCGGCATCCGGGTCGGCAACCGCGTACGGGGTTTGCGCGCGGTCTCCCAGCGAGGCGCGACTGGTGCGCTCGTTGCGGATGATCTCTGCACGAACCAAGCCGGTAAGACCCGGAATCCGGGGCGCCTCCAGTCCCATCACGCCGGGGCGCTTCGGCACGTCCCACTCCCAGCCGACCCAGACCAGCGTGAACCCCTGCTCGAACAGCAGCGGGTCTCCCAGGTCTTGCACTGTGCGAGGGTCGGACTTGCCGCCGAAATCGAACATTCCGAGCATCCCCCTGCCACCGCGGTTGGCGACCTCAAAGAGCGCCGTCCCGTTTCCTCTTGCCGGATCGACCGGCTTCAGCATATACAGGTCTGAGGTAAATTCCACCAGACCCTGCGCGTTTCGCGGGGCAAGGCCGATGTCGGTGATGATGCGATTAGCGGCAAGCTTGGGATCGACGGCGAAGTGAATTTTCCCCACAACTCGCTCGTAGCTGGGGTAAGCGGGCAATTCCCCTCGCTCAATGATGTCCACGCGGGTAACCGCCGCGCTGGCGGCCGCGGCTAAAGAGGCGAATAAAATTATGGTAGTGAGGAGTCGATGCATCGGGACATTTTACTTCAAGCCCGCGTTTCGTGACAGCCCGTTGAGAATGCACCTTGCTGCCAACTCGATGCGCAATTAAAATTCCAGATCCGGGGCTGATTAGCCAACCTACTCCCATTGAAGAGGAATTATGCCACTCGAATATGCTTTCGAAATAGCAGCCGCCGCTATCCGGTTTGGTTTTGGGGTCACGCGCGAGGTGGGAGCGGAACTGGCCGACCTTGGAAAGAGCCATGTCTTAGTCTTTGCGGACCCCAACCTGCGGACCTTACCACCTATGACCACAGTTCAAGAGTCGCTCCATAAGAACAAAATCAGGTTTTCCGTCTTCGACCGCGTGCACATTGAGCCCACCGATGAATCGTTGCGCGAGGCGACCGCTGCCGCGCAAGCGGAGGATTTTGACGCCTTCGTCGCCGTGGGTGGCGGGTCAACGATCGACACGGCGAAGGCCGCGAACCTCTACAGTTGTTACCCCGCCGATTTGCTGGATTATGTCAATCCGCCCGTCGGCAAAGGCTTGCCGGTCCCAGGTCCGCTCAAGCCTCTGATCGCAATTCCTACCACCGCCGGCACAGGCAGTGAGACCACCGGAGTGGCCATCTTCGACTTTGTCAAGATGCACGCCAAGACCGGCATCGCCCACCGCCGGCTCAAGCCCACACTGGGCCTGATCGACCCGGAGAATACGCGCACTCAGCCGGCCGCCGTGGCGGCCTCAGCGGGGTTGGATGTGTTGAGCCACGCCATCGAGTCTTACACCGCGTTGCCCTTCAACCAGCGCCCACGACCCGAGCGGCCCATCTTGCGGCCCGCCTATCAGGGGTCGAACCCCATCAGTGATGTTTGGAGCTTGGAGTCGCTGCGTCTCGTTTCCCTCTACCTTGAGCGCGCGGTGCGAGACCCCTCCGACGATGAGGCACGCGCTTCCATGATGCTGGCGGCCGCCTTCGCAGGAATCGGATTTGGCAACGCGGGGGTGCATTTACCGCACGGCATGTCCTATCCGGTCTCGGGGTTGGTGCGAGGGTACCGCGCGCCGGGCTATGCGGTTGACCATGCGCTGGTGCCCCACGGCGTCTCCGTGATCCTGAATGCGCCGGCCGTCTACCGCTTTGTGTCCTCCGCATGCCCGGAACGCCACCTGAGGGCGGCTGAGATTTTAGGGGTCAACGTCAACGCGGCGCGCCTGGGTGACGCGGGAAAGATTCTGGCTGACCGCATTTTGCAGTTGATGCGCGACCTCCGTCTCCCTAATGGACTGCGGGCTCTAGGATATGAGACCGCGGACATTCCCAGGCTCGTGGAAGGTACGCTGCCCCAGCACCGCGTTACCAAACTCTCGCCGCGACCGGCTGGCCCCGAGGACCTGGCCAGGTTGTTTGAAGAGGCCATGGTCGCTTGGTGAGTGGGGACTTGTCCCCATCTTTTAGACAAACGGTTAAGCAAGCGTAGCGCAGTCCTCCTTTGTAGGTCCCTGGCTTTTCGCGTCCGCAAGGGTTCGCTCCATCCCGTTCACTATACTCCCAGATTTCCACTGCGATAACCGCATGCGAATGTGGCGGGAGCTTGAACGCCAAGCGCCCCGGCAGCGGCCGCCGGCGTGAAAGCGACCCTAGCGGAAACGGTAGACATCGTCTTTCTACTCCAAGACCGGCGCATTGCGGCCTGTCTGAGAAGATCAATACAAAATATTTATACCGAGAATAAAGGTTGTGATGACTGTGGCATCGCAGTGAATCCCCCGCCTTCTGACGAGCATAAAGAGAATCAATAACTCTTCTTAAAATCTTTATGCCCTATTTATGATTTCTTCATGCCGGGCGCACTAATCTTAATTTGGGTAGAGAGTTACCTGCCACATCCAATTCGATTCAACTGACAGGAGGTACGTTCTTATGACGTATTCCAGGGTGGGTGAAGTGCAACCGTTTCGAGATCAGTTACACGCTTTGAAATTGCACAAAAAGGCTGCTTTCGCGGGGGCGCTGGTAGTTTTGTGTTTTTGGCTAATGGGCCCCAGCTCTGCCCAGGCCGGATCAGCATCCGCCGATGTCCACGGGGTCACCATCAATGCCCTGGGAGCGCCGGTGCCCGGAGTGCAGGTTTCGGTGCACAGCGTGGAAGAGAACATCGACCGGAATATCGTTAGCGATCGTGACGGAACCTTCGTGGTTGAGAACCTTAGGCCAGGACGGTACCAATTGCGGGCCACTAAGGGAGGACTGGCCAGTTCCTCGGTGACCACTGTAAGCCTGGTGGCACAACAGGATCTGCGGGTTGACATGACCCTCGTTGCCGCGGGTGGGTCCACGAGAGCGGCAAGCCCTATCCTCACGGCTGATTTGCACGTGCCGGCGGCAACTGGGAATTTGGGTGACACTCCCCTCACCGAGCGGGAAAAGCTATTGCTTGACCGCCTTGACCGATTGGAGCAGCGGCTGGCCGCGATGGAAGCCAAGGACGCCAAGGCGGCAGCGCCAACTGCTTCGGCCGTTGCCACGCTGGCTGCCGCACCAGCTCAACCCGCGCCCGTTGTTTTACAATCCAAGACCAGCGCGACCACGGTGGCCGCTAATCAGCCTGCGCCTGTGACCTCATCGAGCGCGGGCGCCGCCTCAACCGCCGCCCCGGCTAAGCCCGTACTCGTCGCGTCACTCGGCACCTCGGCAGGAATGAATCCTCCGGAAAAGGCTTCGACACTTTCGATTCAGCCCACTACGCAAACGGCGTCACTTTCTACCAAACCTCCTGTGCCGAATGTGAACGCGGCCAACGGATCCCCGGCTGCCGCCCCTCAGGAGGTTGCCCCCGACCAAAAGAAGAAAATCGATCCCTTTTCGGATGCAGATTGGACCTGGCTGAATGGCAACCCTCGCACCAAGGATATCTATTGGGACTCGAAATTCTTTACTCCAGAAATCCGATCTGATGTTACCGCTACCTGGGACAACCATCATCCGGCCGACCACTCGATGGGTGGATCGAGCGAACTGTTCCGGTCCGGTGAAGTCCAGTTGGAGCAACTCGGCATCGGCGGCGACTTCCACTACGACAATGTTCGCGCCCGATTTATGACGCAGTTTGGAGCGTATTCCACGGCCACCATTCGCAATGACGGCAGCTACGCCAACGGTGAATGGGATCTTGCCGATGCCAACCGCTACCTATCGGAAGCTTACGGAGGGTACCATTTTAACTGGTGGAATGGGGTCAATGTGGACGCGGGAATCTTTATGTCCTACATCGGCCTATTCAGCTACTACAACTTCGATAACTGGGCCTACCAACCCTCTTATGTTTCCTCGAATACACCCTGGTTTTTCCAGGGCGTGCGCGTCCAGATTTTCCCCACGGCGCATTTGAAGATAGAGCCGTGGTACATCAATGGATGGCAGTCGTATGCTTCCGCCAACAACCGGCCGGGCCTGGGAGGGCAGATTAAGTGGACTCCGAAACCGTGGTTGAACCTCATTTCCAATAATTACGGTTTGGGCCATGATGATCTGTACGCACCAGCGCGAACCCGCCTGCACACGGACAATAGCCAGGAGATCAAATACTATGACCGGCCGAAGAGCCCGTACCTTTCCAAGATGGCGGTCTCCTTCACCGAGGATATAGGCTGTGAATTTGGCAATGGTGTGAGCTGTACCGGCGACCACGCGGGCGGCCCCAAACAGAGTTTCGTCGGCGCCATGGTCTACAATCGCTGGTGGTTTAATCGGGACCAATTTGGCTTGACTTATGGCCTCGGGGCCATCGACAATCCGGGGCGTTATCTCGTGCTGCTCCCGCCCATCAATGGAGAAACCGCAACTTCGGCAGCGTTAAATACCCCTTACTTTACGGAGAATCCTGGGGATAAGTTTAAGGCGTGGGATAGTTCGCTTACGTTTGACTGGATGCCCAAGCAGTACATCACCTTCCGCATAGAGGGGGACTATCGCAAGGCAGATGTACCGTACTGGACGGGTCGAGGGGGAATTACGCCTCCTGCGGCTCTAGGCGCTTCCGTGCTTACTCCCAACGGTTTCCCGAGCCAATACGCTTGTAACGACGGTACTCCGGCTGGGATGTCCCTTACGTCCGCCTCCTGCGCCAATGACGGTGGGGTCTGGTATCCGGATCTTCGCAAGGCCGAGTTCCTGATCGATTTCGACATTATGGTGAAGTTCTAGTTGTGGACACTATTTTGAGCGGGGCGGCGGGGCTAAAGCTCCGCCGTTCCGGCAGTCTTAATGATTCGCGAGCGGTCGGGGCCGCGCGATAGAAAACAATTCTGAATCGGAGGCGTCATGGTGTTGAAACATTGGAAGTTTACCTTCGTGATCGCGGCTTTGTTCGTGCTTGGAGCAGCGGTGGGAACTGCTGGTCCAAAGTTGCGAGGCGGCCTTAACGTGAGTGTCGATTCTAGGGAAGCGGCAGAATCTGATTCCCAAACGACGACCGGACCTTTTGCCTCAGGTCCCACTTCCCCAGAGAGTAAACTCATATCCGCTGAGGAATACACGAAGCACCTCTTGTTGCTGATGGACACGGACAAGAATGGCAAGGTATCCAAGCACGAGTTCATGAACTTTATGTCAAAAGAATTCGACCTAATCGACACCAACCATGACGGCCAGTTGGACGTGAACGAACTGGCCAAATTTCGTGGACGGCCATGGGTGGGCAAATAGGAAGGGCGGAGGAAAAGAAGCAAGAAATACATGGCGTCATCGTGAAGGTGGTCACTTTAGTTAGTGTTATGCTACCGCTTCGGCCGGCGGGACATGAGGCGGCTTGACGTTGGGTGGGGCAGGGTGACGGAGCGTGGTTCTCTCTATGGAAGTGAGTCTTAACCTGCTGTGGTTGCTACTTGCCGTCGCGAGCTTTGCTCTCGTCTGGCGAGGTAGGGGTAACCGTGCCCTGGCTGCTTGGCAATCGTTGCGGCGAATTCTCTCCCTCGCTTGTGCCCTCGTCATCTTCTTCCCGGTCATCTCGTTGACCGACGACCTGCATGCCGCGCCAGTCGTGATGGAAGACTCCAACCCTGCAATGCGTCTTTCGAAATCTTCCGGTGCACCTGGCGCAGCGTCGAATTTTGATAGGTCCTCTCCACCTTTCACGGCGGTTGCTACGGGACAGCTTCCGGGCCAGGCTCTGCGGCCGGTCGGCTTGGCGGCGATCCTGGAAACGCATCTCTTGTTTACCGCTCCTGGCGTGCGGTCAAATCCCCGTGCACCGCCCTCGCCGGTGTAGGCCGGATCGTCGGGATTTACCTGTTCATTTATAGAAGCGTAGGGCGGAGCTGTTTTAGAGGTCCGCGGCCTTTCTTTGCCCCTCGGGAACGAGCCGCGGACCTATAAAACAGGTCCGCGCTACACCTGCTCATCACTTGCCGGATTAGTGCTTGGAGGGTAAATCATGAAACCTCGCTCTTATGCCGTGATAAGTCTTGCGACAAGTTGCTGTCTGGGAATGTTTCTCTCGTCTGGTTGCACGAGCAGAGGAAAGGCGGATCCGGCGGCTGAGGGGCCACTCCCCGCGCAAGTCGAGCACGAACAGGACACTGCTGCATTCAAGGTAGATCATCCCGAGCAGTTTCCTTTGGTCACCGCAGGCCAGCACGACGAGGCGCCCGAACTGAAAGTGACCGGCACCGTGAATCCGGATATTGCTCGCAACGTGCCGGTAATCTCGTTGGCTTCCGGCCGCGTCGTAGGGATTTACGCGCGGCTCGGAGATAAGGTGCAAAAAGGGCAGTTATTACTCAGGGTGCGCAGCGATGATGTCACCGGGGGCTTTTCCGACTACCGCAAGGCGGTCGCCGATGAAGCTCTTGCCCGCGTGCAACTGGGGCGAACGCAGGACCTGTACAACCACGGCGCCATGGCCAAGGCTGATCTCGAAGTGGCCCAGGATGCGGAGGACAAGGCAAAAGTCGGCCTCGAAACCACGGCGGAGCATTTGCGCCTGCTCGGCAATGACCCGCAAAAGTTCAACAACGTCGTGGACATTACCGCCCCAGTCTCCGGTGTAATCACCGATCAGGAAGTTACCAACGCGGCAGGGGTGCAGGCATTAGGGGCGAACCCGTTCACGATTTCCGACCTGTCGCACGTTTGGGTCGTTTGTGACGTGTACGAGAACGATCTGAGCTTTGTGCGCATCGGCGAAAACGCCGACATTCACCTGAATGCATATCCCGACTTGGCCCTCCAGGGAAGGATCAGCAACATCGGTGCGGTGATGGATCCCAACCTTCGCACGGCGAAAGTGCGGCTGGAGGTGCAGAATCCCGGCATGCTTCGCCTCGGCATGTTTGGTACTGCTACCTTTTATGGAGCAAAGAAGGAATCCCGCGCCACCGTTCCCGCTGCCGCGGTACTGCATTTGCATGACCGGGATTGGGTATATGTGCCGGTCGAGGGCGGCCGGGTCCACCGCGTCGAAGTCACCGGCGGCAACATGCTGCCCGGCAACCTACAGGAAATCAATTCCGGCCTTCAGCCCGGCCAACGGGTCGTCTCGAATGCTTTGGATCTTCAGGCTACGGTGGAGCAATAAATGATACGCCGCATCGTCGATTACGCGCTCAACAACCGTTTTCTCGTCCTGGCCGTCGCGATCTTGCTCTTCGTTTGGGGGGCCCTCTCGTTCCACAAACTTCCCGTAGAGGCCTACCCGGACGTTGCGAATAATTATGTGAATGTCATCACTCAGTGGCCGGGCCGCGCCGCCGAGGAAGTGGAACAGCAGGTCACGATTCCGCTGGAAATTGTCATGAATGGAATTCCTCACCTTACCCATCTGCGCTCTGCTTCCATTGCCGGCCTCTCCAGCCTGATGCTGATTTTCGATGACGAATCGGAGAACGACTGGAACCGCGCCAAGGTTCTGGAAAGGCTTGCGCAAGTCACCCTCCCGGCAGGCTTGCAACCCCAGATGGGCACGGACTGGAGTCCCGTAGGTCAAATTTACTTCTACACCCTGAGGAGCAGTAATCCCCAGGTTGATGTGATGGATTTGAAGTCTCTCGAGGATTGGGTCCTGGAGAAGGAATTCAAGTCAGTCCTCAACGTGGTGGATGTAGCGAGCTTTGGCGGGCCCACGCGCGAGTACCAGGTGCGGGTGAACCCGGACAAGCTGGTTGCCTACGGCCTGAGCATTGGACAGGTGGAGCAACAACTCACCAACAACAATCTGAATGGAGGCGGAGGCTTTATTGAGGCGGGCTTGCAGCAGATCAATGTCCGTGCCGTGGGTCTGGTGACCGACGTTCGTGATATTCAGGAGACCGTCCTCAAAACCTCGAACGGGACGGCGCTCAGGGTCAAGGATATTGCTGTCGTGGCGCAAGGTCCCAAGGTCCGGCTGGGTCAATTCGGCAGGGCGATCCGGCGCGAGGACGGCAGGATCATTGATAACGACGACGTGGTCTCGGGCATTGTGCTCCTGCGGAAAGGCGCCGAATCGGACTCGACGCTGGTGGGAATCCACGCCAAGGTCAAAGAGCTCAACAACCAACTCCTGCCACCCGGAGTGAAGGTTGTGCCTTTTATCGACCGCAGCGAGCTTGTGGAGTTCACGACCCACACGGTGCTTCACAACCTGACGGAAGGCATCATCCTGGTGGTTATTATCCTCTTTCTCTTCCTCGGGAATGCCCGGGGCGCCCTCATTGTTGCCCTGACGATCCCTTTTTCCTTGTTGTTCGCGTCGATCTGCCTCGACCTGAAACACATTCCGGCCAATCTACTGTCACTCGGAGCGCTGGACTTCGGCATGGTGGTGGACGGCGCCGTGGTGATGGTGGAAAACATTGTCCGGCATCTGACCCACCGGACTGGGGGGAGCGGCTCCAAAACCCCCATGGAGTGCATTCGAGAGGCGGCACATGAGGTGCAGCGCCCGGTGTTTTACGCCATCGGCATCATCATCACTGCCTATCTGCCAATTTTCACGTTGCAAAGGGTGGAAGGGCGTTTGTTCAAGCCCATGGCGTGGACCGTCGCCTTCGCCCTGCTCGGCGCGCTGCTGTTTTCGATAATCCTGGCGCCTGTGCTGGCAAGTTTCCTGTTCCGTAAGGGCGCGCGCGAATGGCACAACCCGGTCGTAACTTTCCTGACCGCGCGCTATCGGAGCGGTGTGCGATGGGCCATTCTCCACCGTGGCGTGACCTTTGGCGTGGTCGGACTGGGGATTCTGCTGACGGCTTATCTTGCGGTGGGTGGGGCAATCGGATCGGAGTTTCTGCCTCACCTCGACGAAGGCGCGCTCTGGGTGCGCGGCACGCTTCCGCCCAGCACCGGACCCGCCGAGGGCACCCTGGTGGCGAATCGAGCGCGCATCATTCTGGCTTCTTTTCCGGAAGTTACGACCGTGACCAGCCAAGTCGGACGGCCGGACGATGGCACGGATACCACGGGTTTTTTCAATACCGAATACTGCGTCGATCTGAAGCCTAAGGAAAAATGGCGTCCGGTTTTCCACGAGAACAAAGAGGAAGTTATTGCTGCCATGGACCGCGAACTTGAAAAGGAGCCAGGCGCCATCTGGAACTTCTCCCAGCCCATCGCCGACAACATGGAGGAGGCGGTCAGCGGCGTGAAGGGAGAGCTCGCTACCAAGGTGTATGGCGAAGATCTCCATGTTCTCGAGGAAAAGGGCGACCAGATCGTGGACGTCATGCGGCACGTGCAGGGTATCCAGGATCTCGGCCTCTTTCGTGTGCTGGGTCAACCGAACCTGAACTTTAGCGTGGATCGCCCGGCCGCCGCCCGCTGGGGAATTAACGTGGCCGATATCCAGGATGCCATTCAGACGGCGGTGGGGGGCAATGCGCTGACCCAGGTGCTCCAGGGCGAAAGGCGTTATGATCTGGTGATGCGCTATCTTCCTTCTTATCGGGATACCAAGGAAGCCATTGAGAACATTCGCCTGCTGTCGCCCTCGGGGGAGCGTGTGTCGCTGGCCCAACTCTGCAAAATCCAGGTTAAGGACGGCGGCTCCGAGGTCTATCGCGAAGGCAATCGGCGCTATATTGCCATCAAATACAGCGTGCGGGGGCGCGACTTGGGCGGCGCTGTGGAAGAGGCAATCGCCAAGGTAGGCCAGCAAGTTAAATTGCCGCCCGGGTACAAGATCAATTGGGAGGGTGAGTACGAGAGCCAAAAACGCGCCCAGGCGCGTCTTGCCCTCATCGTCCCGCTCACGATCCTGCTGATTTTCGTCATCCTCTATATGATGTTCAAATCGCTCAAGTGGGCGTCGCTGATCCTCGCCAACGTCATGATGGCCCCCCTCGGCGGGATGCTGGCACTCTTATTCACACATACCAATTTCAGTGTTTCCTCCGGAATCGGCTTCCTGGCGCTCTTCGGCGTGTCGGTGCAAACGGGCGTCATCATGCTGGAATATATCAACCAACTCCGGGCTCGCGGCTATATCATTATGGAAGCCGCGGTTGAGGGTGCAGTCCTCCGGCTTCGTCCCATCATGATGACGATGCTCGTGGCCACTCTCGGACTGCTGCCCGCGGCGACCTCGCATGCCATCGGTTCCGATTCGCAGCGGCCCTTTGCCATTGTTATTGTCGGAGGGCTGATGGCGGCTTTGGCCATAAGCATCTTCCTTTTACCCACGCTCTACGTGTGGGTGGCGAGAGACACGGACAAGCTTCCGCAGCAGGAGGAATCTTTTGAGGCATAAATTTGGGTGTCAACGTGGATGGAAGGCATGGATCAGGGTACTCGTCATCGTGGCGGTCGTGCTGTCAGCGGGCGCGGCATTTGCCCAAGGTCCCGTCAGGATCTCGCTGGATGATACCATTCGGCTGGCGCTCCAGCACAACCATACCTTGCTGGCGGCACGCACCACCATTGACCAGAGCAAAGATCAAGAAATTACCGCCTATTTGCGCCCCAACCCCGAGCTCTTCGGTGATTGGGATTACCTGCCGTTGTTTTCGCCGAACAGCTTTAACGGTACCTATTTCAACCAATCGACGGAGGTTGACTTGGGCCTCAGCTACCTGATCGAGCGCGGCAAGAAACGCCAGCATCGCCTTCAGGCCGCCAAGGATCAGACGGCGCAAACCATATCCTCGGTATCTGACAACGAACGTACCTTGACCTTCCAGGTCGCCACCCTGTTCATTAACGTGCAACTCGCAGAATCGACGCTGGACCTCGCCAAAAAAGATCTGGAAAGCTATCAGAAGACGGTTGACCTGAATGATCTGCGCTTCCAAAAAGGAGCGATCAGCGAAGATGACAAATTGAAGATTGAACTCCAACTCCTCCAGTTCCAAAACGATGTGGCGCAGGCAGAACTATCCAAAATTCAGGGGCTTTCTGATCTTCGGCAGCAACTGGGTTATGAATCCGTGCCGGCAGATTACGATGTCACGGGGACATTTGAGTACAACAAGGTGCAAGGCAATCTCGAGGACCTGCAATTGAAGGCGATGCAGGAGCGGCCGGACCTGAAGGCGGCGGTGCAAGGGGTAACGGCGGCAAACAGCCAATACTTGCTGGCCAAGGCGGATGGGAAGCAGGATGTGACGGTATCGGGGAATTACTCGCACACCAACGGCATCAATGGCGCCTCGATTTATGCGAGCATTCCGCTCGCTATCTTCAACCGCAATCAAGGCGAGATCGCCCGGACGAAGTCTGTCATCTCGCAATCCCAAGAGCAGGAAAAGGCCGAGAACAACCAGGTCATGACCGACGTGCGCGATGCTTACGAAAGCCTCCAGACGAGCGACAAGATTGTGGGGCTCTACCTTTCCGGGTATCTGGATCGGGCGCAGAAAGACCGCGATATCAGCGAATACGCCTACCAGCGTGGCGCCGTCAGCCTGCTGGATTTCCTGGACGCCGAGCGCAGCTATCGCGCCACCCAGCTTGCCTATCGGCAGGCGCTGGCAACATGGCTTCTGTCGGTGGAGCAGTTGCGCGAGGCGGTGGGTTCCCGCAACCTTCCGTAAGCAAGCGGGTGCCGGCCTGATTCCGCCTTTTCCGCGGGCGTGGTTGTAGGGTGGCGGGGCCGAAAGCTTTTCGGATAACTTCGGAGGGAAGGGAAGACCCGAGGAGGCGAGGGATGAGGCCATCTGCGGTCGAAGGGCGGGCGCCAAAGGAGACGATGAAGTGAAGAGATTTGAGGTGCGAGGCTGGTTTGAGGAAACCGGCATTATCGCTGCGGTTCGCGTCAAATCGACGGAAGACGCCCTTTTTGCCGCGGAGGCGGTTGCGCGTGGAGGGGTTGTGGTCATCGAAATCCCCCTGACGGTGCCCCACGCGGTCAAAGTCATCAACCAATTGGCGAAAACCATCCCCGGCATTGTTGTGGGGGCGGGAGGAGTGACGAATCCGGCGACCGCACAGCAGTGCCTCGATGGCGGAGCGCAGTTTCTAACCAGTGATGGCTTAAAACCTGGCGTAATCGAGTTCGCCTCCAAACAGGATGTGGTGGTCATTCCAGGTGCGCTGACGCCGACGGAGGTCATCACCGCATGGGAAGCGAGTTCCGATTTCGTCAAGGTCGTGCCCTGTGCCCACATTGGGGGTTCAGCCTATATCGGGTCCCTCCATCAAATGTTTCCTCAGATTCCGTTAGTGGCCTCCGGGGGCGTGACGCAACACAATGCCAGCCAATTTATCGTTGCTGGGGCAATTGCCCTGGGGGTTGGCCGGGAGTTGATCCCTCCTGAGGCGATCCACCGTCGCCAGCACGACCGGATTGGCGAACTGGCCCGCCGGTTCCTGGGCTTTGTACAAGCCGGCCGCGACCACTTGGCGGCGCGCGCACGAAGTTCCGACGTTCCCGATCATTAGCCGGAAGGAGTTCTCCCTGCTTTCTTTTGCCTTTCCAGGGGGCGAAAAAATCTGCCGTCGGTCTAACCCCACGACCCCCGTTTCAGACCGTATGGATTGCAACACTCGGCGGTCCATGCTCGGAATCTTCTTCTTTCAACCGCGCAAGGTTATTGAGTACACTGCTAGAGGCAGCGCCGGAAGGGTGGGGTTTGAGCCCCGCCCTTCCCGTCCCGTGGTGAGAAGTCCGCGCGGGTTACCTACGCGGAATCCTCCAATATTACGAATGGGGTGGCAATCCAACATGAAATGGGTAAGCATTGCTCGGGCATTCTTAATTTGTACTGCCGCATTGCTGGCGGTGCAGGCTTTAAGCGCCGGCGGGGCCACGGGGAAGGGCGCAGGGGCGGCCACGAACCCGGCTCTTGCCTTGCCGGGAATGCCTCCGGTCCTTGACCCGCACGATATCTACGCGGCTGACCGGCCCGGCGACCTCAGCCCCACGGTGAGGGACTATCCCCACCTCGTCTATGTGCCGAACAGCGGCAGCAACACCGTTGACGTCATCGATCCCACAACTTACAAAATCATTAACCATTTCAGAGTGGGCCGCCAACCCCAGCACGTCACGCCGTCCTACGACCTCAAGACGCTGTGGGTGCTCAACGACCTGGGCGATAGCTTGACCCAAATCGACCCGGCCACGGGAAAGAAAGGTAAGACCGTCCCTGTGGAAGACCCTTACAACATGTACTACACGCCGGACGGCAAATTCGCTATCGTGGTGGCGGAAAGAAAGCGGCGGCTCGATTTCGTTAATCCCCATACCCTGAAGCTTGAACATGCTCTGACCGTGCCCTGCCGGGGCGTGGATCACATCGACTTTTCCGCGGACGGGCGTTACCTGATTGCCAGTTGCGAATTCTCCGGGTCGCTGGTGAAAGTAGATGTGGAGAAGCAAAGCCTGATGGGGGAGTTGAAGCTTCCGCGCCAGGGTATGCCGCAGGACGTTAAGCTTTCTCCGGACGGAAAGATTTTTTACGTGGCGGATATGGAAGCCAATGGCGTATACGAAATTGATGGCGACGCGTTTAAATATCTGGGATTCATTCCCACCGGCAAGGGGGCGCACGGTCTGTACACCAGCCGCGACTCGCGAGTGCTTTACGTTTCCAACCGGGGGGAGGGAAGTATTTCCCTCCTCGGATTTGCCGAACGCCGCGTGCTCACCACCTGGAAGCTGCCCGGAGGTGGCAGCCCCGATATGGGAGGAGTCTCCGACGACGGCAAGGTCCTGTGGCTGTCTGGGCGCTATAGCCGCGAGGTCTACGCTATCGATACCGCGAACGGCAAATTGCTGGCCCGCATCAAAGTGGGAAAAGGTCCCCACGGATTGTGCGTGTACCCGCAGCCCGGCCGTTACTCCCTGGGACACACCGGCATCTTCCGTTAGGCGGGATTCGTTAGCGGCCCCCCCCAATTGACGACAGAAAGCCTCGGACCTTAACAACCGGTCCGCTCTTACAGAGGTATTTCGGCCCAAGGACGACCGCCAGGCCTAAATCATTTTTTGGCGGGCATGCTCTCAGCACGGCGGCTGCCAGCGGCGCGGGCGATTCGTCCTGGTGGCATGCCGTTGCTGCATCCTATTTTTCCGAAGGCGCTGCCCGGCCACGATCAAATGCCGGACGCGATTTCCAATAAACCTGCTGCGGAAATCAAGGTTTATCTCGCCTTTGAGGCCGGTTGCCCAGTGGCAGCGGGCAGACTATCGGGGTTGCGCTTTGGTTCGGTAAGGGCATGCGCCGTTGTTTCCGCGCAGTGAATGGCATAGCAAGGAAAACTTATCCGCTTTCAACGTCTGATAAGTTATGTTATGTTAACTAAAAGAAATGCTCCGAATTCCCGGCTGTATCACCGTCAGGCTCCCCCCCGCACTCAGCCAAATCGGGCGAAGGACCTAAGGGCGACGGGCGGCAGCTTATTGGGCGCCTGCTCCTTGCTTCTTGCCCTCCCAGTTCCCTTTGTCATTGCCGCCGTTCGACCAAGTTCCAGAGAGCGTGCCTTTGTCCAACTTGGCCACCAGAACGTAGTCGGCGTCATCCGTGTCAATGTGAATTTCCAGCGTTTCGTCCTTGAAAGTGCCGGAGCTGATATCCGTGCCGCCCATGGGTGAAGAAACGCTGCCCTCCACCTTCTCCCCATTCTGCTGCAGGGAGAGAGTGAAAGGGGTGTCACCCTGTGAGCCGCCGTGAGCTTGGCAGCTCCAAGTGCCGGTTATAGGACCTTCGTTGTCCTTGGCGATCGCCAAGCTTGCGATCAACATCACTGCAGCGCCGATCAGAATAAAGGTGAGACTTCGCTTCATAATTTTGCTCCCTCCTAGGTATCTCCGTTAGGGTTCACCCCGCCATTGGTTAACGGGTGAAAGCGGAAGAGGAAATTACCGACGTCAGGCTATTTGCGAGCCGCCACTTGCTTGTTCCCCTCCCAAGTTCCTTTTTCGGTGTCGCTCGACCATGTTCCGGAAAGCGTGCCCTTGTTGAACTTACCCATGAGGACGTAGGGGCCCTGGGGCGTGTCGATGTGGATTTCCAACATGTTGCGCTTGAAAGTCCCGGAGCTGATTTGCGTTGCCCCGATGGTCGAAGATATACTCCCGTCCACGCTTTCCTTATTTTGCTCCAGGTAAAGCGTGACTGCCATGTCACCCTGCGAGCCGCCGTGGGCTTGGCAGTCCCAAGTGCCGGTAATAGGCCCTTTCCTGTCCTTCGCCACCGCCAGGCTGGCGGCAACTAATAATATAAGGCAGCTACCGATACAAATGAGCTTCCGTTTCATACCTATGCTCCTCCTCTTACCGGCGCCCGGTCAAGGCAGGCGCGCTCACCACGACGACTGCGGGCATTCTACTGCGCCTTGCGCTGAGCGTCCAGTCGGAATGAGCCGTAGGGCACGCGGTAGATTCCCGGCTAGTGCCGGTCCAACTTACCGAGGCCATGAATTTCGCATTTACGTTTACCAACATCGGGATTCCATCTGGCTTACGCAAAGGAGTAAAGGGTCGGAATGCCGCTAAAACCAAAAGTGCCATATGGTATCCACCAACGCGTGGGTTAAAGCGGAAGCGCACAGGCGCTGCCGGGTGCGGTAGACATTCCCGTAAAAGATTCCTGCCAGCGTGGCCAGAATGGCATATCGCCAATTGGGGACCGGGGCATGGTGCAAATGGGCGGCGCCGAACAACACCGAGGCAATCAGCAGGCCGTAAAGACCCCGTGGACCCTTGTCGATGGTGTGCACCAGGAGGTTTTGCAGGATTCCACGGAACATCAATTCCTCCGGAATCGCCACGGTAAGGTAGATTCCGATGAACAAGAAGAAGAAATTCGCTGCAGGTCCCAAACCGTGTACGTGCGTAAGCGGCGCGGTGGAATGCGGATGGATAAAGTTCAAGGTGATGCCAAGGGGGATGGCCAGCAGCGCAAAAGCCAGCAGGTTCAAAATAGCGGCAGAAACGTCATGTTGGTTCCAGACCAGGCGAAACCCCACGCCCTCCAGGTTGCGCAATACCATGAAGGCGTAGCCGCCTACCAGAACGCAGAAGATGGGCCGGAAAACGTAAATATCCTGCGGCCAAGTCCAGATTCCCTGTAACCAACCCGCCGAAACCGGGACCGCCAGCGCCACCATGGCAACCCCATCGCGCCAGGTCAAGCCCTCGTGGTAGCGCCGGCGATCGGGCAGCAGCAATGCCGTCGGCACCAAAATGTAGGCTATAAGCTTCCCCAGCGCGGCCCATGAAAATGTCCGGGTTCCCAGCCCGAAAATCAGGTAGGGGACAAGCAGCAGGAAAGGCAGTCCCCCGGCCAGCGCCGCGGACGCCATCGCCCAGTGGCGCAGTTGCCTGATGAATGCCGTCTGCGTCAGCCCCACGAACGCACCCAGCAGCAGCGCCACACTTTCCGTGAGCGCGGCCAACCGCCACGGATCTATTCGGATGCGAATCAGGATGAGGCCCTCAGCCAAGGCGGCAAGCAGGGTCAGGGCGAGAATAAACTGTAGGCCTTTTTTCATAGGTCACGCCGGGTCACTTGGCCAAAACGCATTGAATTCGACGATCCCCGCCTAGGCGGCGCCCCACAACAGCTTGTGCAAGATTGCCGACTTCCCTGCTCCCCTCAAGGCAAGAGATTTTCGGGCAAGCTCAATTACCGGATGCTCGAACCAGGTCCGGTGAGGCGAAGTCGATGTCACTCAGTGGGATAAGGCGGACATGGCCGAGTTTCTTCAAGTCTTTCTTGAAGCCTGAAACACTTCCCACGAGCACAATCACATCGTGATCCATATCCAAATAGCGTTTGGCGGCGTCGCCGACTTCCGCCGTGGTTAAGGCTTGGACCTGGTCCGGGTAATGATTCCAGTAATCGAGTGGCAGGCCATCCTGGATCAGTTCCAGCACCTTGCTGGCGACGTTGTCAGAGGTTTCGAATTCGAGGGCGAGGTGCCCCACCAAGTAGCTTTGCGCCGTCTCCAATTCCTGGCGGTTGATGCCGTGATCCTGGAGCGTTTGCATCTGTTCCAAGGCGACGTGCGCGCTCTTCAGGGTTTCCGGCGTGCGCGTAAACGTCTTGGCCACCCAAGCGCCCAGGTGCCGGCGGCAGACGAGGTCGCTGGAAGCTCCGTAGGTCAATCCCTGGCGCGTACGGAGGGCTTTGAACAGGCGGTTCTCCGAGGGGCCGCCCAGGATTTCGTTCGCCACGCTGAGGGCCAGATAGTCGGGACTATCGTGCGGTACGCCGTGGCTGCCGATGCGGATTTCCGTTTGCACGGCATCGCCCTTGTCGATCGCAACCACGCGGCGTTCGTCGAACGGTGCTGGGGCGCCAGTCGGCGCAGGGGCAGGTTCGCTCCCATTCTTCCAGAGGGAGAAATACTGAGTGGCAAGCTCCATAGCTTGCTTCGCCGTTATGTCCCCCACCACGGCCAGAATGCAGTTGGCAGGCTGATAGTAACGCCGGTGGAAGTTGCATAGGTCCTGGTCGTTAATGCGCTCTACGGGCCCCGGCGTGCCATCTTCAGGATGACCGTAAGCGGTTCCGGAAAAAATCAACTGCTGCATGGCTGTATCTGCCACATAGGCAGGGTCATCTTGGGCCACTTGCAGACCGGAAAGAGTTTGCTTCCTCTGGCGCTCGATTTCGGCGGGGGCGAAAGCCGGGTGCGCAATCATATCGCTGACCAGGTCGAAGGCCAGATCGGTGCGGTCGGTCAGAACGCTCAGGCTGAGGTAAGAACTATCCCATTCGACGTCGTTGTCGGCAACTCCCCCGGCAGAATCGATGGCCTCGGCAATCTCTCGTGCGGTCCGGCGCACCGTGCCTTCCGTCAGCAGGCCGTTCACCAGAGCGGCGGTGCCCGGCAAGGTAGGAGGGTCGCACTCGGCGCCCGACTTCACCACCAGTCGCAGGGTGATGAGCGGCAGGGTCTGACGTTCCACCACCACCACCTGAAGCCCGTTGGGGAGCGTCTGGACCGCCGGCGCCGGGATCACGACGGGCTTGGGAGGCGGCACCTCCGGCGGGTAATCGCGCGCGAATGCGGGCATGGCCAGACAAAGTAGAAGCAAAGCCGCCACACTTAAGACTCGGGAAACCGGATTCGGGAAACGGGATTCGGGGGACTGGGGATTTATTCGCGATTCGAGAGGCATTGCATCAGCGGATTGCAGAATTCGGAATTTGGCCCGAATCCCTAATTCCGAGTCCCGTCTCCCGAATCTACTGGCCCGTGCCCCGTGTCCCGAATCCCGATTCATCGGCCTCTTCCCTTCCCCTTCGTACCTTACGAAAAAACCACGGCCTGCTGCCTACTGCTTACTGCCCACCGCCTACCGGGTTTCCAGTCCGGCCTTCTGTACCGCATCATTATCTTTCTTGGGATAGACCTCCACCACTGTCTTGTTCTCCTGCACAAAGTACTTCCTGGCCACGCGTTGGATATCCTGCGGCGTGACGTCAAGAAAGCGTTGCAGTTCCGTGTTGACCAGTTCCGCATCCTTCAGAACCACGGCCGCGTATCCCAACTCCTCCGCCCGGCTCTGGGCGGTTTGGCGGCTGAGGATGAAATCGCGCAGGATCTGGTTCTTGCCCTTCTCGAGATCGGCGTCGGAAACAACTTCGGTTTTGAGCCGCGAAAGCTCGGCTTCCACCTGCGTCTCGCCCTCGGCGGGCGAATGCCCCCGGTTCATGACCGCAAACACGAAAAACAGGTTCGGATCCTCCGTAAAGTTTCCGCTGCTCTGCGCCTGCACGGCGATCTGCTTGTCGTAGATCAACCGGGTGTAAATCCGCGAGCTCTCGCCGTCCGATAGAATTTTGGACGCCAGGCGCAGCGGATAGGCGTCCGGAGTGCCGTCGGCGGGCATATGATAGCCCTCGACGAACGCCGGCAGCGCCACGTCCAAATTCATCTTCACTATGCGCTCCGCTTGCTGAACAGGCTCCTGTGGAATTGTGCTCGGGCCCCGTGCATTCCCTCCCTTGACGCCCCCGAAGTACTTCTGCACATCCACGGCGGCTTGGCGCCAGTCCACGTCGCCCACAATCAATAGTGTGGCGTTGCTGGGCACGTAGTAGGTGTCGTAAAAATCCTGAATGTCCTGGATGCTGGCTTGGTTCAAGTCCTCCATGCTGCCAATCGTCATGTGCCGGTAAGGATGAACGGTGTAAGCATGGTCATAAAGCGTTTCCACCACGGTGCCGTAAGGGGGATTGTCAAAGCGCAGGCGGCGCTCCTCTTCCACCACCTGCCGTTCGTTATTGAAGACTTTCTCGTTGATCTCCAGGTTGCGCATGCGGTCCGCTTCCAGCCACAGGACTACGGGCAGCATGTTGCTGGGCACCGTCTCCCAAAAGACCGTGGTGTCCTCGGTGGTGTAAGCGTTGTCCGTCCCGCCGGAACGAATGATGTAGTCGGAGAATTCGTTGGAACCGAGGTTCTTCGTGCCATCGAACATCAGGTGCTCAAAGAAGTGCGCGAAGCCCGTCTTGCCCGGAACTTCATTCTTCGAGCCCACGTGATACCAAACCTGCACGTCAATCACCGGCGCGTCGTGGCTTTCCACGATCAGCGCACGCAGGCCGTTATCAACCTGCACTTCGTGAATTTCGGTCAAAGGAAGTTTGACCGAAGATGCCGCGGCGGGTTTGGGAACGAGGCCCAGCACGCAGGCCGTCAAGGCAAGACACATGACGGCGCACCGGCGGAATGGGAAATGAAATGTCAACGCCCTTGAGTCCTGAACCCCGGAGGCAAATGCCATCGCCTCCAATACCACACAAAGCCGAAACATGATATTAGCACAGCGGGGCGGAAAATCGGGTCGTCGGCCCATCGGACCGTTGGGTGATGGAGTGATTGGGTCACTGAGCCCTTGGTGATTTCTTGGCGCCGCCCTGCTCACATCTCTGTCATCGCCCGCCTGCCACGGGAGCAAGAACAAGTCAAAATGCAAAGTGCAAAGTGCAAAAGTCAAAGTGAAAACCGGCGCAACCAGTGATTCAGCCCCACCCGCGGCGCTGTCGTCCTGAGTCCTTCGCTGTCATTCTGAGCATGGACAGCCTTTCGGCTGCCCATGATAGGCAGAAACTTGACGGGAAGAACCCATCACCCCATCTGTCATCCTGAGCAGCAGCGAAGGATCTCGCCCTGCCATTGGCGATTCGAAATTTGCGATTGGTGATTTTCGAAGTTAGGCAATTGATTCATCTTCTCAACTGAAACTGTCGATAGCCGACATGGGAAAGTGTGTCACGCAAGGGTTTGGCCGTCGGCTCTGCTGATGATTCCCTTCCCGGATATTGCCTTTTTTTCGTCACTGGTCACTGGTCACTCGCCACTGCCTTTCGGAGTACTTCACAAAGGGATTCGGCACATCAAGTGTTT
Source organism: Terriglobia bacterium (assembly GCA_049519635.1). Lineage (GTDB taxonomy): Bacteria > Acidobacteriota > Terriglobia > UBA7540 > UBA7540 > Bog-366. The sequence goes on along the minus strand of JBEKQO010000008.1, from coordinate 81,166 downwards.
CCTCAACAATTGTCGTCGCGTCGACGTGGGGAGCACTTAGAACTTACCTCCCTTGCCCCATGGGGGGAGAAGGGGGAACGCAAGGCGGAAGGTGCCCCACGGTTTGCAGGTTGGGGGTGCGGGAGTCGAATAGGGGTACAGTAAGCTAGCCCGCATTTCTCACGACGCCTGGACGGGGGCTGCCGGAAGAGCGAGGCCTTCCGCCCCCTCCCTTCCGGACCCGTGGTGAAAAGTTCAGGGTAGAGCGAACAGTACTGGGGGAAGTACCCTACACCCAGCACCCGGTCACGGCATGTGCCATCTCTCTTAACGCCTTTGTTTTCATCAACTCATCGGGGTAGGCTGAATGCTAAAACAGCAAGCTATTTGTTTTGAGTAAGTTATCGGCCGAGTGGGGATTTGCGGTGTTTTGAGGTGATTTCGAGGGTCTCAAATCATGCTATCTCTTGCATTTTGAATAACTCATCGGCTTTTTTGATAAGTCATTTGTTTTCAGCAACTCATCGGCACTATGAGAATTTGAAGTTTCATGTCTGTTTGTTTTCAATAATATTCCGGCTTTGAACGTACAAATTTTTTATATTTGTGCTGCGCGCTCCCGGAGTGATTTTCAAAGACAATTTGGCAGTCGGTACGCCTGTAGTCAAGCTCCAAAGGGGCGCTCTACCCCAGCCCAGGCCATCGGCCTGGGTAATGATGCATACCCTTTTCCCTATTTCAGCCCAGAAGGGGCGGCCCAATGGCGAGAGAAAGAGGAACGGCGAAGCGTATCGCGCCCCTTCAGCACTTGATGCCCACACTGCCGATCTCCGCGCCGGACGTTCAATCCTCATCAGCAGACTCATTAGCGGTAATGTCCTAAATCCCTCGACAACCGGGCGGCGCTTCGCCCGCGCACAGGTGCGCCCATTCACCCCGGCGGCCTTTTCCCGTTAATAGCCTAGCAATTTGACGGCCATTACCACTACCGCCGGTGGCGCATATACCGCCGTTTATGTATGCGCCCCCTCCGCCCCCTCCCGCTGGGATAATGCGACCCCACCGGGGTCGGTGAGCCGAAGGTTACGCGTTCCGGGCGCGCCGCCCCCGGCGACTTACTGGCGCCCTTCCAGGGCACGGGAAACCAACTCTTCAGTCTTAACGTGCGGGGCCAGTGGGGGGAGTGGCTGGCGGGGTTGGGTGCTTTTCCTTAACGGCGGTATTGAAGAGTTTGAAGTCACTGTATTGATGCTGGTTCTGAAACGTCGCGCCCTTCCACTGCACCGTGACGGTTACCTGCGCCGGCAATGAAAGGGGTGTAGGGACATCTTTGAATCGAACCAGAGCGTAACTTATTTCCGTAGTCTCACGCTGCAAACGCACATTGGGCATGGGTACCAGCAGATCAGTTCGCAGGCGGACGATGCGAGAGTCGTGCGGATCGATCCAGGCCAGACCTTGGTGCAAGACCAGCACTCTAGCGTCCGGAGTGCTGAAGCGCTCGCACATCATGGCTTTTGCCGGGACTTGGGCGAAGGCCACCACATCGTAATTTGTGCCGTTCCCATGGGCGCGGCCCAAGTGGCGAAACTTTGCCCCACTCTGGTAAGCAGGGTGAAACAGCAAGGAGGCGGAGGCAAAGCCTGCCGACAGCATGAAGCCGTCTTCGGAGCCGGTCGGCCTGATCCGCTGACCGGATGAGTCCGTCCGGTACTCCTCCAAGCTCAGGCCCCCCTGGTAGGGCGTGGTGAGCAGCAGATATTGGAATTTCTGCTCCAGCGATTTCTTCACCTTGCCATCTTTGGCCAGCTTCGACTCCTCGATCAGCTCGTGGGACGTGGCGTTCTGGAAATCCCGGAAGAAGGCCTCCACCGTGGCGCCGGTTTTTTCCAAGATGGCCGCCAACTGACCTTGGTCCGCCGCGGGCTCAAGGCCTTCCAGTTCGGGCCACTCCTTCAGGATTTGAGGAAGCGGCTCATCGACCAGAGATTGCGCCTTGCTGAAGCTCTGCAAGCTGAGCTGATTTTCCACCTGTGCGTAAAGGGCCCGCGCGGGCAGAGGAAAACTTTTGATCTCGCGGCCGGCCAGATAGACGCGCATTTCCTGGTCCGCCTCTTGCACGTCCCCTTCCTCCAGGGCGGCGCGGCAGCGTAACAGGCGGATTTCCGGGGGAGCGCCAGCCTTCTCGGCTTTCAGGAGGTACTCGTCGGCAGCTTCCCAGTTTTTTTGATTGCTCAGGGTTCGGCCCACCTCCTGGAGCGCCAATGGGTCCTCCGGGGCAAGCTTTAAGGCCCGCATCAGCAATCCCAGGGCTTTGGGGGACTCACCCGACCATTCCGCCAAGACCCCAAGCGCAAGCAAGGAATTTGCCAGGCGGGGTTCTTCCGAGGGGCTGAGCTTCACCAGCGCCGCTTGCGAAAAATCTTCCTGGGCGCTTGAAACGCCGCCCGCCTGAAGGTCGGCCAAGCCCAACAAGGTCCGGCATTCCACGCATTGGGGAGTTTTCTTGACCAGTGCGGAAAGCAGAGCTACCGCTTTGGCGGAGGTCCGTGCGTCATGCAACATGCCGGAGGCGCGCGCAAAATTCTGCTGGGCGGAATCAGCCTTCAGGTCCGGAGGGCTTGCCGCGTTGTAACGGGCAACGAGCGTAGCAACAAGTTGGCCTTGTGCGAGAAGCGGCGTGTCTTCCTGTTGCGGCCGCATCACCAGGTCGATGGGCCACGTTTCGCCCTGTTTCGTGAAATCGGCCGTTTCATGCGCCGGAAGGAACCCCTCCTTTTCGGCGGAGACCGTGACGGTTAGGGTTGGGTTCGTCTGGGCCTCCAGCTCCGCGGTATAGCTATATTTACCTTGGACATCGGCTACCAGCCTGTCGCTGGGGAGAACTCCTGTTGAGGCACACTGTATCACGATGCGGGCATTGCTAACCGGAGTGCCCTTGAGGTCCTTGACCTGGCCCGTGATCAGCCACTGCTGCCTCTGGAGGTTCGATACTAATTCTAAATTCCGAATGGGGTCAGCAGTCTGCGCGCCCAGAGCGAGGGAGGACGGCACGAGGCAAGCAGCAAGCAGGCTGAACATCCAGCAGATTTTTTGCATTGATCCATCGCCGCAACTTCCGACGCGCCAAAGGGTACTCCCAACGCTGCAATTATGCAATTACGGTGAGGGGTGGCAGGTCATTTTGACCCATGCCACAAATAGATCAAAGCAAGCGTCACTTGCACCTGTTCGCCAGGTCCCCGGATTTTTGTTTTGAAAAGGGGACGAACCGCCGGTGCGAAACCCCTCACCCGCCCTCCTCCGTCAGGCACCCTCTCCCCTTGGAGAGGGCTGTGATTTTGATTCCTCTCCCTCTCCCTTGGGGGAGAGGGGGGGACCGCAAGGCGGAGGGGGCCCCACGTTCTGCGGGTCGTGGGGGTGAGGGGTCGAATATTGGGAACGGTCAGCTTAAGTGAACAGCATTGGGGCTAGCCCGGATTTCTCACGGCACCAGGACGCTCTTAGCCCGGATTTCTCACCACAAGTCTGTAACGGCGGGGCTGAACAGGCTGCGGAAAAACTCATAGGGTTTTCGTGCCCTGAAAGGGCACAAGTTGATAGCCGGGGGCAACGCCCTCGGAAAGCGTAACGCGCGTTTCTCGACCCTGAAGGGGTCGCACAACCCCTGGCCGTGTGGCGCAATTTTGGTGCGAAACTTCGCCGATTCGACCCTTTCAGGGTCGGGAACTCTGTGGTCGGAGTTCCGATCCGTGGCTTTCACTCACCGCTAATGATATTGTTCCCCTCCGGGGAACTCTTTAGGGGAACGACTTACTTCATTCACCTGTCCAACCGCACAGACGCGCTTAAGGCTTTGCTCGCCACGAATGCTGATAATAACTCCCCTCCTGATTCAGGAGGGGTGGCGCGCCGAGCGCCGGGGTGGTTATCTTCTGAGCATTGACAGCCTTGTACCTGCCCCAGGATGGGCCGAAACTCGGGCCGAGGAAGGGTAGCGCGGACCTGTTTCTTAGGTCCGCGGATTTTCCTTATCAATCGGGGACGAGCCGCGGACCTAAAAAACAGGTCCGCGCTACATCTGCTGAATTCCAACGACTTACGCGTCGAGTTTCTGCAGCGCCGAAAACATCAAGTCGCAATCAGCACCCCCCCCGACCCCTTCCGCGACTGAGGAGGGGAGCATTTTCAGAACAGCCTTCCCTGCCAACTGCCATCCTGCGCGCCGCCTCACCCAGGCGCCCTAACTGCTTTTATCCTGTAACTCCTAACTGGGTGACCCAAGTAAGTCATTCCCCTAATTAGTGCCAATTTGAATGCGCCTTCGTATGACATTGGCTTACCGCCCAGTGCCTCCTACGTTCTGCCTACTGCTTTTCGCTGTCTGGCTGTTCTTCCCCATCTACCCTCTACAACTTGCGACCTGCCTTGTTCTCCCCACCTACGACTTGCCACCTACCCTTCTCCACGACTTGTGCACGAGGGGAAAGCGGCGGCACATGGGGCGGTCAGGCAGCAAGTTGGCGGAGGCGCCGGCTTCGGAATCGAAACGATGATTATGCGCCTAGGGATTTGCAGTCTGGGCATACGGTTTCCTCCAGGCGGGGAACCAATGGAACAGCAAACAGCCGCTTGCGGACGATAGCCGCGCGCACCTCCAGCCACTCGCCTCGGACGGACAAGCTACGGCAAAGACTACAGATGGGGATCGCTTGATTCGATCGAGCCGCCCCGCGGGACAGCAGGGTTACAGATTCCCGGGCCTCGGTGCGAACCACCCTTCCCTCGCATTCAATCGCTCCCGCTCCCAGCAAATGCAACGTCAACATCATATGCCTGATCTCCGTCGGGGCATCACAACGAAAGGGAATGGTCATCCCGGAGCGGCGTGATCGCAGGTTACTGTAGATGTTCGAGTAAAGGATGCGAGCCTCCTCACCCGTGATGAAGTGCCAGATGGGCTTCCCCACCACATGCGCTTCGGTGAGTTCGGGGGCCTCATTGCTTTCCGCAAAGTGCAGCCATTCCGGGCTGACGAAGGTAATCTGGTCTGACCCGTCGATTACGTAGACGTAATGAAGGGGTGTTTCAGGCGTCATAAACTTGTTCTCCCCGGGGACAACCCAGGCACACTTCCAACTCCCTGCTTGGGGGCCCCTTCAAACTGCGGGATTCAACAACCCGGCGGGGGCGGTCCACCTTCTCTATCCATCGGCGTTTCCGGCCCCGCACCTTAGCAGGATTTCGCACCTATCACGGGAACGGTAGAGCGATTATTCGGGGATCATCTTCCCCTACATCATGCCGCGGGGCGGAAATGTACTCGAGTATTTTCTTTACTGATAACATCCTTATTTTTAATTGGATATAGCAGATAATCTAAGGTAATAGAGGAAGGCTATGGCCGCCCGCTTCTGTTGGTGGCGGATGTTCTGAGGGGGCGTTCATCAAAATAAAAGCCGCAGGATTTGAACTGCACAAACTCTGTGCTTGTTCATGGTCATGCGGCTCGCTCACGGAATGAGGGTCAGCGCGACAGCACCGCCAGCAAGGCCAAATAATTATCCACCAGGAAGCCCTCATAGCCGCGCGACGTCCCGTCCCACGACTTCCAATCGTAGGATTTGCCATTGGCGCCAAACCCCTGGAAGCCCCCCTTTTCATATCCGGCGAGCAAGGGAAACAGAATGGCGTCGGCGTCGGCGCGCCGGTCCAATTGGTACAAGGCCTGGAGAGTGAAGTAAGCAAAGTCGCCCGTGGCGCCGCCATTTTGGTAGATCTGGAAGCCGTCGGAGCCATCCTCTTTTACACCGCCACCCGAGCTCAGTTCGTGATGAGCGTAATCCTCCCGGCGAACGGGCATCAGGTTGCCAGGCAGGCCGTATTCAAAATGGCTGTAGCCCACCTCTTTCATCTTGGCGAGCAGGCGGTCCATGATCTGATTCGCTTTGTCCCTGGGAACTAAACCGTAGGTGATGGCCACGCTATTCACGAACAGGAAGTAGTAATCGTGCAGCTTCCCGTCGGCGCTCCGCCAGCCGGCCAGCACTCCCGTGGCGGGATCGTAGAAGGTGTCGAAGTAAACGGAGCGGATCTTCTGCGCGCGGGACGCATAAAGCTGCGCATCTTCCGGCCGGTCGGCGCGCCGAGCCATTTCGGCCATTCCCAGCAAGGCATGGTAAGCAAGGGCATTGGAGTAGGCGTCCTGGTGGCCAAAACCGATGGTATCCCACCAGTTGGCCGGGCGCACGGTGAGTACCTCAGGCCACGAGCCGGAATTGCCACTCAGGGGATATTCAATCAGTCCCTGTCCATCGCGATCCATAGCGAGCATCTTGGCAGCCCAATTTCGCAGCCCCGGATAGTTATTCCTCAGCCAGGTATTATCTTTGCCGGCTTGAACGTAGTCGGAGGCAGCGGCCAGCAACGAGGGATAAGAATCCAGGAAATCGTACGGGACATCCGGCTGGACTCCCGCTATGCCGTACGCCTTCATCCCACTGAGGTAGCGGTCCAATGTCTGGCGTATCAGGTCCAGGGCGGTCAGGCCAGGTGCAAGGGGCGGAGTGTGCACGGCCACGGTGGAGTACTCAAAAAGGGTGAAGGCGCACGGGTCGCTGGCCGCGTGGTTGGCCAGCACGCGTAAGCGGGGGTTCAGTTGAAAGATATTGAGCCAATTGCGGCGGAACCCGTCAAAACGGGAGTCGTGTGCAAGTTCCGGCGGGCCAGGATAAATCGCCACCACTTCCAGGTGGTAATCGATGTCGGGCATTCCCGCGGAGGCAGCGGGAAAAGTCACCTTCACGTAATCCTCCGCCCGCTTGGACTGTGGCCTGCCGGGTGACGGATCATCCGCATGCCGCAAGGATTCGTACCCCAGCGCCAGCCCCTTGGCGGGGCTGGAATCTACTCGGAAGGTCCCCTGATCCGGCAGGTGGAGAAGCGCCGGAAGTCGGACGCTGCCGTCATCGCTGATGAATCCCAGCAGCGTGGCATGGATGAGGGAGGAATTAAAGTTCAGCACCAACGGCGGCGGGGGATCCCCTCCGGCAAAATGTGAGCGCAGGTGAATTTGTCGCGCCGTGAACTCGAAAGTCCACCCCGGCGGCGCCGGGGATCGAGTTCCCGAGCGACGATACTCAAACTTCGAGCCGACACGGTGCAATTCATATGTTCCTTCCGGCCTGGCCGGCGGCCGCAGTGCGCTTACGCTAAGTTGGTTCTTGCCCAGTGAATCCACGGCCAGTGCCACAAAGGCAGGCTGGTCCGGCGCTAATTCGATACGCAGGAAAGCGGACTGGTATTGCCGGGTATTGTCTTGCGGTTTTGCCATGCCTAAGGCGAAAGCAAAAAGTGCGGGTATTAAGATCACAACTCTTTTGCCCATAGCTTACTCCTTGAAAATGGATGTCCTCAACGCATGTGAGACTTAGCTCGCCTTTGGCGAAGCTACAGCTTCCGGGCCTAAGGCCCCCCTCGAGGGCTTGGCTATTTTCGGACCTGGAGGACCGGCCCCTTTTCTGGAATCCACTCCAGCTATTTTGTATCAGTCCCCTGTTGTCCTTGCCAAGGTCTAATTGGGGCACGAAAACGACTTGCACCGCGGAGGCCTACTCCGGCTTTCGCCTGTGTGCCTGTGCCAGGAGACCAAATCTAGCCCGGACTTCTCACTACGGTTGGACACGGCCGGAAGGGCGGGGCTTCAGCCCCGCCGAAATCGGGGCTCCCACCCTCTATTCGTCCCGCGCCCCGCGCAGCTTGCGGCTGCAAACTGCGCGGGGTGCGGGACATGGAAATAATCAGGAGGGCTTTGCAGCGGCGGGGCTAAAAAGCACGCATGCCTTACCCAGGTCCCGGCCACCGCCGATTGTTTCCACTCACGCCCTGAGGCCCTTTGACTCAATTGGCAGACACGATTCTAGACATCCAAATTGCCCAGCAACTATCTCGTGAGATTTGGCCGCCTACTCCTTCCGTACCTTGCTCTCCGCCAGTTTCACCGCCGCGTCCAGCGCATCCGCTGCCTTCACTTTCACATCCGGTTCTACACCCGTTACTGCCCAGTCGGGCTCTGAGTAGGGATTGATCGCTCTGGTCTCACGAATACCCATGAGAATTTGGGGTTTGTCGCGATTAGACGTCTTGAGGCGATAGGCTTCTGTCCTATAGCCAGTTTAGAGCGTCTATAACGGCATCGGCGTTGTCAAGCCCTACTTTTCCGTGGGGGCGGCGGTTGGATTTTTCTCGAGCCTTTGCCCTTGTGGATTCGCTTTGGGCGCATCCCGACCAAGGCTCGCCTCATCGAATCTCGGGATGGAACGCTGGGGTTCCACCCGACGGATGGGGATTGGGCCGCACGCATGAAAACCACTGCAGGCGCCACCCGGCCCATGTTACCCACCCTTGACCGCCCGATATTCCTGTGCTACCCTTCTCGGCTATGGCGCAGTCTACCTATGTCCCAGGGCTGGGCGTGGGAGAATCGAATATTCTGGATTCGCCCCGGCACTCGGCTGTCGTCCGAGTCACTCACTGGCTCACGACGATAACCTTCATCGGCTTGCTGGTTAGTGGGACCGCCATTCTCCTGGTTCAACCTAGTCTCTACTGGGGGGAAACGGGCTCCTTCGTTACCCCGTCTCTGATCGATTTGCCGTTTCCTTACGTATCAAGGGGCCAGTCTGGCTGGGGCCGGCATCTCCATTTCCTTTGTGCCTGGGTTGGTATATTGACCGGCCTGGTTTATGTCGTCTTCGGCCTCTTCACACGGCATTTCCGCAAGAATTTGCTGCCCGCCAGGGGGGACTTTTCGTGGTCCTCCATCGTGCAGCGAGCTTCGATTCGCTTCTGGCCGGAGCGCCCTCTCGAAGATGAATCCCTGACGTATAACGCGGTTCAGAGAATCACCTACCTGGGAGTTATATTCGTCTTGTTTCCTGTGATGATTTGGACAGGTTTCGCCATGTCTCCCGGTATCACCTCGGTCTTCCCCGTGCTAGTCAATGTCCTCGGCGGTCACCAATCCGCACGAACCATTCACTTCTGCGGGGCAGTTTTACTTGTCGCGTTCCTTTTCCTCCACATTGCCATGGTTTGTCTCGCCGGTTTTATGCATCGCGTCGGGGGGATGATTACTGGTCATGTTGCCGCCGGGAAGGAGCCCTCATGAACCGCAAAATCTCCCGGCGAAAGTTGATCACGACCAGCCTGGCGTCTGCTGCCGGTGTCGCTGGCCTGGGGGTCGCTGACCACCTTGCCCATCGCTACGGTCTCGTCCCGCCCGATGCCGAGGGTTTCTACGGCCCGAGCAACACCCTCACCTATGCTGCCCAGCGCCTCCTGATGTTTCATCATCCCCTCGGCCGCGAATTTGACCGCAGCCAAATCTCAAAAGGCGTAATTCCTGTAAAGGGCCAGGTTCCCGCGACCGAATCCTATCGACAGCTATTGCGCGGGAGATTTGAAGACTGGCGGCTGACCGTCGACGGCATGGTCGCCCGGCCACATTCCTTCTCCCTCGCGGAACTGAGACAATTCCCTGCCCAAAATCAGGTCACCCTACATGCTTGTGAACAAGGCTGGTCTTTCATTGCCGAATGGACCGGAGTCCAGCTCTCCTATATCTTGAATTTGGTCGGAATCCGCCCGCAGGCAAAGTACGTCGGCATCTTTGCCTATGACAAAGTCTGGGACACTATGGACATGTTCGACGCCTGGCATCCGCAAACCTTGATTGCCTATGGTATGAATGGACAGGATCTCCCCGCACCCCACGGGGCTCCGGTTCGTCTGCGCGTGGCGCGCCAACTTGGTTACAAGAACGTGAAGTATCTTTCCCAGCTCATCGTAACCGATAATGCGAAACAATACGGAAAAGGGCTGGGAGGCAAGGCTCCCGAAGGAGGGTGGGCCTGGTACGCCGGCATCTAAGAAGGCTGGGTGGCCTACACATCTGGCTTATGACGCACAAGTCTTTTCGATTCACCGTCGCTCAAACTGCCATTCTGAGCATTGACAGCCGTTCGGCTGCCCATGACAGGCAGAAACTCGTGCCGAGGAAGGGTAGCGCGGACCTGTTTTTTTAGGTCCGCGGCTTTCCCTTGTCCATCGGGGACGTGCCGCGGACCTAAAAAACAGGTCCGCGCTACGCCTGCTTTTGGGGCGAAGAACCCCCGTGGTTCGCCCGCGTCATGAAACCCCGCAGACTGCCGGGGCCCTTCACTGCTGGTGAGAATCCAGCGCTAGAACAGGAAGTTAATTCACTATTCTATTCGTAGTGTCGCCGTTATAGCGTCTGAGAGTCAGTTTGCCAATGCGTTCGCTTGCTGGTGTCGTTTGCTGGGCGGGGAAACAAACTTCACCTTACGAAGCGAGTTCGACGCCCCACTGAAGGAGATTGACGTTCAAGATGGGCTTGCCGCAATCAAGGTCACAGCCGGCAACACTATCTAGGGAATTACCGCTCAAGGTGATGGTAGAATGCGCCTAGCATTCGGCGAGGAATTGGCGCGCCGCCCCCGTGAGCAGTGCGCCAGAAGTAGCCGGAGTCTAAGCCAGGGCGCTCGAAAATTCAGTTTGGATTAAGGATGGTCATATGCGCAGAAGGAAGTTTCTCCAGACCTCCGCGGGGCTAGGTGCTCTGGCGGGGATGGGAATCCCCGGCCTTACAGTTGATGGCTGGGGCGGGGACGCGGCCGCTGATGATGCATTGCCTTCAGCAGACGAGCCAGCCGGCAAGATCGGCCGGCCGGTGCGGGTCGTGAGCCTTGCTTACAAAGGTCATGAAAGGCCCTTGGAGAACGTCGTCCAACTCGTGGACAGTGAAGGAGCCCGAGGCGCGGATATCATCGTCCTGGCCGAGACTTACCGGGGACTGAATGCGACCAGTGAGGAAACGCTCGACGGTCCCGCGGTCACGGCGATGGGCGGGTTGGCCAAAAAGCATCGAACGTATATCGTTTGCCCCATCGACCGGAGAGACGGGATCCATCGCCTCAACTCCTGCGTGCTGATTGACCGAGAGGGACGTGTGGCCGCCGTTTACAACAAAGTCTTTCCGTGGCTTCCGGAATTTAAGCGCGTGCCGCCGATCGAACCCGGACAGGAAACGGTGGTTCACCAGGCGGATTTCGGGCGGGTGGGCTTTGCCATCTGCTTTGACTCCTTCTTTAACGAAGTCTGGCAGCGCCTCGCGACCCAAGGGGCCGAACTGGTGATTTATCCCAGCGATGCCCCTGGCGGGATTTTACTGGTGGCCCAAGCCGTCAACTATCACTATTACATCGTGAGCGCCACCCACACTCCCGATTGCCAGGTGTTGGATATCACCGGGGAAGAACTGATCTATAAGAAGGGCGACGACCTGCTGATTACCCGCATCACCCTGGACCTGGATCGGGGAATCTATTGCACGGATTCCGTCGAAGCCAACAACGGGGGCTCCGTGATTCGTGATAAGTTGCTGAAGGAGCATGGCGACGATGTGATGCAAGATAAGTACATCGAGCGCGACGGATGGTTTGTGCTCAAGGCGAAACGCCCCGGAGTGAGCGCGCGGGAGTTGGCCCGTAGTTATGGTCTGGAGGAACTGCGGGACTTTATCGAACACTGCCGTCAAATTGTTGACCGGCGCCGCGGGTGGGAATTCAGTGAGAAACTCTGTAAGCCCCAATCGTCGTAGCGAGTGACGGGTTGCAGAAATGAGCGACCCTATTTGTAGCCGGGCGAAAGGACGGGGCTTCACAGGCTGCGTAAATCCTCTTCCGTGCTGTCATCCTGAGCGCAGCGAAGGATCTTGCTCTGAGCATTTTCAAGGCAGTGCGAGATTCTTTCTTCGCAATGCTCAGGACCGCCTGTGGCTCCTCCGAGTGACAGTCTTGAAGGGTTTTTCCACAGCTTATGAAGCCCCGCTCTTCCGGGAGCCGTGAATAACCATGCTTATTAATTCAATTTGGAATTAGGAGCCGGAAACATGGCCTCACACGATAACGACCAAACGCTGGGCATGAATGCGCGGATTTGCCGGCGGGATTTTCTAAACTCTACCCTGCTGGCTTCCGGAAGTGTGCTGCTCAAATCGCTGACCCCTCTTCAGCTTCTGGGGCAGCAGGCGGATTGGGGAGGCTATACCGGAATGGGAGATTACGCGGGCGCGAACGGAAACACGGAAGAAGTGATGCTCGCCGCGCATGCCGTGCGGGATGGCGCTTTCGATTCCCCCTCGGCACAGGGGGTCGATACCGGCGAGGTCTTTGACCTGGTGGTCGTGGGGGGAGGCATCAGCGGTCTTGCATCCGCGCTTTACTTTAAAGATGCGGCGAAGCCCCACCAGACCTGTTTGGTGCTCGAAAACCATCCTATTTTTGGCGGTCAGGCCCGGCGCAATGAGTTCATGGTTGACGGACACCGGTTGATTGCGCCGCAAGGCTCCAACTGGTTTTGGATACCCCCGTCTTCAAAGGAGATGGGAGATTTTTACGCCCGCATTGGTGTGAATCCCAGTGAGTTCAAATACCAGGAGTGGGGTGGACCGCCCCCGGCTATGCCGTTGAGCCGCACCAGTTATCACTTCGCGCGCAATCTGCCTTCGCCTCCTAACTTCGGTTTCTATTTCGGGGAAAAGTTTGGCCAGCGGCCGGGAAAGTGGGTGGTTGATCCCTGGAAAAAACTGGATAGCCTTCCCCTATCGGCTGAAATGCGGTCCGATTTCGCCAAGTATCTTCAGGCCGTGATTGATTATCACCAGTCCCACCGACATGAGAGCGATGCGGAAATGCGCCACCTCGATACCATGACCGCAGAGGATGTCCTCATGGAGCGCCACGGCATAAGCCGCGAATTTATCCGCCTGTTCGTGGCTCCCCATTTGGCCGCGGCGATTGGAGCCGGCCCCGACGCAGTAACCGGCTGCCGTTATACGGTGTATGGGTCGGGTGATAACCTTACGCGCCACAGCTTTCCCGGAGGGAACACGGGTTTCACGCGCCACATTGTCAAGACGCTCCTTCCTGAGGCTATTTCCGGCCCGCGCACGCTCGAAGCGGTGTGCCGAAACCGTATAAATTTCACCGCGCTGGACCGCTCCGGCAACCAGGTTCGCATTCGCCTGCACTCCACCGCCGTCCGCGTGGAGCACGAAGGGGAGCCGGAGAAATCCGAATTTGTCCGCATCATGTACACGCGCGACGGCAAAGTCTATCGCCTGAAAGCGCGTGCCGTGGTTATGGCGGGGGGCGGCTGGATTACCAAGCACGTGGTGCGCGACCTGCCTGCCACCCATCGCCAAGCCTATGACCAATTCAATTACTCCGCCACAATTGTGGCGAACGTGGCGCTGCGCAACTGGCGGTTCCTCCACAAGCTGGGCCTTTCCGGCGGGCGCTGGTTTGAGGGTTTCGGTTATTGGACCGAGGTGCGAACCATCGCCACGTTTGGCTCCGACTCGCCCACCATCGGACCGGATTCTCCCACTGTCTTGTCCCTGATCGTGCCTTTCTTTTATCCGGGCTTACCGGCGCCCGAGCAGTGCAGCAAGGGCCGGGCGGAGTTACTCTCCACTCCCTTTCGTGATTTCGAGCGCAAGGTCCGCGAACAATTTACGGAGATGTTTTCAACGTCGGGATTTGACGCGCGGCGGGATGTTGCCGGCATCATCCTGAATCGTTGGGGCCACCATTTTATTGTTCCTCAGCCGGGAATCACGTTTGGAAAAGACGGGAAAGGGGGGCCAGCCGAGGTGCTGCGCCGGGCCCCCTTTGGCAGGATTGCCTTTGCCAATACGGATCTTTCAATAGATTCAGGTCATGATCGGGCCATCATCGAGGGCCACCGTGCCGTGACGCAGCTCCTGCCCGTCGTGTAGCCGGTGGACCTCCAGAGATTGGGTATAGGGTTGGTTTAAGTCCCAGCACGGTTTACATAAGAGGTTTTGAGGAAACTATTCATCAATCTGTTCCCCAGAGACCCCCTCACCCACCGCCTTGCGGTTCCCCCTCTCCCCCAAGGGGGAGAGGGAAGAAGAATTCTTTGTTTTGGTCCTGGATGCATGAGTCGTTCCGTCCCAAGAAGGAGCGGGTGCTGACCACAAAGATTACTGCCCTCTCCCCCTTGGGGGAGAGGGGGAACCGCAAGGCGGTGGGTGAGGGGGTCGAATATGGGGAACGGTCAGCTTAAGATGGACAGCATTGGTTTTAGCCCATTTGTAAAACGCTGCCAGCGAAGCGAACTTCGCTCTCCAAATCACGTTTCCGAGGTAAACATGAATAAACTGACTCGCCGATCGATGCTGCGCCGATCCTCCGCCCTGGCAGGCGCCGCAGCCACGTTACTCCCCGTGGGCAATTCCAAGGCGCAATCGAAGCCACCCGAGCCGGACCGGAAACTGAGAGTGGTTGCGGTGGGAGGCCACTGTGACGACCCCCAGACCTGTGCCGGCGGAACCTTGACGCTTTATGCCGATCAAGGGCACGACGTGGTCGCCGTCTCGTTAACCGGATCGGTGCCTGCCCCGGATGCCAATCCCGAAGATCGCATAGTCAAGGACATGCAAAATTGTATAAAGATGGCGGAAATCTTAAAGATGCGCTTGGATTTCTTGAACTACGGCGGATCGAATAGCGGCCAGTTTACGCTCCCCATCCGCTATGGCACCGGATCAGAAATCACCGGACAGCGCTATAACGAGTTCACAGAAATTCTATTGGACAAGTACAAACCCGACATCGTTTTTACTCACTGGCCGATCGATTTCCACATGGACCACCGGGCCGCTTCACTGCTCACTTATAGTGCCTGGTTGGCCAGCGGAAAGAAATTTCCTCTCTACTACTTTGAGGCCGAATTGGGAACGCAGACGCAAAACTTTTATCCCACGAACTACGTTAACACCACCTCGGTTGAGGAGCGATATCACCAGGCCTTCCGGGCCCAAACCCTGTTTTACGACGCGATTTGGCCTATCCATGACATGATGCGGCAAATGCGGGGGCATGAAAGCGGGTGCAGCAGGGCGGAAGCCTTCAACCATCACCCGCAAAGTCCAACAATTCCGGCGCTGCCATAAAATACCCGCAGGCTAGGATGCCCCGCGGGGATGTCCGCGCATGAGAATCAAGAAGCACCTGTTCCGGGGATGTCATTTCACTCGGTACTGGGCGATGATGGCCTCATCAAGCTCGATGCCCAGGCCCGGACCTTGCGGGACCGGCACCCGGCCGTCGATGAGGGGCGGCAGATTTCGAACCAATCGCCGCATGAGGGGTGACGGACGAAGACAATACTCGACTAGGTCGCCTTGGCCACAGGAAGCCATCCAATGGAGCGACGCCGCAAGGTTGATCCCTGTGCTGAAGCAATGGGGGACGCAGCGGCGTCCGGCGGCTTCGGCCATTCGCGAGGCTTCGCGCGCCACGGTGAGGCCCCCGCAAATCGCCACGTCCGGTTGGATCACCTGCATTCCTGTGGCGATCAAATCCTCAAAACCCCGCGGCGTGACATCCAGCTCCCCTCCCGCAATCGGGACGGGAGAGCGCGGGCAAAGATCCGCATATCCGGCGCGATCATCGGGTAGCAGCGGTTCCTCCAGCCAGGCGACCGCGAGAGGGGCAAATAGCTTTGCCCGCTGAAGAGACGACTCCACATTGAGTTTTTGACCCGCATCGACCATCAGTTCGCATTCATCACCGACCGCGCGGCGCGCCGCCTCGACGTGCGCCATGTCGTTGGCAAGATCAGCCCCAAAAGTTCCCCAGCCGAATTTCACGGCGGTCAGGCCAAGATCAATCGCCTCGCGGCCAAGATCGGCGGTACCCCGCGGCGTCGAACCGAACAGATAGCTGGCATAGGCGCGCACCGTCCTGCGATGCGTTGCCCCCAGCAGTTCGTGAACGGGCTTCCCCAGGGCTTTGCCGCGCAAGTCCCAGAGCGCGAGGTCGGCGCCGCTTATCGCGTGGATCACCGCGCCCCGCATGCCGTAACGGCTGGTTTGGGAGTACATGCGCCGCCACAGATCTTCCACATCTATAGGATCTTGGCCGCGCAGGATGTTGGCGAGACCCTGGCGCCGCTCGGCGGAGCGCGGCGCTTGAAAAATAGCCTTGCAGACATAAGACTGGCTGCTGACCTCGCCTATTCCTGTCAGCCCTGCGTCAGTGTGGATGCGGATGACCAGCACGTCCTGGGTGCCGTCGGCAATCTCCTCAACATTCGGCAAGCGCAAATGCAGGGCTTCTACGTCAGTAATGATCATGAGCTGTGGTCCAGGTTCGGGGGAATCTCAACGGCGCGAAACTCCCAAGTAGATTCCGTAAGACTCGAAGCAGCCAAAAGATCCCGCTGTAGCGGCGGTCTCTGGCCGCCGGCTTTTGATTCGATAGCTTCCGGCGGTCAGAGACCGCCGCTACAAACCGTGACGCCAATTTTTTCACCGCTTCATGCGTGATGTTCGCATCATATCAGAGCCCGCCGTTTTCGTAGGTCGCGATCGAGGCCTCGGGCCACGCCTTCGGTGCAGTCCCCCCTCTCCCAGCGCAGAGCGTGCCCGACGGATGAGGGCGGGAGCCGCGATTTAGGCGGGGCTGAACAGGCTGCGGAAAAACGATCCTCGGTGTACAACCACCCCGGCGCCCCAGGCGCCACCCCTCCTGAATCAGGAGGGGAGTTGTTGAAAACGCTCCCCTCCTCTCAGATGAGGAGGGGTGGCGCACCCAGCGCCGGGGTGGTGCTGACTGTACTTGCGCCCAGCGCCACAGGGTTTTTCCGCAGCCTGTGAAGCCCCGCCCTTCCAGAGTCATCCAAACATGGTGAGAAGTCAGGGTTAGGCTATTCTCCCAGTGATGGTGTAAAATCATCTTCATACGACGGCCATTAGTTGAGGCCGGTCACCCCCCCAGCAGTCAAGGTAGCAGACGAGCGCGAGTTCAGGGGTGATTCACTTCGTCAGCGCGAGACCATTCCAAAAAGGAGACCTAATTCCATGCCAAAGTCAACCTTGACCCGCCGAGATTTCTTGAGCAAAACGTCTGCCGGGCTGGCAGCAGCAAGTGCCATTCCGCGAAGCTCTAAGGCGTCGGGCAATCCCAATGTACTGGCCGTACACGGAGGCACGCCGGTTCGCTCGACCCCATTTCCCGATTGGCCCCAGACCGACGAGCGCGATGAGCAATTCATCCTCAAGTCGCTCCGCAATCACAAATGGTGCACAACGGATGCAGAGTTCATTCCCAAGTTTGAGAAGGAATGGATGAGAAGAGTGGGGTCCCGGGGCTGTGTTATGACCCCCTGCGGAACCCACGCCCTTCAGTTGGCCCTGGAGTTGATAGGAGTGGGCCCGGGAGATGAGGTTATTGTCTCCCCCTATACTTACATCGCCACCATCGACGCCATTATGTTGAGTTACACGTTGCCGGTATTTGCCGATTCCGACCTGAAGACTTTCCAGATCGACCCCGATGACATCGAGCACCGCATCACCGAACATACGCGTGCCATTATGCCCGCGCATATGTACGGAGCTCCTGCGCACTTGGATAAAATATTGGCTATCGGCAAGAAACACAACATTCCTGTCATTGAAGACGCTTGCCAGGGGCACGGCACAGAATGGAAGGGTAAGGCGGTGGGGACGTTTGGGATCATGGGTTGTTTCAGTTTCCAGGAATCCAAGAACCTTCCCGGGGGTGAAGCCGGCGCCCTGGTGAGTAATGATGAAGACCTGATTGCGAAGGCTTACATAGTCAGGAACTTTGGACTGGATCCGAAGACTCATAGGTACGCAATGCGGGGGATGAAGTATCGCATCTCGGATTTTGCTGCTGCGGTGCTGATGGGGCAGTTCGAACGGTACGACGACCTTTGTGCCAAACGGGAAAAGCATGCGGCATACCTGAGAGCCGAATTGAGAAAATTTCCAGGGATGCTGGTGCAGGAGAATTACCCTGAATCGACCCGGCAAAACTACTACTGTACCGGGCTTCGTTACGACCAGGAGCATTTTAAGGACGTGCCACGCTCGAAGGTAGTCAGAGCATTGGAGGCCGAGGGTGTTATAGCGGTCAACGGCTACCCTCCCCTCAACAAGGAACCCTTCCTCGAGCAGAGCCTCAACCTGCGTAGTTTCCAAACCGTGTTCACCAAGGAGCGCCTCAACAATTATCGCCAAAATAATAACCTTCCGCAAAATGACAAGTTGTGTGAGACCGGGCTTTACCTTGCGCAGAACATGCTCATTGGCGAAAAGAGCGATGTAGACGATGTCCTGGAGGCGTTCAATAAAGTGCAGAAGAACGCCAGCGCCTTGGTTTAGCAGGCTGCGGAAAAACTCGCCGGCACTGTCATTCTGAGCATTGACAGCCTTGCGGCTGCCCAGGATGGGCAGAAACTCGGGCCGAGGAAGGGTAGCGCGGACCTGTTCTCTAGGTCCGCGGCTTTTGCTTGTTCATCGGGCTCGAGCCGCGGACCGAAAAAACAGGTCCGCGCTACACCTGCTGAATTCCAAGGACTTACGCGTCGAGTTTCTGCAGAAGAGCAATGGCGACGAAGAATCTTGCATTGCCTTGAAAATACTCGGAGCGGGATCCCTCGCTGCGCTCAGGATGACAGCACTGTAGGGTTTTTCCGCAGCCTGTTAAGGCCGCCGCAGGTCGGCACCAAGCCCCCGCGAGCGCCAAGCGATGGGGGAAATTGACGGCTCGGTGTACACTACCTACATCTCGACGCTAGAATGGAAATCTAATGTACTGCCAGGGCTTCAGGCTTGGCCGGCGTGGTTAAACGGGCCTGCGCAGGCAGAGCCCCCAAGGAGAATATCCATGTTGCGACGGTGTTTGCTGGTGCTCATGGTGTTTTCTACGCTTACCACTTCTGCCGACGAAGGGGCGGGCAAACGATGGTGGTCGTACGTCGAGTACCTGGCCAGCGACAAGCTGGAGGGACGCCGGACGGGCAGCGCGGGCCATCGCGTCGCCGCCGAATTCGTGGCCGCGCATTTCAAGCAGGACGGCCTCACGCCGGCCGGGACACAGGGCTACATTCAGCCCGTCAAATTCTACTCCTGCACGATCGTGGAGAAGGAATCAAGCGTGGCCCTGGTGAGAGGAGGCAAAAGCGAACCCCTCCGCCTCGGTGAAGACGCCATCATCCGCGCCGCCGTGCCTCCCTCGCCGTCCCTCCATGCGGCACTGGCATTCGTGGGTTTTGGCTTAAGCGTCCCAGAGCTGAACTACGATGATTTCGCGGACCAGGATATCCGCGGCAAGATCGCTGTGTACATTACGGGCGGGCCCTCCTCAATTCCCAACGCGCTGCGTGCCCACGCACAGTCCGCAGGCGAACGCTGGCGCGCGCTGCACCGCGCCGGCGCCATTGGCATCATTTCTATATACAATCCACATCAAATGGATATCCCCTGGTCGCGCGCCATGGTGCTGAGGTTTCAGCCCACCATGCGGCTGGCCGATCCGGCGATGGATGAATTGCCAGGGGATCAACTGGGGATTGGCTTTAATCCCGCTGAGGCGGAAAAGTTGTTTGCCGGTTCCGGGCACACCTTTGCGGAATTGGTAGAGATCGCACAGCATGGCGACCCTTTGCCGCACTTCCCCCTGGCAGTTTCGCTCGATGAGCACGCGAAGTACACGCAAGAGGAGGTCACCTCACAGAACATTGTGGGGATTCTTCCGGGGTCTGACCCAGCGCTCAAGAAGGAATACGTGGTCATCTCCGCGCACGTGGACCATCTAGGTGTCGGCGAACCCATCAACGGCGACCGGATTTACAACGGCGCCATGGATAACGCCGCGGGCGTGGCGGCACTCATCGACGTTGCTGACGCACTGCATGAGTCCGGCGCCAAACCGCGCCGGTCGTTGCTCTTCTTGGTGGTGACGGGGGAGGAGGCGGGACTTCTCGGCTCGCGATACTACACCGTACACCCCACCGTTCCCCTCCCACAGATCATCGGCGACTTGAATATTGACATGTTCCTTCCCATCTTCCCCTTGCAACGATTGATCGTCCGTGGGATCGAGGAGTCTGACCTGGGGCCGCTTCTGAGAAACGTGGCGGCGGCGGAGGGGGTTGAGGTGCAGCCCGACCCCGCACCCGAGCGCAACGCCTTCATCCGCAGCGATCAGTACAGCTTTATCAAGAAAGGCATTCCTTCCATCTTCTTCTCATTCGGGTACAAGAAAGGCTCGCCGGAGGAGGCTGCCGTCAAGCAGTGGATCACGAATCGCTATCACGCGCCTTCGGACGATGTCCAGCAGCCCGTGGACCTGGCGGCAGCCGCCAAGTACAACAAGATCGTTCTGCGGCTCGCGGAGGCGATGGCCGACGGCGATAAGCGCCCGCAATGGAACGCCGACTCCTTCTTCCGGAGGTATGCGAAATAGACGAAGTCGAGCGGCGAGAGGGAGGTGTTTTCAAAAGTGAGGGAGCATGTCCTGAACAGTGAAGGGGCTTGGCCGTCAAAGAAGCTGCGCCTGACCTTGCTGGTCAGCTTCGGCGGGTTATTGGCCTTGATGGTCATCGCGGGCCTGGACGCCCTTCGTCTCGCTCGCCAGATGCACACGCAGGAGGAAGAGATTCGGCAATCCTTTCTTGCCCACACCCAGCCGCTCTTGGTCCTATCATCGTCGATCTATATTTACAATGATCGGATACAGGAATATCTCCTGAGCCAAGACCCGCAGGCTGACGGACTCACAGCCGCGGAATTCTCACGGCTCACGGCAGAAATCAACTCGACGGTAAGCAAGTATCCCGAAAATTGTCAGCCAGAAGAGCGGGCGTTGGTGGAGAGTCTCCAACAGTTGTTCATCGAGCAACAGGGCATGTTGAATCCAGTCCTGTCGTGGAGTCGAGAAGAGCGACATAGACAGGCTTGGCGTTTCCTGAACGAAGAAGTTCTTCCGCAACGTTCGCGTATCAACGAAACATCGGAAAAAATCGCACTTTGGAACAGGCATCAATTGGGCGCGACAGACCGCGAGATGTTTGCAGATTTTGCCAGCTTACAAGCGCGGCAAACAAAAATGCTGGCGATCGCTCTTACCGCCGGACTGGTTTTATCTTTCGCCAGTATTCTTTACCTTCTTCGTCTGGGAGAGGAGGGTCAGCGGCGGTATCGGGAACTTGCCCATAGCCGCGCCGAGCTGGAAGACTTGTCGGCGCAGCTCGTCGATGCCCAGGAAACCGAGCGGCGGTCGATCTCGCGCGAACTTCATGATGAGGTCGGCCAGTCCTTGGGGGCGTTGTTGGTAGAGGTCGGAAGACTAGCGGCATCGGTCCCTTCTGACAATGCACAGATTAAGGATCATGTGGACAAGATTAAATCGGTCGCCGAGACGACGGTCGAAACCGTGCGCAATATCGCCCTGCTTCTGCGGCCTTCCATGCTGGATGATCTCGGCTTGACGGCAGCTCTGGAGTGGCAAGGCCGGGAGGTCTCGCGCCGCAGTGAAATGGAAGTGGAAGTTCAATCCTCCGACAGTGCGGAAGAGATTCCAGAGGAATACAAAATCTGCATTTACCGAATAGTTCAGGAAGCGCTCAACAACGCTGCGCGTCACAGCTCAGCCAAAAACGCCAAGGTCAACATCGAACCAACGGCTGACAAGATTCTGGTCTCTGTTTCCGATGACGGGCGCGGCTTCGATCCGCGTAGGGTTCGCGGCCTTGGCATTTTGGGAATGGAAGAGCGGGTGCGGCGCCTGGGAGGAATTTTCACCATTGACTCGAAGCCCGGGAGCGGCACAACGTTGAAGGCGGAGTTTCCACGACCTCACGTTTAATCACCAACGACCATGAATCTGATTCGAGTTTTGCTCGCCGATGACCACAAGCTGATCCGGGCCGGCCTCCGACTGGTGGTTGACCAACAGCCCGACTTAAGCGTTGTCGGCGAAGCCGATGATGGTCGGCAAGCGGTGGATTTGGCCAAGACCTTGAAGCCGGATGTTGTGGTCATGGATATCGGAATGCCAAACTTAAACGGAATTGAAGCCGCGCGTCAGATCAGGGAGATTCGCCCGGACGCTGCGGTGGTGATGCTGAGCATGCACTCCGATGAAGGCTACGTGCTGCGGGCGCTCGGCGCCGGAGCGCGCGCTTACTTGCTGAAGGACTCCGCCACCACCGATCTTGTACAGGCCATTCACGCGGTGGTCGAGGGGAAATCATTTTTCAGTCCCGCGGTGAGCAAGGTTCTGCTTCAGGACTACATGAGAAAGTTGCAGCGAAGCGGGGCAGAAGATTCCTATGACCTGCTGAGTCCGCGGGAGCGCGAGGTACTTCAGCTCGTCGCGGAAGGCAAATCCAACAAGGAGGTTGCCAGCCTCTTGAATCTCAGTGTTTATACCGTGGAAACGCACCGGGCAAAGATTATGCAGAAGCTGGATCTTAAAGGCGTGCCCGAACTGATCTTGTATGCGGTGCGCAAGGGAATCATTTCTTAGAATTGTATGGGTGCGGCTTGCCGTACCCTCTTGCTTCGGTCGCGCGACAAAAACGAAGGCAGGTACGGTAAGCCGTACCCCACCAACGGACAGGGAAGAGCACCCGCTCTCCCCTGCTCCCCATCTGGCGCCAGTTACGCGGCTATGAACAGAGTGTTCCCCTGGCGATTCACCAGCAAAAGCGGATCCTTTCCCGCCTTGCGAACGGCTCGATCGAAGTCGGTAACGTTTGTGACCGCCTGGTGATTGACTTCCTGGATTACATCACCCTGCCGCAAACCCGAGTCGGCCACGGGGCTTGAGGGATTGATTTCGGTCACGACGACGCCCTTGGTATTGGCGGGCAATCCCAACTGCTGAACTGCCTCATCGGTAACGTTCCCTACGGAAACTCCTTCCAGAGCTCCTTCGGGACTGGGGGTCTCAACGCTAGCCCGCTCTTTATCGGTGGGCAGCACCCCCAACTTCACCGCCATGTCACGCTCACTCCCGCTGCGCAATACCTTCAAGTTCACGGTAGCATCGGGGGCCATCATGGAAATGCTCATGCGCAATTGGTTGCTGTCCGCTATCGGTTTGCCGTTCAATTCCACAATGATGTCTCCCTTTTGCAGGCCGCTTTTTTCCGCCGGACTCCCGGAGCTGACATCACCCACCAGAGCACCGCGGGGTTCAGCCTCTCCGAACGCCTTGGCCAGTTCCGGACTTACTTCCTGTATGGAGACTCCAATGTAGGCGCGGGTCACCTTGCCATTTCTTACGATCTGATCCATGACGTTTCGGGCCAGGTTGGCAGGGACGGCGAACCCAACGCCCTGGCTCCCGCCGGACCCGTGAGATAGAATCGCGGTATTGATGCCGATCAATTCGCCGCGGTCATTGACCAGTGCTCCACCCGAGTTGCCGGGATTAATCGGTGCATCGGTTTGAATAAAATCTTCGTAATCTTCGATGCCCAGGTTGGCTCGCCCCTTGGCGCTCACGATCCCCGAGGTTACGGTTTCTCCGACACCGAACGGGTCGCCAATTGCCAAGACTATGTCTCCCACTTGCATCTTGGATGAGTCACCAATGGTAATCGCCGGCAGGTCGGTTGCGTCTATCTTGAGCACGGCAATATCCGTCTTGGGGTCCGTGCCGACGATGCGAGCTTTATACTCGTGTTTGTCGGAGGTGGTGACCTGAATCTCGGTTGCTCCCTCCACAACGTGGTTGTTGGTTAGGATATAACCCTCAGGGCTGACGATTACGCCGGAACCCAGGCTCCGCTCACGGTCCTCCTGCGGGTGGTTGAATTGACGGCCGGAATGATCTCCAAAGAACTGCCGGAAAAACGGGTCCATCTGCATTCCCGGGGGCAATTGCCCGGAAGAGTCCACCGGGGTTTTGACCACTTTGGAAGTCGAGATATTCACTACTTCCGGCAGCACTTTCTTGACGATCGGTGCGAAACTATTCTTGCTTGGACCTTCGTTCGGGTCGGCAAGCTTCAGTGATGCAGGCTGATTGGCCGTTTGCATGTCGCCTCGAAGGCGCGCGACTCCGAAGCCGGCTGCAACCACCAGTCCTAAAGCCGCTGCGACAGCTATTCCCCCGAAGCGTCCTTTGAATCGTTGTGTGTTCATGTACCCTCCCTTTTTGCAGACTTCCTCGCCAACATCACGGCAGCATAGAACACCGGATTGCTGGTCCATTCATAGAGATGCCAGGGGAGAGGGCCATGCCTATCACTACAACTTGGTATTTGTCATACCGACGAATGGGTATGCTGTCCCGCGAAGTATCGAAGAGCAGATTCTCTGCTGGGCAAACGACGAGCAAAGGAACCGAAATTCTGATCCGGTCGAGGCGCAATCTGTCCTATCTTTAGGTCGATTGAAGAACCGTCCGACAGAATGTGGCCTGCGGCGGGATAGGGTGTGAAAAAATCGCCGGAGATCCTTTTAACCGTCGAGGACCTGAGGCGCAGAGATTTGAAAATAAACGGCCTTTTCTCTGCGTCTCAGCGCCTCCGCGGTAAAGATCGCAATTTTTCACAGCTTCTTTCGCCATGGGCCGGATTCTGCCGCCGCGGCGCGGCTTTCTTCAGCCGCACCCTATCCCGTGCTCTCGAATCTCTTGAACGAAGCTGGAAGCCACGTCAATGCAGTTTTGACCGGGGGCCTTTCTCACGCCTGTTTCCAGAATGCGCCGGGTCTGTCGCCGTCGGGAAGGAAGCATTGCTCGCCTCGGCGGCGCTGGGCAGGCAGATTGCCGCGTTGCTGGGCACGGAAACCGCCGTAGGGGCGGTTCGCGAACCGCCCCTTCAGAAGATCGCCACCTTTACCTTGCCACAAATGACGATTCTGGATGGAGCGAAGCACTTCGCTGTTACCGCCGGGTGGGGACATGCGGGACAGGGCGGCGTCACGATGCCGGGTATCAGCGTGAACCCGCAGAGAGGGCGTGACTGGTCCGAGGGTCATCGGCTTACCATCGGGTAGCGGTTTGCGAATGGCTGATTGTGCGCTACGCCATCGCGCCACGCCCGTTCGCGCTGCCGAGGATTTTGTGCTATAAATGTCGCCGTGAGGTAAGATGGAATAGGGGGGCTGGCAGCTCCGAATAGCGATGGGACCAAACAGTCGGCCATCTGATACTAGCTTTAAGCAGTCAGCTCACTCAACGAGGATGTGCCATTCAGATTAAATTGTCCGCTGAAAACAGAGTGTTGCCTCCCGGTAGCCAAAGAGGGAAACAATTTGCCAGTTGAAATTACCCAACGTGATTACAGTCTCATCGGGCGCGACACCAGACTTGCCGAGGAGCGAGGGTTGGCCAATGCCGAGTGGTATTCCTGCAAAATCTCGCGCCAACATTTGAAAGAACTGATGCAGCGGCGGGACGGACCGGCGATCCGCGACACATTGATCTGGGCTGCTTTGCTCATTATCTCGGGCACGCTCGGTTACCTGACGTGGGGTACCTGGTGGACGGTTCCCTGTTTCATTGTTTACGGCGTGGTTTACGGTTCGTCGTCCGATTCTCGGTGGCACGAGGCCGGGCATCGGACCGCTTTTAAGACGGTGTGGATGGATGATGCCCTTTATGAAATAGCCTCCTTCATGGTGTTTCGTGAATCCGTGCCGTGGCGATGGAGTCACACCCGGCACCACACGGATACCATCATCGTCGGCCGCGACCCGGAAATCGCCGTACCCCGCCCGCCGGATCTGCTGGCGCTTGCGCTGAGCTTTTTCAGTCTCCAGCGGGTGCCCAAGGAATTCGGCAAAATGGTGCGGCACTGCTTCGGACGGCTTGCTCCGGCGGAGGAAACCTACATCCCCCATGAGGAACGCCACAAGGTCTATCGGAACGCGCGCATCTACATCCTGATTTACGCCGCGGCCATCACCTGGGCAATTGTCATCCACAGTATCCTGCCTCTGATGTACATTGGTCTGCCTGTAATCTATGGCGCATGGCTGATGATCATCTTTGGGTTAACCCAGCACGCGGGCTTGGCCGAAGACGTTCTCGACCACCGCCTCAACTGCCGGACCGTGTACATGAACCCCATCTTCCGCTTTCTCTACTGGGAAATGAATTACCACGTCGAACACCACATGTTCCCGATGGTGCCCTACCACGCCCTGGGCAAGCTGCATCAGGAACTGAAAGCGGACATGCCGAAGCCCTATAACGGGCTATGGGAAGCCTACCGGGAAATCATCCCCACCACTCTGAGGCAGGTGAAAGAGCCGACGTATTTCGTCCGACGTCAATTGCCTGCCACCGCCCAGCCTGTAGCCGCGCTGGAGCCGGCATAGCGGAATCACCCCATGACCGACCCCTGGATTGAAGTCTGCGCCACCGGCGACATCGAGAAGGAAGATCTGATCCGCTTCGATCTCGACGCTCGCACCTTTGCGATCTACCGCACGGCCGACGATAGATATTACGCCACCGACGGCCTGTGCACGCACGCCGAGGTGCATCTTGCGGGTGGCTTCGTCATGGATCACATCATTGAGTGTCCGAAGCACAACGGGCGATTTGACTTCACGACTGGCCGGGCCCAAGGAGCGCCGGCCTGCGTGGACCTAAGAACCTATCCGGTGAAAGTGGAAGCGGGTAAGGTTTTTCTCAATCCCGGATTGCCGGGCGACTAACCCGATTTCTCACCCCGGCATGAACACTGCAAGAATTGAGAAAATTGGTAGTGGTGCAGCAAACTTTACCCCTATCAAAAACTGTGAGTGCGAACCGCTTGCCTAGCCCGCATTGCTCACTACGATTTTGGAAGGGCGGAGCTGAACAGGCGGCCGAAAAACTCAAAAGCGCTCAGGATGGCAGTATTGAGGTTTTTTTCTGCAGCCCGTGAAGCCGCGCCCTTCCGGCAGCCGCCAAGAGCGTTTCAGCCTGGTGAGAAATCCGGGCTAGGTGTACAGTAAGGGCTGTTAGAAAGCCAAATCCAAGATCCTGGCTTTCACCCGGGATGGAACCCTGCTAGGGTCTATTCTGGGTAGTCTGGATTTGGTCATAATAGAAATGCCAAACACAAACCAATCACCGCGTCGGACGAATTCCCTGTTGTTCTGGGTACTGGGAATTCTTGCCGGTGTGGTGCTCACGATTGTTCTTGCCGGGACCGCCGTCCGGCTCGCCACGGGAACGGGCCTTCTCCAGCTCATGGCGATTCTCCGGGGCGGTCGCACTCAGATCAATGTGGATCAGCCCACCGTGGTTCGACAGATCCAGCAACTACAGCGGCTTGAGACCGTCAGCTACACGATGGACAAAATTATCAGCGGAGGTACTGACAATCCCTACCTGCCCAAACTCCTGGTTGGCGATCGCCTTCTCCTCCTCGTGCATGGCGAGGTCATCGCGGGCGTTAACCTGGCAAAAGTTCAACCCGGCGACGTTGCCGTGCGCGGGCGCGACATCTCTATCCGCCTGCCGCCCGCCGAAGTCTTCAGCACGCGCGTTGATAATGCACAAACTCGCGTTTACTCGCGTGACACAGGTCTTTTCTCTTCTGCCGATCCCGACCAGAACGCCCGCAACACAGTTTCCAGCATGCTTCAGGGTTTGGGATTCAACCAGGTAACAACGCAGTAGTTGAGTGGTACCCATCGAATGTTACACATCGTGTCTTCCCCGCCAAAGACGTGCACGGTGGCTATTTATTCAGTCCGCGATACTGTCTCTGCGTCCTCTGTGGCCCGAAAAGACCCAACACGGAGGTCACTGAGATGCTCAGTGTGCTCTGTGTTAAGGCTTGAGAAGCGCAGTGGATACAGAGAGTCGCGTTTTGCTTGCGGCCAGCTCCGCTTTAAGACTCTACTTTTGACCGAAAATTGCTATAAATAGCGCCGACCTGTTCGGGAGATCTGCGGTTCGTCCCCAATTGACAACAAAAAGTTAGCCCCAATTCTGTTCACATAAGAGGTTGGAGGAAATTATTCATCCATTGAGGAGGGGAGCGTTTTAAAAACTCCCCTCCTGATTCAGGAGGGGTGGCGCGCCGAGCGCCGGGGTGGTTGTCCGCGGTGGGGGTTTTTCCGCAGGCTGTAATGCCCTGCCCTGCCAAAATCCTGGTGCGAAATCCGGTCTAGTCGTGGGCTGCCCAGAACCAGTTTTATCCAAAACATCCCCATCATGAGTTATGCTGTCTGCACACGGGCACTGCGCTGCCTGGCATTCACAACGTCAGTAACGGAGGGACAACATTGGCATACCAGAAAGTGCGAATCCACGGAGGAGCTGATGACGCCGCCGGGGGAACTCTCATGAAGCCGATGGACCGTATTCGTCTATTGACATTGCTCACGGCGATGTTTGGGGCCCTTTGGTGCGTGGTTCCCTCGGCGGCTCAGACCACTGCGGCCGAGCCCCAGTACCCCGCCCTGCCGAGCGAAACTCCAGCCAGGTTTGAGCCCGTCTCGGACGGTTTCGACTACATCAAGCGCGAGGTGATGATCCCCATGCGTGACGGGGTGAAGCTGCACACCATCATACTTGTGCCGCAGGGCGCCAAGCGCGCGCCGATCCTGCTGACGCGCACGCCCTACAGTGTTCGGGGCAAATACGGCTCCGAGGGCGACTACGTGATGAACCGCCCCGTGCACGGGCCGCAGAATCCTACCCCGGTGGATCACGCCACCGACACCTACGACACCATCGACTGGCTGGTGATCAACGTTCCCGAATCGAACGGCAAAGTCGGCATCCTGGGCATTTCCTACGATGGGTTTCTGCCCCTGATGGCGCTTGTTAACCCTCACCCGGCGCTCAAAGTATCCGTGCCCATGAACCCCATGGTCGACGGCTGGATGGGCGACGACTGGTTTCACTATGGCGCCTTCCGCCAGCAGAATATGCCTTATATCTACGACCAGGAAGCCACGCGCTCCTCGGACGTGAAGTGGTGGACGAGTCACTTCGATGACTATGACATGTACATGCAGGCCGGATCGGCGGGGGAGCTCGGGCGACGCCGCGGACTGGAACAGGTGGGCTTCTGGCGCAAGATTTTGGAGCACCCCAGCTACGACGCCTTCTGGCGCGATCAGGCCGTGGACCAGTTGCTGGCGGGTGAGCCGCTGAAAGTGCCGGTGATGCTCGTGGCCAGCCTCTGGGACCAGGAGGATATTTATGGCGCCATCGCCGTCTACAAAGCGATCAAGCCCAAGGACACCCACAACGACACGGTCTTCCTGGTAATGGGCCCGTGGAATCACGGCCAGGAGATCGACGATGGAAGTACGCTCGGCCCCTTGCGGTTCGCGAGCGATACCGGGCTCTACTTCCGCCGCGAGATCCTGCGGCCCTTCCTCGACCACTACCTCAAGGATGACGCGCCGGAGGCCGGCATCCCACCCGTCGTTATCTATGAAACCGGAACGAATACCTGGCGACGCCTGTCGCACTGGCCGGCGGGCTGCGCGAGCGACTGCACGATTCGCCCGACGCCGCTCTATCTCACGGCCGGTCTGAGGCTGAGCTATGCGGCCCCCAAGCCAAACGAGACGGCGTTCGACGAATTTGTTTCAGACCCCGCCAAACCCGTGCCCTACATCGCGCGGCCCATTCGGCCGATGGGCTACGACGAGGAACACCCTTGGCCCCATTGGCTGGTGGAAGACCAACGCGAGGCGTCGGGCCGCCCGGACGTGGCGGCGTTCGTCTCCGACGTTTTCGCCGCGCCGGTGAAGATCAGCGGGCAGCCGGTGGCGAATTTGGTCGCCTCTACCAGCGGCACGGATTCCGATTGGGTGGTGAAGGTAATCGATGTTTATCCTGACGAGGTAGCGGGCCAGCCGAAACTGGGCGGCTATCAACTGATGATCTCGGCCGATATCTTCCGCGGCCGCTATCGCCAGAGTCTGGAAATAGCCAAACCCATTGCCGCCGGCGAACCCCTGCTCTACCGCTTCGCCCTTCCCACGGCGAACCACGTCTTCCTGCCGGGCCACCGGATTATGGTGCAGGTCCAGTCGAGTTGGTTCCCTCTCTACGACCGCAATCCGCAGACCTTTGTGCCCAATATCTTTTGGGCCAAGCCGGGCGATTATCAAAAGGCTACGCAGCGGATTTACCACGCGCCTGACCACGCAAGCTTCATCGAACTGCCATTGGTCACGACGCCCTAAAATGGAAATCCCGCGGAACCGGAGAATGCTATGCATGGCATGGTACTCAAGAAGCTTGGCACTCCTCTTGAATGGACAGAACTCGCCGACCGGCAACCCGGACCGGGCGAGATTCGAATCAAGGTGGCCGCCTGCGGGGTCTGCCGCACGGACCTCCATGTCGTCGATGGCGAACTGCCCGATCCGCAGGTACCGATCATCCCTGGCCATGAGATCGTCGGCCGGATTGATACGATCGGGGCAGGTGTAGAGGGCTTGCGCGTGGGTGAGCGCGTCGGGGTACCATGGCTCGGGCACACCGACGGCGATTGCCCCTATTGCCTGGACGGCCGGGAAAATCTCTGCAATCACCCGCTCTTCACCGGGTATACACGCGACGGCGGCTTCGCCACGGCGACCATCGCCGATGCCCGCTATGCGTTCCCGCTCGGCGAGGCCGGCGACGACGTGGGGCTCGCCCCTTTGCTCTGCGCTGGCTTGATCGGCTGGCGCTCCCTCGGAATTGCCGGCGCGGGCAAAAAGCTGGGGCTCTACGGCTTTGGCGCGGCGGCCCACATCATTGCGCAGGTCGCCAAGTGGCAGGGGCGCTCGGTGTTTGCCTTCACACGGCCGGGAGATGTTACCACTCAGGACTTCGCCCGGCGCCTGGGCGCGACGTGGGCGGGCGCATCAGATGAGATGCCGCCGGAACCGCTTGATGCTGCCATCATCTTTGCCACCATTGGCGATCTCGTGCCCCTGGCGCTGAAAGCGGTGCGCAAGGGAGGTCGCGTGGTTTGCGCGGGCATCCATATGAGCGACATTCCAAGTTTTCCCTATCGGCTACTATGGGAAGAGAGGCAGATCCTGTCGGTCGCCAATCTAACGCGACAGGATGGACTGGATTTTTTGGGCCTGGCGCCGGAGGTCGGCATCGTCACCCATACCACACCCTATCCGCTCAACCAGGCCAACCAAGCCCTCGCCGACCTCCGCGCCGGCCGGTTCGAAGGCGCGGCCGTCCTCGTGCCCTGAGCGCCGCCGACCGGGAATATACTCTCAGGTGTCGAAACGTCAAAAGGCCAATTCCGGTCTATACTTGTCAAGCGGAGTTATCTCCGCCCTGAGCAGTTAAGGTTTTTCGCTGGTCAGGAACTACCGCCAGTCGCCATGTATGGCTGCGAGGTAGACTGAATTGCCAAGTTAGCTGTCAACGCCGTTTGTGAATGGTATAGTGAACAATCATGGGAAGAAGAGCCGCAGAGGTTGGATGGAACAAACTCTGAGCTACCCCCTGATCTCGAGCGCGCGGAGGAACGCATGCAAAAGTTGGCCCTCGGTCTGACCACCCTTCTCGTCATCCTTATCGTCGCCGCGGTTCCCCCCGGGAGAATGGGCAAATCGGAAGGTATCGCTACGCCCAAGGACGACCTGCAACCGATGACAATCCGAGGCGATATCTGGGATAGCAGGTGCGCGGCAGCGGGCTCGCACGGCAAGATGATGGCAAATATACACGCCAAAGACGTGGTGGAGTGCACGCTTAACTGCGTCAAGGCCGGCGCGGAATTCGTTTTATACAATACCGATGACAAGACAATCTTCCGGCTGGATAGCCAGGACAAAGTCCGGGAGTACGCGGGCCAGAAAGTCACGGTGTCCGGAAACTACGACCGCGCAACCGGCATTCTCCACCTGGAAAGCATTAACTCTGTATCATAATTAGCGATATTGCCGAAGAGCTCCCCCCCTCAGATGAGGAGGGGGGGGCGCCATAGGCGTCGGGGTGGTGCTGAACAGGAAATGAAGAAACTCGAGGGCGGGACTTCCGCCACGCCGTGGGAAGGCCGTTCTGATTATTCTTATGTCCCGCGCCGCTGTACCCGAAACCTCCCTGTAATGCGTGAGAGAATCCGATTGCTATACCTTGGGGAAGGGCTGGCCACCCTGGGGTGAATATTGCGCCAGGATGTCGTCCAGCTTCTTCGCCTCGGCGGGAGGGGGCGCAAGGCCGTCGATCAGAATTTCCCTGGGCTCATAGACGTGCCGGTAGAGCTGGAAGTTGGCGCCGTAGTCGGTTTTGAGCAACGCGCCGGCAAGTGAAACCCCGGCGAAAAGCCCCCGTGAACGTGAGTAACTGAGAATCTCAGCATGCATTTGAACGTCCGTCGCACCCTCCGCGGTGCGCCCCACCGGACCCGCCGCCGCGGAGGCGTCCACGCCCAGCTTGACATTGCTCTGCAACAACTTCCGCACACCGCCCGTATTCATCACAATAAAGACAATGTCGCTGGACTTGCCGCCGATTTGGAATCCGAAATTCGCCCCAAACATGGTGAACATTGACGGCGCTCCCCAGGGGCCGTCACCGCCCTTCCGGCACGCCAGCGCGCCACGCCCGTAGCTGCCGCCAAAGCCAAACGCAAACCGCAGCTCGGAAGGGATGACGCCCACGCAGACGGCTTTATTGAGCAGACCCCGGGGAATGCCCTGCTCGGGCGTGTGCATGATCTCATCCACAGCAAAAGCTGCGGATTCCAGCCGCCTGGCTTCTTTGCTTTGCCCGGTCCCGAGCGCTGTCCCGGCGAAGGTCAACCAGAGAACGATACTCATCAGCTTTCGCATATTTGTTCCTCTCCTATTCTTTCACTCACTGATCCCAAAATGGGACGCGGGCTTTTCACGGCGACACATCCCCGCGAAGGGGCTCCAGGTTCATTACCGTGCCCTCGGAGCCCGAGGCGAGCCGCACGGTTACCCAATCGCGCGGGCCCAAATTCACGTGCAATTCCTGCATTCGTTCCAGCACAAACATTCGCAGCGCGTTCTCGAGCACCGGTGGGTGCCACGTGTAGAGGCCCACAAGTGTGGGGGAAACACCGAGCCATCGTCCGGCGGCAGCGCGTAGTTCCGCGAGTGCGGGCACCCGCTCGCCATCGTGAATCTGCCATAGCGGCCGTTCCGGACGTTCCAGGTTGAAGCTATGCGTGTACGGGACGTAGGCGAGGACCTCACCATCAGCCTCCGGCGGCGTGATGGCGAAGTAGAGGCGCTCCTGCGTCTTGGGCAGTGCCTCGAGCCATTCCGCGTTGACGCGGATGGAAACGCGCGGCAAGCTGAGTCGCTCGGCCGATGGCAGTGCGGCCAGACCGGCAGCGAGCCCAGCCTGGTCCGCAATCAATTGTGAAAGCGGCAAGCCTCCCAACGATACCGGGCCGCGCTTGGGGACGTCCGGAGCACTAGCGCGGGATGGGCCGGGAATGTCCGGCGCCGGCTTATCGTCGTGCCCGGCAGCATCCTTGCCGGAGCCCAGTGGAACAGGCCCGGGAGTTGGCTTAGGCGCTTCCATGGCAGCAACCGGCGCAGCCGGAGCGATTGGAGCCGCGACGCGTTCCGGCGGAATGGGAATGGGCGTGGGCTTCTCCACGAATTCAGTCGGAATGGGCTCGGCGGCAATTGAGTCCGGAATGGGCGGTTTGGCCTTGGGTGGCGCGGACGGAGACTTCGCCGTCGCTGACGAGGAAGGTTCGGCCGTGACCGGTTCGGCCGCCGCCAGAAGAAGTGTTGAACTTTCGCCGGAATTCTTCATTGTTGAAATCTCAGGCAGCGTGCGCAGTCCGGGGGGTATCGCAAGCAGGGTGACGGTCTCCGCGCGCGGTACGCGAGTCACGCTCGGAATGCGCCCCAGCATAAGCGACAGAGAAACCATAGCGGTCAGAATAACCGTGGACAGAAGGAGCACCCAGGGATCAGGCCCACGCGTTTCGAGCAAGGCAAAGCGGGGAACACCCATGCCATCGAGATCCGGTTCGCCGGCGGGTCGAAGGGTGATGGCGTCCGCCCAGCTCTCAGATTTGGATGCGGGAAAAGTAGCTGGCATAACTATCCACCGTCGTCGCATACCAATTAATGTAGGCCCACATATCCTTGGAATACAGCTTATTGAAGACCCCGGGGCCCGCGACGTACTTCTCAGCGGCGCGTTCCACGCTCCCCTCTTCCTGGTAGTAGCGCGCCAAAAGCATCGTTCCCATCCAGGCATTGAATTCCGGCTCGCTCAGGCGCTGGGGGGGCCAGCCTTCCAGGCGGCAGCGATCCGGCATAATCTGGAACATCCCTACTTCGCCGGCGGACCCGCGGGGGGGATTCGCGTTCAGATGTGACTCCATCCAGGCCACGCCGAGGGCCAGTTGCACGGGCGTGCCATTCGTCTTTGCCCAGCGCACAACGCGCTGGTAGGCAACTCGATCAATGCGGTTGCCATTGGGTCCCAGAGATGATTGCGGCGCGGCAGGTTTCGCCGGAGGGGGCGCCGGTGGCGCGTTAAATTCCGGCAAGTGCGGCGGGCTATCAGGTTCAACGGAGGTCTTGGGGGACGGACGTGCGGTGGGTTGGAACGAGACAGGCTCTTCTTCCGGCGAGTTCCCTTCCCGCATGCCGGCGCGCACTCGCTCCACCGTGCCCAGCAGGTCGTCGTAGAAGGCACGCCGCGCCGCGGCATCCTGGCGCAGGCGCGTGAACTCATCCTGGATGCGCTCGGCCTCAGGATCAGGGGAGTTTGAGGTTTCAGGCTGATCTGCCTTTGCCTTGGACGCTTGCTCCACCGCAGCCGGTGGTGGGCCTGTCGTGGCGTGAACCGAACGCGTAGCAGGCGTGACGTGCGGGCTCACCGCCGCCGACTCTTTTCGTTTTGCATAAGATCCCGGTGAGGTTGACACTCGGGGCGGGGCGGCAGGAAGGCGCGAAGGCACAATCTCCGTCTCGAGCGGCGAAGCCGCGGGCCCGGAATGCCAGGTGGGCTTCGCTGCCCTATGCCCGGCGGCCTTCGTTGTCCTGTGCGCGGCGGGCTTGGTGGCTTTGTGACCGCTGGGCTTCGTTGTCTTGGATGGCCTGGGGGACACGGAGGGGCCGGCACTTGATCCTTGCTGAGGCGCCCCTAGCAGAGTGGCGGCTCCCAGAGATGCCCATCCCACGCACGATGTGAACAGACACAGGGCAGCCGTGATGATCTTCACGCGAGTCATCCCCTTCTTGTCACTGTACAGGATGTTGCCTTCACCAGCTCATCGGGAGGCAGAGGCCGGCACTTCCCAGTTGTGTCTGTCGATTTTGGCTTGCCGCCCGCTCGCGTGTGCTTCCACCGGCCTCCTGACGTAATAGGCATAGCGGTCGTCCAGTTTGCTTGACTCGAGGGGTTTGTCCGACAGCCCGCAGGCTTTGGCGCCAGATTCGGCCCGGCACGTCTCAGACAGCACGGCCAGATGATTCACATCGTTTTCCAGGTCAGCGATCGGCGCGTGGGTGGCCTTCAGGAGAATCGCGGAGCGCTGTTTGCCGAGTGCCGCCGGATCGAAATCGACGCTCTGCGCGCGCGCCATGGGGGCAAGCGCGAGCAGCAGAGCGGTGGCAGCGGCCAAGCGATAAAGGCTTTGCGAGGCGAGAGAATAGATATTTTGTTTTAACTGCATTGCGCGCATAGGTCACTCCTGGTGCGTTGCTTGGCGACAACCTTTCACATCGCCTGATTTGTTGATGCAGTCTCGCATCTGTTCGAAGTGGGAGTCTGATTTGGCGGTCGCCCCCGGGTCGCGGAGCAGGTTTTCAACTTGGGAGCTGGGCGAGAGGTGCTCCACGGCCTCCAGCGATTTCCGCCCCTGCTCCAGCGTATCTTCCGCCTGGGCGCGGACGACGAAGTATTCCAGTTTGTTCGCCAGGCGCAAGCGGTTCTGGCGGGCGGAGAGCGCATCCGCGGTGAAGGCCTTGGCCTCCTTCTCGTAAGCTTGCTGAAGGGCCTGGAGCTTGGTGAACTCTTCCGCCGCGTCCGCAGTCTCCTGCTGGTTCTGCGATAGTTGGACCGGCAGGTCTTTTTCGTTGCGATCCGTTTCCGACAGCCGCCGATCGATTTCGCGCATGGCCGCCAGCGTCTCCGGCGAAGAGGGCTGGCGGGCGAGATTGGCTAACGCCACTTCGAGGTCCGGACGGCGTGAGGAGCCATCCTGTTTGCTTAACTCGCCGAGCTTCAGCCGCCGTTTGGCAATGAATTCCTCGAGCGCCTGCGCCTTGCTCTGTACGTCGTGCGCCTGTTCCGCGTAATCAGCGCCAAGCTCCGCGCTGGTCTGCTCGCGATCGAGTTCATCGCTCAGCTCCACTTGCACTTTGCGCGGGTCGGCAAAGCGCTCAAGTCCGGGGTCCGCCCCACTCACGTTGTCGTACGAGGACATGCGGAGCTCGCGCTGTTGGTGACGTTGTCCGTACTCCATGACACGGCGATGCACGCGCACGTCGAAGGGTTCTGAATCGAGCGGCAGTTCGCGCGCCTCCTGGGCGTCCAGGACAACGGCCGGCGCCTGGCCCACCGCACCGGGTGCGGGCGTTTGGCCGGGAGGAGTGATTTCCTCCGGAACGGGCGCTGCCGTTTCCGGAGAGGGAGGCGCAGTCGGCTCCCCCGTGGGCGCAGACTGCTGCGCGAATGCCAGACTCACCATCGCACCGCAAAAGAGGACAAGAATCAATATGCGGCTCATCGCATATCCTCCACCAGCGCCGCCTGGACCTGCGGATCGTTCAGAAGCGGATCGCGCTCCCAATCCGTCTCGGTGCTGCGAAGGATCACCACCAGGTTGCGGGCCATTTCGGCGCGCGCGGGCGCTGTGAGCGGGGAGGTTTGGGCCTCGCTATAAGCCTCCCGCATCAGCTTGAGTGTGTCTTTGCCGTGGTCGCCTTTCTGATAGCGTGCCATCGCTTCCAGGTATTTCGCGAAGGTCCGATCCACAATTGGGCGCTCTTTGAATCTGATTTCCTTCAATTGTGCGAGCACTCCCTCGGGATCGGTGTTGAGCTGGTCCGCCATCGCCAGCAGGTCCTCCGAAGGCGGGATCACTTCGCCGCGGCCCCATCGGCTCGCTTGCAGCTTGCCGCCGTCATCAACCACCTCACCGGTAGGGACGAAGGACACGGGCCGCCCAACTACAAACTCTACGACCGTGCCGGCAGGAACTACCAGGTCCGGTCCCCGGCGCACCACTGTCCACAGGGAAGCGATCAATAGACCACCGCCGCCGCCCACCGCGGCGCCAATCGGCCCCGCCACCACAAAGCCAGCCGCGGCGCCCGTGGTCACCGATGCCATGTCAACAGCGGCATCCTTCACCAGCCCCCGATTTCCGTGCGCTGTGCCTTCACGGTCAACCTTGTGGTGATCCAAATTCGTGGGATACCCGTCAACTGGAATCACTTCACCGTACGGCGTCGCCACCGAGTAAAGACCCAGCCGCAGCTTCGCCCGACCCGTCAGGTGGCCGGCGCGTTTGCTCTCAAGCACCGCAAGGCTGATTCTTGTTCCTGCCGGCAACGCCACGCGCCCGTCCGACGCAACGATGTCCTGCACCAGCGTGCCGGAAACTGTTCGCACGGGACCGAACGAACGCCACTTGTAAAAATCCTTGGTGCCGACGGCACGTTCAAGGCGCACGGGCAGCTTGGTGCCTGCCTCAACCCGGACTCGCGTGCCGGCCTGGATGGGATAAGCAAGAAAAGCTAAAGCGAGGATGATAAGCGTGACCTCAATCAGATTCTTTCGCATGGTTGTGTGTACCCCCGGAAGTTGAAAGGGACGTGTGACAAACTTCGAAATCTCGCCTCTCGATCTACGATCGCTAAAAGTCGATAGAACCAATGTTCCCTCGACAGGGTGGTCCGGTCGAGCGCCGTTATAAACGATGGGGCGGTTCATTAGCAGTGGATCTCACGATCCGTCGTGAGCTGATCCTCCTCCAAGTGGCTTGGGAGAACTCCCACCACCTCTTTGCTGGGGATCAAAGTGGTTCCATTCATTTCGGCCTGGGATGGCGGCGACCCCTGCACTACGGTTGGTGCGGGCAGGCTGCGAGCCAAAGTGCTGCCAACCGCCCTGGTTGCCTTGCGGCGCCGGAGTCGATTGGCGCGGTTGCACATTTTGCGGAGCGGGCTCAGCCTTTTGGGGCCCGCCACCACTTGGCCTATTCATCGACTCAGGTGAGCGGGTGGTCTGGTTGCCGCCACCAAACCGCGGCCAGGCGCCCGGAGTCCCGGGCTGTCCTGCCAAGGGCCTCGCGGCTTGGGCGCCGCTTGCGGTGCTCTGGCGTGTACCGGTCACCCCCGGACGTGTCGCAGGCGCAAATGATCCGGCAGCCGCCGTCACCTTACCCTCGGCTCGCTGACCATTGGCCATGGGATTCATCCGGACCGCAGGTGAGGAAGCGCGTGAAGCCGGCCCCGCGCTCCTGGTAATGAAATGCTGATTATTTGCCGCCGTGGCCGGCAAGGCCGCGGGGTTCACGGGCCGGTTAACCGGCTGAAGGCTGGCCTTGCTGGCAGTGACGGGCAGCGTGCCCTGCATCAGGCTCCCCTGCTGCAACATGTCTATGTCCACGGGTTGGAGGTTGTGCGCGATGCGGCCGTTGGCAAAGTTGTGTGCGGAAACCGCCGTAATTGCGCTGCGCAAGTGCGCATTCGTCATGATGCCTTGCAGGTTCGTCCCATAGTTGCGTCCGGCAGGATCGTTTAACCTCGGCGCCGGAAAGGCGTTAATGTTACTGATGTCTGTACTGTTGAATCCTCGGCCGCGTCCCCACCAGGGGTTAAGATGGTCACGCGGACCCAATGGACACCAGCCGATCAAGTCGAATTCAAAGCCCAACCCGGAGCCTCCTTGGCGGCCGCCCAAACCGAGGAAAGCAACAAATCCCGGCGCCCAGATTGGGCGCGGGCCTTCAAATCCCACTGCCGGCCACCAGCACCATTTGCCGTCATAAGAGAACCAGCGGCCGTAATGGTACGGCGCCCAGCCCCAGGGCTCGTAACCCACCCACGTCCATCCGTATCCGAACCCGTGTAATAGCGGCTGGTGTGTTGCCAGGCTTGGGCGTCGGCGATCGTATGGTCGCGATCGTCATTCCAGCGATCCCAGTCGTCCTGGCCAACGGCTTGCACCAGTTGATACTCCGGGAGGTCCGTACCCTTCACATAAATAGTCTGGCCCTTCTCGACGTTCGTCCCGCCGCGCGGAGTGGTAACTTCCGCGTGCCCCCTGCCGACCGTCAACTGCGTATTGTCTCCCGAATTCACCTGGATGCGATAGACACCCTCACCCAAGGGGTGAATAGACATGTTGGGCGTGTCGATTTCAACGTCCGCCTCGCCACCTTTGAAAACCGTAAGGTCCACCAAGCCCGAAGCTACCTGGACCTGGATACGGGCGTGGGCGAGTTCCGCCACCTTGGCTTCGGCGCCCTGGTCCAGACGCAGGACATCGGCGTAGTCGAGTTGAAGTTCCGTGCGGGAACCTGGGCCCGTGGCAATGGTGTCTCCGTGTGCTACGGGAGCGTTCGCCGTGGCTGACACCCAA
Organism: Terriglobia bacterium; assembly: GCA_049519635.1. Taxonomy (GTDB): domain Bacteria; phylum Acidobacteriota; class Terriglobia; order UBA7540; family UBA7540; genus Bog-366. The sequence continues at coordinate 41,735 of JBEKQO010000008.1, read as the reverse complement.
TTCTTGGAATCGCCGCGTAGGGTGGAAACGTCACCATGGACCACACTGATGCGGGCCACTCCGGGCGCGGGCTCATCTTGAGACTTCACCTTCTGCGCCCCAAGCAGGGCCAGCGCGAGGATTCCCAGCGTAATCAAAAAAGTTCGGTCTCTTATGGCGCACCTCGCTCGATCGTGCAGCTTCGAGCATTGGGCTTTCGGCTACCTGTTTACCGGAGGCAGCAGGGCGCCTGCCAAACCTTTTAAAATTATCTATCTGCTTAATGAAAGGGGGGTTAGCCCTAATGTTCATTCGGGCGCCGGAAGGACCAAGCCGGTGGTAGTGGCCGAATTCAGCCAGTGGGGTGGCCCATTTCAGCCAGGGTTAAGAGTGGTACGGATCTAGTCTAAGCCAGTGATTCGCCCCGCCGGAGTTGCCGGCAATTGCTGAAGCAAGTCGTTTTGCGGCCCATTCCAGAAACCCTCGAAGGGCGATTTTATTTTTCCCGTGCAGAGGCTCCATTGGGGTGTCAGGAAATTACTCGCGCTATCATGAATGCAGCGGCGGCCGCCAGCCCACCCACGAATGTTGTTTGCATTGCACTACGGAGCGGTGGCGCGCCGGTAAAACGACCTTTGACGTAACCAAATATGGCCAGCGCGAAAAGAGTAATGATTGCCGATACTTTAAGCGCTGAGCCGGCCGTTGCGAGAAAAATATACGGACCGAGCGGGATGAATCCGCCGGCGATATAAGCTCCCGCAATCGTTGCTGCACTAATGGCCGGCCGCTTGGGATCGGGAATCGTGAGACCCAGCTCAAATCGCATCATGAAATCAATCCAGGCTTGTGGCCGTTTTATCAATGCATCCACAACGGGCTTGCACTCTTCCGGCGTCAGACCGTAAGTTTGGAACACTTCGGTGATCTCGATCGCTTCCACGTCGGGTTTCTGTGCGACTTCCGATTCTTCTATTTTCCTCTCGCTGAAGTAGTGTTCCGCGTCACTCTTAGCAGCCAGATAACCGCCCAGTCCCATGGCGATCGAACCGGCAGTGATTTCTGCCAGGCCCGCGGTCACGATGAGACCTGTTGTATTGATGGCGCCTGACAGGCCTGCGGCTAAAGCGAAAGGGACTGTCAATCCATCGGACATTCCAATCACAATGTCCCGGACGGTTTCCGATCCAGTGAAATGCCGCTCGATGTGTGGGGTTTGTGGCATCAGAGTTTGTCCAGTAGCGGGGATGATTCCTGTTTAGGGGAGTTCTCCGGTTCCGGCTTCATAAGCTTCTCTAAGCACTCGGGGCAGATTCCGTGACTAAATGTTGCCTCCGAGTGGGCGCTTATGTAAGTTTCGAGTTGCTGCCAATAATTGGCGTCATTTCGGATTTTTTTGCAATAACAACAGATAGGTACTAGTCCTTGAAGCTGCTTGACGCTCGCAAGGGCGTCTTCCAACTGCTGGACGCGCTCCATCAAGCTGCGCTGCAACTCGACGATACGCCGGCCAACCCCCAGCCGGGCGTGCAACTCCTCGCGGTCAAAAGGCTTGGTGATGTAGTCGTCAGCTCCCGCCTGTAATCCCTGAACAATGTTTTGGCGGCCGCCGAGGGTGGTCAGCAGGATGAGATAGACGGGCAGCGTCTGGGGCCTCGCGCGGATGATTCGGCAAACTTCCGGCCCGTCTTTTTCCGGCATTTGCCAATCCAAGAGAGCGATGTCCGGACGAGCCCCGCCTTCGAGGATGCGCAAGGCCTCGGCGCCGTCGGTGGCCGAACAAACTTCATAGCTCCAACTCTTCAAGGTCGCTTCCAAGAGGCGACGCGTGACCACGTCGTCATCCGCAATCAAGACCTTCACGGGTGCACCTCGATGTCGCACAAATTGGCCATCGCTGGTTTGAGCCGTGCGATTTCCTTTTCTAAATCACAAAAGGCCGGCTCGACTTCGGACAGGCTGCCGTTCCTGCCCAGGATCTCCAATTTCATAGCCGCCTCAAAGGCCGGCTGAGCAGCGAAATTGCCCACGGATCCCTTGAGTTTATGCGCGGCGCGTTCAATGGCGCGGGCATCCCCCGCCGTGATGGCATCGCGAAGATTTGTCAGCATCTCCGGAAGGCCCTGCAGAAACAACGCCACCAGCTCAGCCAGCAGTCCGACGTCCCCTTCCACGCGCGCCAGCGCCGACGCGGTGTCGAGGGGCTCCTGCTCCCGGGGCTTTGCCGTTGGTTCCACCGGGGCGGCTTCGGGAATTCGGCCGAGGTTCTCGATGGCCTCGACCAAGTCTTCGATCTTGATGGGTTTGGCAACGTAGCCGTCCATGCCGGCGGCAAGGCATCGCTCTTTATCACCTTTCATGGCGTGAGCGGTCAGAGCAATAATCAGCAGATGTTTTCCACTCGTTTTCTCGGTCTCGCGAATGGCGGCCGTAGCCTCAAACCCATCCATTTCGGGCATCTGCACGTCCATAAGCACCGCATCGAATCCGGTAAAGTCCGCTTTCCCGAGAATATCCAACGCTTCCCGCCCATTGGTCGCCACTACCACGGTGTGGCCTCGCTTCTCGAGCAAGCGGGTGGCTAGCACCTGGTTCACCACATTGTCCTCGGCGACGAGAATCCGCAACTTTCGTCGAGGTTTGCGTAACGAGTGACGCGTAACTAGAAAAGGTTGATCCGCATCCTGGGATCGCATGCCGAGGGCGGTGCAGACCGCCGCCAACAAGTCCGATTGCTTAATAGGCTTGGTGAGGTATGCGGCCACGCCCAACTTGCGGCAGCGCGCGGCGTCTCCACGCTGGCCGCCCGAGGTGAGCATCATAATCGTCGCTCCCGCCAGAAGCGGGTCCTCCTTAATCCGTTCGGCAAGCGCAAATCCATCCATGTCGGGCATATGCAGATCGGTCAAAACCAGGGGAAAAGACGCGCCCGCCTCCTTCGCCAGGCGCATCGCAGCCAGCGCTGCTCGCCCCCCTGTGGCCAGCACGGGCCGCATGCGCCAGCCCGTAAGTTGTTCTTCCAGAATCCGGCGGTTGGTTGCGTTGTCGTCCACGACCAGCGCCCTCAGGCCGCGAAGATCCGCTGATTTCGATACCACCGCTTTGCCCACTGGACTTTTCCCCAAACCGAAACTCGCCGTGAACTGAAAGGTGCTGCCTTTGCCGGTTTCGCTCTCCACCCAGAGGCGCCCGCCCATCATCTCGACAAGCTGAGACGAAATCGTCAACCCAAGCCCCGTTCCACCATACCGGCGCGTGGTAGAGTTGTCAGCCTGAGTAAACGCTTCAAAGATCACCTTCTGCCGGTCCTCAGGTATCCCTATCCCCGTGTCAGTGATAGAAAAGTGCAAAACCACGCTGCTCTCCGTCCGAGCTTCTGTCTTAACTCGGAGGACCACCTCACCTTGCCAGGTGAACTTGATGGCGTTCCCGAGCAAATTTAAGAGAATCTGTCGGAGACGGGTTGGATCGCCAATCAATGTGCCCGGCACGTCGGGCTGAACGTCCTCTATCAATTCCAGCCCCTTCTCGTGCGCCCGAAGCGCCAACGCTCTTGCGGTTTCGCCAACGTTGTCGCGCAGATCAAATTCCATCGGGTCAAGTTCAAATTTACCGGCCTCAATCTTGGAGAAATCCAGGATGTCATTGATAACTGTGAGCAACGAATCAGCCGATGCTTTGACGTTGGTCAAATACTCGCGCTGCTCGGGGTTAAGTTCGGTTTCCAGAGCGAGATCGGTCATCCCAATGACGCCGTTCATCGGAGTCCGAATCTCGTGGCTCATGTTGGCGAGGAAATCGCTCTTGGCCCGGCTGGCATCCTCGGCCCGGTCTTTGGCTACCGTCAAATCCGCATTCACCCGAACAAGCTCGGCCATGCGCGCGGCCACCTCCTCTTCCAGGTGTTCGCGATGGTGTTCCAGTTCCTGATCGCGATGTTGAATTTGTGACAACATTTCATTGAAACCGTCAATAAGCACACCCAGTTCATCTTGGTTTTGCTTGACGGCGCGCAAGGAATAATTCTTTTCCACCGAAACAACCCGAGCCGTCTCGGCCAGATGCAGAATGGGTCCGGAAATCACGCGTTGCAGTCTCGAAGCGAGCAGGTAAGCGGCGCCCAATGAAGCTAACATGACGAGCGCGATGATCCCGAAATCCAGCTTAAGGCGGGAATGAATGGCCCCCAGGTCGGAATTGATGTAAACCGTTCCGATTCTTTCGCCGTCCAGGACGATCCCACGAAATAACTCGAGACGATTGGATCCAAATTTCGTCCCGTCTTTCTCCAGTTGCAGGGCGGCAACGTTACCCTCTCCAAGTCTCCGGTATTGGACGAAGATCTTCCCGTCTTTTCCAAAAATGCACGCGGAGACGACGTGAGGCATCGCACTCAAAGCGTTCAGAACATCTTTGGCTGATTCCGGATCGTTAAAGGCCAAGGCGGCGGTGCTGTTGGAGCCAATAATCTGGGCGGTTGCGGAAAGATCGCGAGCCAGTGCTTGCCCCGAAGTGAGCAGGTCATATCCGACGAATCCGGTACTGGCCAACGCCAGGGCAACGCCCGCAGTCAAGAGTATGATCACCTGCAGCTTTCGTTTTATGGATAGATCACGATGAGGCTTCATGTCAGCTTTTCCCTCTGTGACTCTGGTCTTTGACAATTCGGGCCACGCTGAGGAGCTTCGAGCTAATCTTCAATCTGGCGCGCTCGGCGGCGTCAACGTTGACGTCGAAGTGCACTTTATTGTCTTGCATAGTAAAGTTGATCACTCCGCCGATCGCCGCGAAACCCTCGGTGTCTCCCACCGTCAAGACACCTCCTCCTTTAAGGCTTTCGAGCACGGAGCGCAGGTGTTCGCGCTCCGACGAACTGATGAAAGCGACCTGGCAGCCCTTTAGGTCCCCTGCCGGTTTCAATCGCCGAACCACCAGGGCGCGACCGCTGATGGTTTTGCCTTTGATTAATTCATCCAATATGTCTCCAAACGGGTCTTCTCCGACAATGCAGATTGCCAGCGGATCATTCGCTCCGGGAGAGGCCTCGGGTGGCCACTCGACGAATTTAGCAAAGTTGTATAAGAAAGCCGCCTTGATCTCATATTCGGATGCCTCCCGGCTTTGCGCGCAAACACTTGCCACGCTGATTCCCGCGATCCATGCTGCAAGCGTAAGCGCAGCGACGAGAAGCTTACAAATCTGCAGTCGTGGATAGAGAATCTGCATGTCGTGCTTCACCGAGGTTGTTATGGCTCGCTTTTATTCCGCAAATCAGGCGGTCATAGGCCGCCGCAAAAAATGAAGCTCTCGCCCTAGGTTACAATCCTCATTTGAACCGCCATGTTATTTTCCCATACACGCTGCGCTTCACTTGAGAAGAGAGATAAAGTTGATCGGCGGCGTCGATAAATTCAAAATGGCGCTCGTCGAGCAGGTTTTGGCCCACCACACTCAGTTCAATGGACTCGGTCGGGTGCCAGGCCAGTCGCGCGTCAACCCGTGTGTAGGCAGGAGTGTTGAGGGCAGGAAGACGGTCCACGTAATAAAGCGAGCTGTCAAAGTCAAACCTGCGAGGCAACGTGAGATACGACCGGACCTGGAACTGGTGCCGGGGGCTCTGGCCGGCTGCCGCCGTGGCACTAGAGGTGTCGTGGCTCGAGGGATCAAGCTGCAGTCGCATATTCAGCCAGGAATAGCTGCCTGTCAGTTTCCAGCGATTCACCACGCTCCAGTCTGCGGAGGCCTCGGCGCCAAAGGTCTGACCATGCGCCCCGTTCCCGAACACTTCCGGAACAAGCAAATAAGGCGGCGGCGGTGTGGTTTCAATAGAGGGAGTCCCCGGCTCCAGGGTTCGCAGGTCATGGTAGATGTTGTAGAATGTCGCAAAATCGAGAGAAACGCGCCTGATCGGCTCCACCCGATAGCCCAGCTCGTAAGCGAGGAGAACCTCGGATTTGAAATTTGGGTTGCCAAAGATGCTGAGCAGGGTGTTTAACTCTCCCGGCCCCGGGTATGCAGCCTGGTTATCTCGGAGATCTTCATCGGCGGGCGCAGGCTGCCGGATCGCCCGTGAGACTGCGCCCCATAGGGTCTGACGGTCTACCGGAGACCAAGCAAAGCGTCCGCTGGGCTCCACCTCGAACCCTGTGTAGGAGTTATGTTCTATTTTCGAACCGAGAGTCAGATTGAGGGAATCGGCAAGCTTGATCTCATCCTGAAAGAAGGCGCTGGAAAGGTTCTGCGAAAGACTGGGTGGGATGACCGAAATCGAGTAGCCCGGCAGGATGCTCTCGGAGATATGCCGGTACTCGAAGCCCCAAACCACATCCTGCCGGGACCCGAGCGCGAGATGATGCTGGAAGTCCAAGTCGAAGGTATTCGAGAGCTCCCTCACGCCATAGTCGGTCCGGTTGACCCCATCGTAATACACCTGTAGCGCCGTATCCGAACGGCCCGAGAAGGTGTGGGTCCAACGGCCCAGGATGTCGCCCGCACCAGGGCGGATGGGATCGTCGAAGGTAATTGTCACGAGGGGATAAAGGGAAATAAAGCTGGGAGTGACTTGACGTTCTCTGCCCGCGATGATGTCGCCTTCCACGGTTAATGCGTCGCGCGGCGTGAGGCCCCAATCCGACCGAAAACCGACGTGGGTGAGGTGCCAGGCATCCTCCGCGGGCTGGTCAGCCTCGTCGACGTGGTTGTTGTAGTTGTCATAGCTCCCAAAGATTCTGTAGGTTCCCGAGCGGCCTATTTTGCCGCCGTACTGGACCAGCTCATGCGCCTCGCTTGATCCCTCCCCGGCGGTCACTAGGCCGCCCTGCGTGGCTTGGGAACTTTTGGTAATAATGCTGATCACGCCGTTCACGGCATTGGCGCCCCACACCGTTGCACCAGGGCCGCGAATAACCTCGATCCGGTCGATGTCTTCCAGTGGAACATTTTGCTGGTCCCAATAGACGCCTGAGAACGTGGGATCGTAGACACTGCGGCCATCAATCAACACCAGCAGCTTGTCCGCGACTGGATCATTGAAGCCGCGCGAACTGATGGCCCAGGAGTTGGCATCAATCTGCGCCACATCCAAGCCCGGAACCATGCGCAATAGATCGGGAATGGTGGTGGCCCCGGACCGTTGGATGTCCTCCTGGGTGATGACGTAGATGGCGGCTGCGACCTTGGACATCTTTTGCTGCTTGCGCGAAACGGAGGTGACCTGAATGTTCATCAGGTCTTCCAAGCTAGCCTCCGCCAGGTCGGTGGAAGGGGGCTTCTGACTCTGGGCACTGGCAGTGATCGGGCCGAGCAATAAAGCCCAGAGCGCTGCCCCCACCCACCATGCCGAAGAGGCATTGATCGCGGCGGCTATCCATGATTCCCGCTGTTTGCGACAGCCGGCTGGCAAAAGCGTATGCGGGGGGCCCTCGCCAGCAAGCGGCATCATCATCATCGCGTTACTCTCCCGTCACAACTGCTAGGGAAAACTTGACGCTTTCGTTTTCTTCCTCTGGAGATTCGGAAAGCCGCCTCCGCGTCCCCCCAGTCATTTACGTGGCCCACTGTTTCCGACCGCCGTGCCGTTTCGCGCGCAGCTCGCGCGGCGATATTCGAATCCGCCCTTTTCAGCGTGTGGGCGGCGAGTTCCAGAACCTAGCTCGCATTTCTCACCACAAGGCTGGAAGGCCCTACGGCTCCTCAGAATGACAGTGCCGACGAGTTTTTCCGCAGCCTGTTTAGCCCCGCCATTACAAGGCGGTCTCGAATGTTCCCGAATCCTGTGCCCCCGTAGCTCGCCTACGCAAGCTGAAGGGGCGCGGGACGATTATAGGGCGGGAGGCGCGATTCAGGCGGGGCTGAAGCCCTTCCCTTCCGGCAACCACCCAAAGCATCCCAGCGTGGTGGGAAACCCGGATGGGAGCTTGCTCTGGACATCTGCCTCGCGGAATTCCTGCAGATCCTTCGGGCAATCTCGTGGGAACAGGCTCGTCGCCTTGCCCTCGGGGGCTTCGTCGCGATGACTGGCAAGGATCACTCCCTGGTCCCACGTGGGCAGGAATCTCCGGACGACTTATCGAGGGGCCGAATCAACTTCAACTCTGGAATTCTCACCCTGCACATCGCTTCTCGGACCTGTCGGGCCGGAGATGAGATGGGGATTTGCTTCTCCGGCGATGGTCTAAGAATCCGCCGCCCACACAGTCCCCTTATAACTTATAGCTTTAGAGCGAATCGAATGTCCGTACAGAATAGCTCACCGGAATGGTCACAATTGCTCATCCACAAGCTGGGTTGACTCGATGCGGGGTTCAACGCCTGGAAGGACCGCGGCGGAGTAAGCCGTTGGGCATAAACAGGCTGCGGAAAAACTCGAAAGCGCTGTCATTCTGAGGAGCAGCGGCGACGAAGAATCTCGCCTTGCCTTGAAAATGCTCAGAGCGAGACCCTTCGCTGTGCTCAGGATGACAGCATTGTACGGTTTTTCCGCAACCTAATAAGCGCGAACTTAAGGAAATCAGCTCTCTCCCTTGGGAGGAGGGTTGTGATCTCTTGTACGCATGAGACAGCAGAGAAGACTAAGACTCTGAAGTTAGCGCTTATGGCCCCTTGGGGGGAACGTAAGCACCGCTTCATCACCGCGGAATCCGGTGCTCTCAGGAATGGCTCGACTGGCGCCAAGGTGCACGAATCCAGCCAATGGTTGGCTGAGATCGGCCACAATCCGATCCTATTCACAGGCAGCCAAGGTGCACCAGCGCCAACCCACACAAAGAACACGTGATAGATATCTGCCTCGGAGCGCTGATTGGCCATACGCGTGCAACCTATCAGGTTGAGATTTTTGATAGTGCCCGAAGCGCGAACCTGTCCCATGAAAAGACATTAACGTATGAGAGCCATTCCTCATTGCCGGTCGGCCGTTGTTTTCGCTGGGTTCTTGTGGGCTGCAACCCTAGCCTGCGCAGCCCAGACTCAATCATCCACCAAACCGGACGCTGCCACGCCCCCGCAGACGGAAGCTCGCGCAGCGCAAAACCTGCCGAAGAATAAGCCAGCAAAACTGGGTGTGTGGCATCACTTCGGCGAAGGCGTTAGCCCCCCTGGCGTGGGACCAAGTCAACCGGGCGTGGGGCACGCCTTCAGTTCGACCCACGGCACTCCGAGGGTTGCTCCCGATGAGATGGCTCCCCGGGAAGACTTCGGCGCGGACCGCAGAGCCGATGGCGAAAGGCAGATGTGGGCGCTCGTCAACCACGACCGTGTGGACCCCCAGACCGCCGCCGAGACGGGTAGCCGAGCGCAACCCCTCAGTTGGAACGAGGGGCTGGCTGCGGTCGCACGAGCGCATTCTCGCGACATGCTTGAACAAGGATACTTTGACCATGTTGACCCGGCCGGCAGGAGCCCTTCGGCGCGAATCAACGAGGCCGGAATTGCTTGGCGGGCTTTTGGCGAGAATATTGCCATCTACCCAAGCGTTCGGGGCGCGGAAGCCGCCTTTATGAATGAGCCCCGTTTCCAACACAATCATCGGTCCAACATTTTAAACGCGAATTTCACTGACGTGGGGATCGGGATCGTGCAAGGGGCGAATGGTAGCCTCTACATCACGCAAGATTTCGCCGCCATTCCGGCGAGCGGCGGTGGCGCAGTCAGCGCTCCGCGACCCACTTACAAGCCTGCGCCAGGTTATACTCCGGCAGCCAGAAAGGCCAGGATCGAGGGGGAAGTTGCACTCGCGATTCTCGTCGATGCGCGAGGAAACGTCATTGAAGTCAAGCAAACTTCGCATCCGCTTGGCGAGGGTCTGGACGAAAGCGCGGCCGCGGCCGTCCGCACCTGGAAATTTGCGCCTGCTCGTCGTAACGGCGTCCCAGTGGCCGTGAAAACGGCGGTCAAGGTCACCTTCAAGCTCCTCGGGTGATCACTCGCGGTATTCGGTATGGGTGCGTTGCTGCCGTGCTCGGCGCATTGGTGCCGGTCAACGCGAAGAATATCGCGGGCCAGTCGCAGGTAATGACATGCTTGGAAATCAGCCTTAATCGAAAAGGGAGCTTTGAAAATGGCAGGGGGAAAAACCGCAGTGGTCGGGATCTATGCTACACATTCCAGTCTTGAAATTGGAGTTCAGGCGCTGAAAGACGCTGGATTCCGCCCTACCGATGTTTCGGTTCTCTATCCGGAGGACCTGGGCATTAATGACTCTGCCCATAAGAAAACAACAAAGGCCCCGGAAGGCGCTGCCACCGGGGCCAGCGCAGGTGCACTGATGGGCGGGGCTTGGGGGTGGTTGGCCGGCGCCGGCTCCCTAACCATTCCCGGTATGGGGCTTTTTCTCGCCGCCGGCCCGATCATGGCAGCTCTCGTGGGCGCGGGCGCCGGTGGCGTCGTGGGCGGACTAGCGGGCGGCCTGGCCGGTCTGGGGGTGGCCGAAGACAGAGCCCATCTTTTGCAGGACCGGATCAAAGGTGGCGGGACACTTCTCTCTATCCATTCAGACAATTCGCACTGGTGGAAGCGTGCTGAGGAAATCCTGGAAGTTACGGGAGCTCAGGACATCTCGTCTACCGGAGAGACGGACGCCGAATTTCCCCACAGTGAGCGCTGTCTTACGCGTTCGGCGTGAGCTTGGGCAGCTTCGGATACTGTGATCTGGAATAGGTGGTGCCAGCGGCCGGTACAGCCGCGGCGGCACTTAATCTTAGCGCCTTACAGTCGCTGGCTGCGGCCGATGCTGCCTCCCAAGATGAAACGATGCACAGCAGGCTTTTGAACTTGGGCGTCAATCCTTCGTCCTCCGCGCGCGCGAGTCCCGGCGGGTAGATCTGCAAGGCGCTACCTTCTGCGCCGATGATACTCGCCGCCACCCAGACCACCCAGATCGATCACAACAGCGACAACCAGAATCAGCAGATTAATCCCCTCAAGACGCTGTCCGGTATTCATCATCCAAGCGTAGGCCAAGGTTGTCAGGGGCACGAAGATAAAACCGAGGATGGGCAGAATCAGCCCGTGATAGGCGCGCTCCAAATAATTGGAGAAGAGGAACAAAAGCGCAATTGCGATCCGGGGAAAGGCCAAAAGAAGGATCATCAATAGGCAAGGCATAGGGCTGAGTCGGGTGCCTCCGTCACCATTAATTGGCCAAAGCAGTATAACACTCCACATGGGAATGCATTAGGGAAGAATTTGCTTGGCCTTCTCTGAAGGCGGAGTGATTTCCGCCGTTCCTGCGCTCGGGCTGCCGCCTTGAGCGGGATGAACAGTCTTGACCTGACGTGTGTTTGGTATCAAACTGACGCACGCACCACCCCAGAGTATAAAAGGTGGGCCTCTAGCTACCAGTCAGGCTCTCGAAGGGGAGCGCATGACTTTCTCCCGGCTTCGGCTGCAAATAGGAGCCAGCCCCCCTGCAGATGAGGGGGCTCATAATTTGAGCGCACAAGGCAGTCCGAAGAAAGCCGGAAACGCTTCGGGCAATCAAATTCAGCACCGCAAAGGACTTCTGTGGCCAAAAAAGACTTTCAAACAGCGAAGGCAGGAGAACGAACAAATCCTACCGGACGACCGGTAAGCAACAGGATCCTGCTATCGGTTTCCGACAAAGAATACCGCGCCCTCCGTCCCCACCTGGAATTCCTCCCCATGCCTCGCCAACTTAGCCTCTACAAACCAAACGATCCATTAAAGTTTGTCTATTTTCCGAATGCAGGTATGGTGTCGCTGGTCATTGAGACGGAAGACGGAAGGACTGTGGAAGTAGGAGAAGTGGGGAAGGAAGGGTTTGCAGGGATACCGGCGGCGGTGGGTATGAGGAAAAGCCAAGTGCGTGAGATCGTACAAATCACCGGAGATGGGTTCAAAGTGAGAGTCGACGCATTGCAAAATGCCTTGCGGTCGAGTCCACAACTTCAACAGATGCTGACTCGGTATGCAGTAAGTCAGGGAATGCAAATTGCACAGACCGCCGCGTGCAACCGACTTCATAACATCGAACAGCGCTTCGCACGCTGGCTCCTCATCACTCAGGACAGGGTGGATTCCCCGACGTTCGCCATTACCCAGGATTTCCTTGCCACGATGCTAGGGACGGACCGGCCCACGGTAAGCTTGGCAGCAGGAATGTTGCAGAAGAAAGGTGTGATCGAGTGGACCCGTGGTGAAGTGCAGATTCTGAACCGGGCGAAGCTGGAAAAGTGCGCTTGCGAGTGTTACGGCGCTATGCAGGAGGACAGGTACGGCGATGGACCTTTGCGTCAAGGAAACACCTTCAAGCCGCGAGCTAGCGCGGATGCGTGAGTGCCGCCGGAAAAACTAACATCGATAATATCCTGGTAATATTCCCAGCCAGTGTTGGGCAGCCTACAGACAGAGCCTTCTCCGCAGGGATAGCATCTCAGCCATGGATAACTAGATCGAAAATCCGAGTGGGTATGTTTGCGTGCAGTCTCCATGATAAATATCCACAGGCTCGCCTTCAGCAAGGAGAAAAGAGAGGTGGTTATGGCGGCGCCGCCACAGAAGAGTCAGCCTAAAATAGTCACTACCAACGGCAAAGGCAAGCCTACACGTGCTACTGCCAACGTGAAGACTCAGCACGTCGATTGGCCGGCATTCCTCGCAGGAATATCGCGCGGGGGAACCGCTCTACAATACGGCGCGAACCGCACGATCTTTATGCAAGGAGACCCGGCGGATTCCGTATTCTACCTCCATCGAGGTAAAGTGAAACTTGCGGTGACATCCCAACAAGGCAAGGAAGCGATCGTCACTATTCTGGACGGCGACGAGTTTTTCGGTGAGGGATGCCTTGCCGGCCAGTCGGTGCGCATCTCGACCGCAGTCGCGGTGACGGATTGCGCGCTTTACAGGCTCGAAAAATCGCTGATGGTGCGTTTGCTCCACGAGGAGCACGAAATCTCGGAATTGTTCGTCACGCACCTGCTCACCCGCAACATTCGATTTGAAGAAGATCTCGTCGACCAACTCTTCAACTCCAGCGAGAAGCGCCTGGCCCGGATTCTCTTATTGCTGGCACATTTTGGCAAGGAAAGCAGGGCTGAAACCATCCTTCCCACCATCAATCAGGAAAACCTGGCCCAGATGGTGGGCACCACCCGGTCGCGGGTCAGTCACTTCATGAATAAGTTCAGGAAGCTGGGCTTTGTTGAATACACTGGTAGTGGCGCGTTGACGGTCAACAGTGGGCTCTTGGGCATCGTCCTGCACGAATAACCCGGATTTCCCACCATGCAGGGACAGCAGCCTCAATGCGTGGGGAGCTGCCCGTAGTCACTTGGAATCTATTGCGCCGAGGCGGCGACCGCATTCGACACGAGCCGCAGGAACCGTCCGTCATCCAGGGAATAGGGCCGGTTGGTCAGAATTACACACACAACTTGTGTACCGGGATCGGCCCAGGCCATGGTGCCGGTGGCGCCGGCGTGCCCGAACGCCGCGCCTGAGACCAGATCCCCAAAGGCATTCCATGAGTGCGAGCGGCCCAGCGCCCAACCGAGTCCCCAGGGAGCCTTAAGCTCTACGTTCTGGTCGGTGGTCATCGCTTTCACCGTAGCGGGGCTGAATACCTGCCTGCCCGCGTACACGCCGCCATCCAGAAACGTTTGCAGGAGGATGGCGAGATCCGTTGTGGTGCTGTGCATCCCGCCCCATGGGTGCCCCATATCGCGCCAATAGAGGCTGTTGGGGCCGAAGCGCTCGTCGTCGGCTGGGTTGGTTCCCGGCTCCGGGGCGCAAATCACCAAATCGCTGAGGCGCCTTCCGCCCAAACCGAGCGAGCTGTCCTTCATACCCAGCGGGTCAAAAATTTCTTTCGTTTCGAAATCACGTAAGCGGGTTCCGGTAAGCCTCTCCACAATCTCCCCGGCAAGCAGAATCCCCATGCTCTGATAGCGGACCTGGCTGCCCGGAGGAAACAAGAGTGGCGTGGTGATGGTGCGCCGCACAAATTCGCTCAGGGGCGCATGGGCGCGGCGCAGGTCGATATTCTCGGGGAGCATGTCCGGCAGTCCGGAGGCATGCCTCAGCAGGTCCCGCACCAGGATTTTATCGCGTTCGCCCACGGTGAATTCGGGTAAGTAGTGGCTGACAGGATCGCTCAGGGAAACCTGGCCACCCTCGACCAACAGCATCAAAGCGCAGGCGGTAATCGGTTTGGTAATCGAGGCCACCAGAAACACCGAATCCGGCCGCACGGCGGGCGCGTCCGCCGCCGGAGAGAGCCGGCCGAAGCCTCTGTGCAGCACCACACGCCCGTGCCGCGCCACCAGAAGGGCGGCTGCTCCCATTCGTCCGGATTCGACTTCCGCTTGGATCACGCCCGAGGCGCGCTCCAATTGCGCTTCCGACATGCCGGCGGCGGAAGGCGAGGCAGGTTCCATCTGGCCTCGCACAGAGCCGGCGAGTACAACGATGATGAGCATGCTAGTAAGTACGTGTACCATTCACTCTCGTTTCAATCTTGTAAATGGATGTCTGCGCCGTCACGTAGAGGTTCCGGAAACCATCGCCCCAGGCGCAGTTGCTGGGATCTTCCGGCAGGGGAATTTCGCCCCGTCGCCGTCCATCGGCACCGTAGACGGCGATGGTATGGTCTTCGGCGGCCCAGACATTTCCCCCTTCGTCCGTCTTCAGGCCGCGTGCGGGCGCCAGTGCAAACTGCCGTCCACCCCGCAGCGCGCCGTCGCCCGCGATGTCGTAAACCCAAATCTTGCCGCCCGCCGTATCGGCAGCATAAAGCTTCTGCTGATTCGGCGCCAGCGCCACACCACTGGGCAGGCCGCCATCACTCGATACGGCTCGTACCTCTCTTTGGCGCGTGATCTGGTAGATCGCGGAAACTCCGGGCGCCGGCGCTGCATCCGAGAAATAGATGCTCCCGTCGATGGCGTAAACCAGATCGTGGGGCGCGTGGAGTTGGTCCGCCAGCACCGTAATTTTGCCATTCTTCTCGGTGCGCGTCACTCGTTCCCGTTCGCAAGCCAGCAGCCGGCCTTGATGATCGAAAGTCAGGCCGGTGGTGGGGCTGTTTTCCCGGAAAACACTAGCCTTTCCGTCCTCCCATTTCATGATCCGGCTCGCCGCCGTGTCACTGAACAACAGGTAACCGAGGCGGCTGAATACCGGACCCTCGACAGAACCGAACCCACCCGCCAGCTTTTCCGGAGCTGCCTTCGGACCGATCAAATCCTCGAGATCGCCGGGCATTACGATCCCCTTCCGTGCGCGTAAAACGATTGCGCCGGCGCCTTGTACGTCACGCGCAGGTCCGGCGTCTCGAGCCGTACATGACCGAGGTAGGCCGACTCCATCAGAAACGACAGCGCGCCGGTGGTCAGCAGCGTTCGCTCGACGGGGTAGGGAGACCGGCCCGTTGTGAACATCTCGGTGATTCCCTGTACCAGCATGCTGAAGTTGTTCGAGTTTTCCAGAGGGTCGTAGCACAACGTGCTGTCGATGCTCGGCCGGCCCTTGACACGAAAGGCCACCAGGTATTCGTTCACCAGACCGCCCAAAGCCACCACCGCCGCCCGGAACCCATCGTTGTATTCCAGCAAACAGGCCACCGGTTGCTTCACGTCCTCGGGGCGGCCGGGACCGAGTTTCTCGGCCCGCGACAGGGCGGCGTGCAGAAGTTCTCGCGACCACCTTCCTTGCTCGGCAGCGCGCCAGACCTGGTCGCCCTCGAGATGCTGCACCGCGCGGATGCCGGTCTCTCCGCCTTTCCGGCGTTCCACGAAGCACTGCAAGGTCTCAAGATCATGGAACAACCCGCCGTCGGTTATCCAGCCGTTTCCGACCATCAGGGCGTCCTGGAATTCAACCCCCAGCGGGTAGTCCAGTTCCGGGCGGCGGAAGGTAACGGAAACCGAGGAGCCCGCGAGCATCGGGAATCGCATGTCCCGCGACCAGCCATACATCTGCTTTGCCTCAGCCCAGCTCCAGGAAAAATGCTTATCCGAGTACACCGGAACGGTCCGGCCCGAGTTCCGGAAAGTGTCGACGACTTGCTGGAAGAACCGAAATCGAGGATAAAGCTGCTGCTGACGATCGTTGAACGGGTAGTTGCCGTGCTCCGCCACAAGCAAGACGCCATCGACGGCGAGCTTCCCCGTCCCCAATGTCAGCGCCTCGGTGATGGACCCGACGACGGGGAAATTGTACGCTGCCGCCAGCCGGTAGCCAATGTCCGCCGGATGAACCTGGTCCATGTAGAGCGACGCCACCTCAAAGGGTGGGGCGTAGTATTGCTCATTGATCCAGTAGCCTTCCAGGAAGCGGGTAATGATGTCGTCAGCGTGCGAACGCATAAAGTACGTGGTCGTGAGGGCGGCGATTCTCTTCCCCCTCCCCGATCCGAGGAGGGCAGCCACCACCGGCAGTTGCAGAAACTCGCGACGCCTCATTTTCCCGCCATCTTTCTCGATACCGCTTCGTTCGCCCGCATGACCCGCAGCAGGTTTTCGCCCATAATCTTCCGGATGTCCGCATCGGAGTAGCCCTTGTCGATAAGCCCTTGCACCAGTGCCGGGTACTTGGAGACATCCTCCATGCCCTCCGGCACCATGCCGGAGACGCCATCGAAGTCTGAGCCCACGCCAACGTGATCTGCGCCAATCGTCTGCACAGCGTGATCGATGTGCCGCAGCACAGCGCTGATATCCACCAGGGGCAGTTGCGCCTTGTATCGCTGTTGGATGGCGCGCTCCATCTCCCAGCGGCGCGGATTGCCGCGGTTGAGCGCAAGCATGTCCGCAATCTCGCGATCGCGCGCGTCGTGTATCCGGACGAAGACCGCGGCGGCTTTCTCATCGAGGTAGGCCGTGTTGAAATTGATGAATACCACGCCGCCGTTCCGCGCCAGGGCGCGGAGCATGTCATCGCTCATATTGCGGGGAATATTGCACAAGGCCCGCATCGAGGAGTGCGAGGCGATCACCGGCGCTTGCGACGTCTCGAGGGCATCATAGAAGGTTTTATCGGACACGTGCGAGATGTCCACCATCATGCCCAGCCGGTTCATTTCCCGTACAATGTCGCGCCCCATGGGCGAAAGGCCGTTGTGCACCGCCTGATCGGTGCTGGAGTCAGCCCAGTCATTGGTCTTGAAATGGGTAAGGGTCATGTAGCGGACGCCCAGCCGGTAATAATCACGGAGCACCGGCAGGCTGTCGGAGATAAGCTGCCCACCTTCCAGGCCCAGCAGCGCTGCGACCTTTCCCGTGCGGTGGAGGCGGACAATGTCGTCCGCCGTGGATGCCATTTCCAGGTCTTGGGAGTTGCGGCGCACCTGCTCTTGCAAACCGTCGATGCACTCGAGAGTTCGCGTCACCCACAACTGCGGCGGGAAATCCTGCGGCGCCACATAGATGCCGAAGAACACTGCTCCCACCCGTCCCCGCCGCAGCCGCGGAATATCCAATTGGTAGTACGGGTGCTCTACGGCAAGCTGGTAACCCTCGTCAACAATATACCCAGGAGTATCAATATGGGTGTCGATAATAAGCAGGTCGCTCAGCAGGTTTTGCAGTCGCTGTGCAGGAGGGGACGGCGCCAGCAGAGCGGCCCCGAGGAGGAGACGTAACAGAACCGGCGAGAGCACCATGGGCGTAATCTTATTTCAGGGATAGGGGTGTTTGCAAGCAGGGCGGCGGGGCGGGCAGGGCACCGTCAAAGTCTAATGGGGTTGAAAGGGACCCCTCACCTGCCCTCCTCCGTCGGGCACCCTCTCCCCTGGGAGAGGGCTGTGATTTTGATTTCTCTCCCTCTACCTTGGGGAGAGGGGGGACCGCAAGGCGGGGGGTGAGGGGTTGCTTCGCGGGTGATGCATTCATGGCCATAGAGGTATCTGACGCCCGCGACTTTGACGGAACCCTGGCGGGGCAGGGCGCGCGCTTCCAACTACCAAACCGCCACCCAACTCGTGTATGATTCCTGCGGGTTTCCCCCTTACATTGAATTGCCAGTGAAGACCGAATGGCGGCACTCAGTATTTAGCTCGCTCCGAGGAGGATCAATGGGTCTTGGTGGAAGACGGTTCAAAAAAATCACGCTGCTCACGGTGGCCGCCAGTCTGGCAATACTCGCCGCAGTCACCAGCCGCGTGGGACCGCATCGATTGCTGGCGGCCCCGCGGGAATCGGCGAATATTGGGCCGCGCAGCGACTATGCCGGAGTGGTTCACGCTCTCGCGCCGCTCATCCAGCACGAGCTCAAAGAGAAAGGAATACCCTCAATTGCTGTCGCCCTCGTCGATGACCAGCAAATTGTGTGGGCTCAGGGTTTCGGTTATGCCGACCCCGATCACAAAGTGGAAGCAACCGCCGGTACGGTGTATCGGGTGGGCTCCGTCTCCAAGCTTTTCACTGACATCGGCATTATGCAGCTTGTTGACCAGGGTAAGCTGAGTCTCGACGCTCCCGTCTCAGATTACATCCCCGACTTCCACCCGCACAATCCTTTCGGCAAACCCATCACTCTGCGCGAGCTGATGTCGCACCGCTCCGGCCTGGTGCGGGAGCCTCCTGTCGGCCACTACTTCGACTCACATCCCCCCGGCCTCGCGGAGGTCGTCCACTCATTGAACGAGACTTCGCTGGTCTACCCGCCGGGAGATCACACCAAGTATTCGAATGCCGGTATTACCGTGGTGGGTTACGTCCTGCAACAGCGAGCGGGCCAAGCGTTTGCCCCGTACCTCCAAAGCGCCGTACTGGAACCGATGGGGCTGCAAACGAGCGGATTCGAGCCCACGCCCGTTCTCACCAGTAGTCTTGCCAAGGCGGACATCTGGACTTACGACGGGCGCCTCTTCCCCGCTCCCACTTTCGAGATCGGCATCTTTCCTGCCGGCAGCCTCTACACCACGGTCACGGACCTGGCCCGGTTCGAAAGCGTCCTCTTCGCGGGCGGCCGGGGCCTCGGCGGCCCGGTGGTGAGTGAGGCGGCGCTGCATGAAATGTGGACTCCCCAGTTCTCTACCGCCGCCAAACCGGGACGTTTCGGTATCGGATTCGTGCTGAGCACACTCGACGGCCATCGTTTGGTAGGGCACGACGGCGCCATCTACGGCTTCGCGACCTCACTTGACGCCCTCCCGGACGACAAGCTCGGCGCGGTGGCGGTGGCAACGCTCGACAGCAGCAACGCCGTAACAGACCACATCGCGAGCGAGGCGCTCAAGCTGATGCTGGCGGCGCGCGCACACCAGACGCTCCCGGCCCTCGACCTTACCACGCCTGTGGACCCGAGCTTGGCGCACCGCCTCGCGGGCCGCTACGGAAGCGGTCCTGACGCCGTCGATCTCGATGAGCAGGAGGGTCGGATCCTCATGCAGCGGCCGCGCGGCGGTTTCCAGGTGGAGCTTCGTGGTTTCGCCAGCCACCTCATGGTGGACGACCGGCTGGCGTATGGAACCCCCCTAACCATCCTCGATCACGCCCTCCAGCTCGGCTCGACGAAGCTGGACGCGGTGGAAACGCCCTGGCCGGCGCCACCGCCGCCAGTGTGGCAGGATCTCATTGGAGAATACGGCTGGGATTACGACACGCTTTACATCCTGGAAAAAGACGGCCACCTTACGGCCCTCATCGAGTGGTATGAGTTCGCCCCGCTTAACCAGGTGTCGAGAGACGTGTTCCAGTTTCCTGATTACGGCCTCTATGACCGCGAGGAAGCCACCTTTGAGCGCGACGCGCACGGTGCGGTTACGGGCGTGAAAATCGGTTGGGTGGAATTCAAGCGGCGGCCGGGCGGCAACATTTCCGGAGGAGTGTTTCATGTTCAACCTCTGAAGCCCGTCAATGAACTGAGACGTGATGCATTAGCCGCCCAGCCCCCGAAGGAAAGCGGCGACTTTCTGAAGCCCGACCTGGTTGAGTTGGTGAAGCTCGACCCCACGATCAAACTCGATATTCGCTACGCCAGCACGCGCAATTTTCTGAGCAGTCCCATGTACCGGCAAGCTCGCGCCTTCATGCAGCGGCCCGCCGCCGAAGCCGTGGTGCGGGCCAGCAGGAAGTTGCACGTGCTCGGCTACGGACTCCTCATCCATGATGCCTACCGGCCCTGGTACGTCACCAAGATGTTCTGGGATGCCGTATCGGACGCGAATCACATCTTTGTGGCCGATCCCTCACAAGGTTCCCGCCACAATCGCGGCTGCGCGGTGGACCTTAGCATGTATGACCTGAAGACCGGCCGCGCCGTGCCCATGGTAAGCGGCTATGATGAAATGACGGAGCGCGCCTATCCCTTTTATCCCGGCGGAACCGCGCTGGAGCGTTGGGACCGGGCTTTGCTGCGGCACGTGATGGAAGACGAGGGCTTCACGGTTTACGAAACCGAGTGGTGGCACTTCGACTATAAGGACTGGAGAAAGTATCCCATTCTGAACGTCGCCTATGAGGAGATTCACTAGCATAATAACGAATGCCATAAGCTATCGTGAAAATCCTTCCCCCTCAGTTGAGGGAGAGCGTAGGGGGTGGTGCTTGATTGCGACTTTATGGTTTTGCCTTCGGGAGATAACCACCCCGGCGCAATGCGCGCCCCCCCTCCTGAATCAGGAGGGGAATCACCCGGTGCATTTCCATCCTTCGTGGTGAAGCGAGGGCTCATGGGCGTCTGTGCGGTCGGACAGGTGGATAAATGAGGTAAGTCGTTCCTCTAAAGCGGCTGGACTCGACGACCCCGCGTTTCCATGTCCTTTGACATAGGACAGAGAAAAAATCCGCGCCTATCATGCGTCGAATTTCGCATCGAACCAATCGGAATATTGCCCCAGGCCCTCACGATATCATCAATGACTCCTGAAAATTGACAAACATCACAAAACAACGGATCAGACGGCTCCCTCATTCCCTGACAGAGCCTTCTGGCGTGCTGCGAAAAGACCCGATTCTGGCAGGGCGATTGCCTCGCTCCCCACTGAGGGAAGAGTCGTAATTCGTTTTATAGGAGGGGAAAATGGCCATACCCCAACGGATCCGCGACTATTTGGACTCCCAGAATGTCCCTTACGAGACGCTTCACCACTCTCAAGCCTTTACTGCACAGGAGGTCGCACATTCCCTCCATGTTTCGGGAAAGAAGTGCGTGAAGGCAGTCGTGGCAAGTGGGGACAATAACCTGGTTATTGTGGTCATGCCGGCTTCGCATCGGTTGAACTTCCAGGAGCTCAGATCAGCCCTGAAAGCGAACCAACTCGAGATGCTCGTAGAAAGTGAACTGGTAGAACTCTTTCCAGACTGCGACCTTGGCGCGGTACCGCCTCTCGGCAATCTGTACGGGATTGAAGTATGGGTAGACCGAGCGGTGGCAAGTGCGGAGAAGGTTTTGTTCTGCGCAGGAACCCACGAAGATTGTATCCGCATGCGCTACTCAGACTTCGCGAAGGTGACCCGGCCATATCTCGGTCATTTCTCCGAACTGGGAAGGGCCCAGGCAGCCTGATTTGCTCGGATGCGGATATTACCGCGCATTGGGTCTCGCCGCGTGCTAGAGGCTGGCGTGAGAAAAACGAGTGTGCGCGTTTTCAGGTGCTAATTGAGCACACGCTCAATCCGGATTTCTCACCTGGGTGGGACGCCCTTGGGTGGGCTGCTGATTGAGCGGGTTCTTAGCCCCGCCGATATCGCGACTCTCGCACGGTGGGGGTTGCGCGCGCAGTTGATTCTGAACTGGGGGCTGGGTGCATCCGCCACGCGGCCTAAATGGGCAAATACGGAACGAATCAAAGTGAATACGCAAGAGGCCCCAGCGGCCGCATGAAGCTGGCCAGCAGGCGGGGAGGGCAACCGGCATCCCATTGTGAGGAAAGGCCGAAACCCCAAGAGGAGAGTGTCATGGGACCTGGATGCTCCAATTGTCCCGTTTTGAAAACTTCGTTGTTTCGCAATCTCTCGACCGACCAGATTCAAGCGCTGGGTTGCGTGTTTCGCCCCGCCCACTATCGCCGGAACCAAATCCTATTCTTCGAAGGGGGCATCGCGCAACATCTCTTCGCCCTGCACTCCGGCCTGGTAAAGATGGTGAAAACCCTGGACAATGGGAAGGATCTTATTACCGGGGTACTCTTTCCCGGTGAGTTGTTCGGTCTGGAAGCCCTCACGGATGTCTCCTACCCCCTAACCGCTGTGGCCCTGCGGGACTGCGAGATTTGCGCCGCGCCCCGCGAAGATTTCTCCACCTACCTGCGAACCAATCCGGAAATTGCCATCGGCATGGTGCGCTTTTTGGTGGGGGAACTGGACCGCGTCCGGACGCAGGTGACCGACATGAGCTTTAAGGACGCCCGCATGAAGGTGGCGACATTCCTGCTTTCGCTCGTCACCAGCGACACCCCTACCAGCAATGGGACAGTGAACTTGACGCTGCCGCTTTCCCGGCAGGAGATCAGCGAAGTCTTGGAACTCTCGCCGGAAACGATAAGCCGCACCCTCAGTTCTTTCCGGCGCGAGCAGTTGGTGATGGCACGGGGTCGGCACGTGGTGATTCAGAACCGTGCCGGGCTCGAGGGTGTAACGCACCGCAAAGCCGCCGGCTTGAATAGCCAGAACTAGCACGTTCCGCTTTGCTCGCTGCCGGCTCTCGAGGATCGGCGGGCGCCCCTTGCACGTCTGCGTTCGACAGCATGTTACCTGAGCGCATTGGCGCCCCCGACCGATTCTCCACCTTGATGAGCCCGCACACGGGCCGCCGCAAGACTCCAAATTATTTCCCTTAACCTGCAGGACCGGGCGGGTAGTGGTGTCATTTGCTGTGGCACGGATGTCCCGCCCGTGAACGGTCACGGCCAAGATGGCCGTGCCACAGCGAATTGCACCACTACCGCCGTGTGCGGCTGGTTGTCGTGCACGCAGAAAATCTTAAATACATTCCCCAGAATTGGGAAAGACGACTCGGCGCAGGTGATTCCAGACGCGCTCCGGTGTATGATGCCCTTCCGCAGAGTTACCGGTACATTGCCGAACCTTGGCAAGCCTGGTTGCATAAATCTTATGTAGGGAGTGAATCGACAATTTGAATAACACGGTTGAAAGCCTGAATCCCAGCGTTTCTGCTGCCCACGCTCGCGTGGGTTTGTTTGATTTCGACGGCACCATCTCACTGATCCGCGCGGGGTGGGTGGACGTGATGGTGCCCATGCTGGTGCAAATTCTCCTGGAACTTCACACCGGCGAAAGCGAGGCCGCATTGCGCGCGCTGGTGGAAGATTTCGTGGCGCGCCTGACCGGCGAACAGACGATCTACCAGATGATGGAACTTGCCCGCCAGGTGGAGTTGCGGGGTGGCAAACCTCTTGAACCCCTTGCTTACAAGCGCATGTATCATGAAAGGCTGATGGCGAATATCGAATACCGCCGCCAGGACCTTCGCCGAGGCGCCGCTTCGCCGGAGAAATATCTGGTGCCCGGAGCGCGAGCCTTTCTGGAATCCCTGCGCGATCGCGGCCTGAAATTGTACTGCGCCAGCGGCACCGATGAGGTCTATACGCTGGAAGAAGCCGGGCTGCTCGAGGTCAGGCAATATTTCCAAGGCGGCATTTACGGCGCCCAGGACGACTACAAGAGTTTTTCCAAAGAGATCCTGATTCAGCGCATGATTTCCGGACTCGAATGCAAGGGGGACCAATTGCTCGGCTTCGGCGACGGGTACGTAGAGATCAAGAACGTGAAAGACGTGGGGGGAATTGCCGTGGGTCTCGCCACCGCGGAACCGGAGTGCCGGGTGGTGGATGAGTGGAAACGCCAACGGCTGGTGAGCGTCGGCGCGGACTTCATCATCCCCAATTTCCTCTGCCGTGACGAACTCTTGGGAAAGCTGTTTCCAAGTAGCTGACGGCTAACAGCCGACAGCTTACAGTGAAAAGCGGCCGAGCCTCTAATCCGGATTTCTCACCCGACTGAAACTCTTTTGGGGGCTGTCGGAAGGGCGGGGCTTCAGCCCCGCCGAAATCGCGGCTCCAACCCTTGTCCGTCCCGCGCCCCTCGGAGCTTGCAGCCGCAAGCTGCGAGGGGCGCGGGACACGGGAATAATCAGAAAGGCCCTCTAACGGCGGGGCTGAAGCCCCGCCCTTCCAAAATCGTGGTGAGAAACCCCGGCTAAGGGCTTGGACTATTGATTTTGCGCTTTCGACGAACTTTCCTAATCGGCTGCCAGCAGTTGGCTGTCGGCTGTCAGCTCTTCAAGGTGGCGTTATGAAATCGAAATATGAAACCTTCGACCGTTCGCAATTGCTGATTAAACCCTTGAGCGAGCGGAAGCACGACATGGGTCTCGATTACATCTTAAAGATCGAGGAGCCGGCGCCCGAATTCTCTCACCCGCAGTTGCAGGGAGTGGCGCAACGGCTGATCGCGGCCCGGAAAAGAGGCGCGGCCCGCATCCTGATGATGGGGGCTCACGTCATCAAGGCCGGAGCCAGCCGCCACGTGATCGACCTCATCGAGCGCGGCTATCTTACCCATGTCGCCCTGAACGGCGCGGGCTCGATTCACGATTACGAATTGGCGCGTATCGGGGCCACCACGGAAAGCGTGGCGCGCTACATTCGCAGCGGTGAATTCGGTCTTTGGCGCGAAACCGGTGAGTTGAATGACATTATTCGCGAAGCCGCGGAGCTATCGCTGGGACTGGGTGAAAATGTGGGACGGCGGATTGAGGAAAGCACTTTCCCCTACAAGGATCTCAGCATTTTCGCCGCGGCCTATCGCCATTCGGTGCCCGCCACCGTCCACGTGGGTATCGGCTACGACATCGTCCACGAGCACCTGAATTGCGACGGCCAGGCGCTGGGCGCCGCCAGCTACCGTGATTTCCTAATTTTCACCAAAACCATGGAAAAGCTGGAGGGCGGCATCATGCTAAATTTTGGCTCCGCCATCATGGGTCCGGAGGTTTATCTGAAAGCGCTATCCATGGTCCGCAACGTGGCGCACCAGCAGGGACGAGTGGTCAAGAATTTCACCACCGCCGTGTTCGACCTGGTGCCGATTCAAGGTGACATTCACCACGAATTGCCCAAGACCGATCCGGGATATTATTTCCGTCCCCACAAAACGATCCTGGTAAGGACCGTGGCCGATGGGGGAGAAAGTTTTTATCTTTGTGGAGATCATCGCGCGACCGTGGCAGCCTTGCGGCGCGCGCTCTTGGCCTCCGCGAGCAGCGGATGAACTCGGTGTTGGCTACTCGGCGCTTTTATCTGGTTAGTGGAAGGCGGGACAAAGTGAGGGTCATTCCGAAGTTAAGGGAAGGAGAGCGGGAAAATGGCAGACGTTCCTGATCAAAAAGCGTTCGTCAAATCTCTCCGCGATTTTGTGGAAAAGTCTATCGCGGATAAGCCCCCCATGGTGCGCATGCGCCGTTTGAACCAAGCCCTGGTGGCAGAAGTTCGCAGCCGTCTAAAGAAAGAAATGTTGGTCCATCCTCTCGCTGCGGTGGCCGATGAAAGCGGGAAAGTTAATCTTATTGAAACAGACCAGAACGATAGCCCGGAAGTGTTAACCCAAAAATTGCGTGACGCCGCCGGGGATAACCAAGTGTTTGCTGCATCGCTCTGTACTTTGGTGGAACGTACCTCTCCGAGGGGGGGAGACCCCATACCCTTTATTCAAATGCATACCGAAGACAGAAGCGGATTGGCAGTGGTGGCAGGTGTACCCGCCGATGAAAATGAGAATGCAGCAGGATTGGCGGGTGTTGCAGGACCATCGGTGGGCGGGTACATGAAAAAAGTCTCTCCGATAATCTTCGCGAAGCAATAAGCTCAGGGCGAGCTATATCCGCGGGCCCTAGCAAACGATATTTCGTAAGTTCTGTACTGAACCCTTTGGGAGCTGCAACCATGACCATTGCTGAAATCCTCGACGGCTTCAAAAAACTGCGGGCCTTGGTAGTGGGAGACATCTGCCTGGACCGCTGGTGCACTTACGATCCCTCTACCTCCGAGCCCTCGGCAGAAACCGGGATTCCTCGTCTGGGAATCGTAGCCTCGGAAGTTACTCCCGGCGGCGGCGGAACCGTGGCCAATAATCTCGCCGCATTGGGGCCGGCCAAGGTCGCCGTGCTGGGGGTGCGTGGTGACGATGGATTTGGCTTCGAGTTGGAGCGCTCTTTGACGGAGCGCGGCATCGACGCCAGCCTCATGGTGGGGGTCCGGGAATGGCAAACCTTCACCTACACAAAGCTTTTAAACAGTCAATCCGGCATCGAGGACCAGCCGCGAGCAGATTACATCAATACCCGGCCTCTCCCCTCGGAAGCGGAATTGAGAGTCCTGGCGAACCTTTCCACTGCCATTGATGAATTTGACGTCGTGTTGGTGGCCGACCAGGCGGAAACCTCGGCCGGCGGGGTCGTGACGCCGTCAGTGCGCGAGTCGCTTATCACGCTGGCCGCAAAGTATCCGGGAAAAATCTTTCTGGCGGATTCCCGCCGGCGCATACATCTGTTCCGTAACTTGATGGTAAAACCGAACTTGAGTGAGGCGGAGGCCGCTTGTAAGGAGCTTTTCGGAACGTTGGATTTTAAGCGGCTGCGCGAAAGGTTGAAAGCAAAAGCGCTCTTTCTAACCCATGGCCCCAAGGGCGCGCTGGTTTTTGAAGAAGGTAGAGAAACCTTGGCCAAGGCGCGGCCGGTGGAAAAACCCGTGGACATCTGCGGTGCCGGCGATAGCTTTGCCGCGGGAACAGCCCTTACCATGGCCGTCACGCATGACCCTGTGGAGGCTGCCAGCTTCGGCAATATCGTGGCCTCGATCACGGTCATGAAAAAAGGGACGGGCACAGCATCGCCCCAGGAAATCCTGGCGGCAGTGGCAAAGGATTAACCCGCATTTCCCACCATGCATCGACGCCCCGGCGATTACTTGGCGAAGAGTTCCATTTCCGTAATCTGCGAAACGATGTGGCCGATCAGGATGTGGGATTCCTGGATGCGTGGAGTCTCGACCGAGGGCACGCAAAGGCAGTAGCGCGAAACCTCCTGCAACTGGCTTCCGAATTTTCCTGTTAACGCCACAGTGACCAATCCCTTTGACTTTGCCACCGCCAGCGCCTTCAGAACGTTGGGTGACTTTCCGCTCGTGGAGAATCCCACGGCCACATCGCCGGTTGAGCCCAAAGCTTCAATCTGCCGGGAAAACACATTTTCGTAGGCATAATCATTGCCGATTCCCGTGAGTGCGGAGGTGTTCACGGTCAGGGCGAGCGCGGGCAGCGGGGTGCGCTCCATCTGAAACCTTCCCACGAACTCGGCGGCAATGTGTTGCGCGTCGGCAGCGCTGCCGCCATTGCCAAATAAAAGGATCTTGTGCCCATGGCTCAACGCCGAGACGAACTCCTTGACGACGTCAGCAATTTGGCCGCATAGATGTTTGTCGGCAAGCAGCGCCTGTTTGACGTTAATACTTTCTTGGATCGAGGCAGCGATTAAGGCGTCGAAATCGGGACTCATTTTAGAACCTCGCAGGAATGAAACCCGCAATCTTCAATCGGGGCAGGATGGGTTCGCACTCCACCAAGGCGGCGTTGAAAATTAATGGTAACACAGCGGCTGGGAGGGCCGCGACGTCACTCCGCCTTCACCACTTCCATTGGGGCGCGGTTCCTTGATTTCCCTGCCCCTGCGCACGTGGTGGTGATGCGCCGAACTTTGGTTCAATGTCTACCGACCTAGAGGCCGGCGCTTGCCACGATTGTAAGTCTTTCCCTTTCATCAACATATCGGCATATGCGGATATCATATGATACAAGTTATGTGTTTTCTATAAGTTATCGGCCAAGCGGGGATTTGAGCCCTTTTTCTTGCGTTTTGCGCCCGTTAATCTCGATATCTCTTTTAGTTTCACCAACTCATCGGCCTTATAGCTAAGTTATTTATTTTCAATGACTCATCGGCATCGGACATTATGTCACTTTAATCGCCCTTTGTTTTCAATAAGTAATCGGAATCGACCTTCATTTTGATACTTTCTTGTGTGCGGGGCTCCCATTCTGACTTTCATGGACAAATTGGCAATCCGCCGCACCCGTAATTAAGCCCTGTCGGGGCGTTCCTACGCAGCCCAGGCAATAGGCCGGGGGTTGCAGACCTACCCGTTTCCGCTTTGCCGTCCGGAAGGGGCGGCGATCCTCGTACCGATGGCAGCGCGATTTCACTTAGATATAGTCCTCCAACTATTAGGCTGGCAATTTGACGCCCACGGCCAGAAGTAACGGCGCAACGGCACTTTTCTTGAGAAAATGTGGCGTATGGCTCGCGCTTCAATCTTGCAGCTTTTCCACCGCGATGTGATTTGGGCGGCCCGACCACGATTTTTACACAACATCGTGTTTCGAGCGCGGGCAAATGAAATAGGGATTATCTCTTGGCGGCCGGTAATAAGCCCGCGCCATGGGTAAAATGTAGCGCAAGGCTCGTTTTCCAGCCTTGCGGCTTTTCCACGGCGCCGCTGGGAAAGCCGCAGCGCCGGAGAGCGGGCACTGCGCTACCCCTGGGGAATTCGCGTAACTTTGCCCACCTCGCGCATCGGCTGGAGCACGGCCTGGGGCCCCCTACGGATGCTGTTCAATATTGAACAGCCAGGCGGCCTTTGTCTGCTTAATGTGATCATGGCGGCGCTGAGGGAGAACCGATCCGTGGCGCCCGTGAGGGTGTCGCTCTTACCTCGGCAAATCGAGGAAAGGGGTTATCGCACCGTCGCCAAGGAGGGCAAAACAATGTTGAGAAATGTCACCCGTTTAAAGGGCTTTACGATCCGGGCCCGGGATGGGGATATGGGAATAGTGGATCAGTTCTATTTTGACGATCAGAGCTGGGCCATCCGCTACCTGGTGGTCAATGCCGGAGATTGGCTAGGGGGCCGGCTGGTGCTGGTCTCGCCCCTGGCCCTCCGCCAGACGGATTGGCAATCGAGGCTCCTCGATGTGGCGCTGACGAAAAAGCAGGTGGAGGACAGCCCCCCCATCGATACCCACAAACCCGTCTCGCGGCAGCACGAGGCCGCGTATCTGGGGTATTACGGTTACCCTACCTATTGGGCTGCGCCCGATTACCCGAATGCCATGGCGGTGCAAATGGAAGCGGTGGTGGAAGCGGAAGCCTTGCAAGCCCGGGCGGAACTCGAGCCGGTGGACTCACATCTGCGCAGCACCGCCGAGGTGACGGGTTATCACCTCGAGGCGGCCAATGGTGAGATTGGCCACGTGCGGGACTTCATTGTGGATGATGAATCCTGGGCCATTCGATACCTCCAGGTGGATACGCGGAACTGGTGGCCTGGAAAAAAGGTGCTGGTATCGCCTCAGTGGATCAACCGTGTGAGTTGGGCAACCTCCAAAGTCTACGTCGATCTTACCCGGGAAACCATTCAGAACGGCCCCGAGTGGGACGATTCTGTTCCCGTCACCCGTGAGTATGAGAACCGGCTTTACGATTATTACGCCCGCTCGCCTTATTGGGCGCCAGACACAAAGGAACTCCAAGGCCGCACGGCGAGCAAGGGGTGAGGGGAATGAGAACTGGCGCGCACTCCTCAACACGGGCTCAGCAGGGCGGGCTTCACAGGCTGCGGGAAAACGTCCCCCCACGGACAACCACCCCGGCGCTCAAGGCGCCACCCCTTCTGAATCAGGAGGGGAATTGTTGAAAACGCTCCCCTCCTCAGATGAGGAGGGGTGGCGCGCCGAGCGCCGGGGTGGTGCTGAACAGGAATTCACGGGTGGTGCCGGCAAGGCGATTAGGGGGCGGTGTTGATACTGACCCAGCCAACGAGCTTTTACGCAGCCTGTAAATCCACGCCCTTCCGGCGGCCACCCCACAGGCGTCCAGCGTGGTAAGGAATGCGGGTAGGGCATAGCATGGATCTGACGGATAACTTGTTCCCTCGGAGAGCATGAGGCGCTCACAACAGGTATTCTGAACCGTCACCGTTGCGACCAGGAAGTCTCATCGCGAAGGGGAGAAGAAGGCTGCCCTGGTCCGTGGACAAAATCTGGCCCTCAATGCCGGGCATCATATGGAGGTTTTCATGGCGAAACGTCGCTCGCAGGACAACGAAGCGCAACTCGATGAACTCGGAAGCGATCCGGGACAGGTGGGCCCGGACAGCGCCGGGCAATCAGGTGATACGCAAGGACTCTCACAGGAAGCGGACGCGGCTGAGGAGAGCGTGGAAGAACTCGCTGACACGGATCAGGCCTTCGAGGCCGGGATCGCGGAAGGTGTCGAGGAAGCCGAAGACCACCCCGGAAGGCCAGTACACACCCATGAGGATCAGGGCAAGACTGAGGACATCCCGCCCAAACCCGCTTAAGGCTGGCGAACCGGATGGGTAACTATTAAGATGCTTGTGGTGGCGGCCACTCTCAGGGCTTCGTGAGTATCTACAATCGAATCCAGCCGACGGGCTCCTCCGCCCGGCGAAAGGATTTACGACCTGGGTCGTGGATGAGGATGCGCTTGCCTACCGTGGGGGTGGTGCCACGCCTAGTCCGCATTTCTCACCACGGTTCTGGAAGGGCGGGGCTAAACAGGCTGCGGAAAAGCGCGTCACCGCGGACAACCACCCCGTCGCCAGGGGCGCCACCCCTCCTGAACCAGGAGGGGAGTTATGAAGGAACTTCCCTCCTCCGATGAGGAGGGGTGGCGCGCCGAGCGCCGGGGTGCTACTGACAAGAAGGGGTAGCGTGGACCTGCTTTTAGCCGGGACTTCTCACCAGGTTTGGACGATGCATGGAAGGGCGGGGCTTCAGCCCCGCCGAAATCGCGGCTCCCCCCCTCTATTCCTCCCGCACCCCGCGCAGCTTGCGGCTGAAAGCTGCGCGGGGTGCGGGACTTGGAAATAATCAGGACGGCCTTGCAACGGCGGGGCTAAAGCCCCGCCCTTCCAGAGTCGTGGTGAGAAATCCGGGTTAGGTCCGCGGCTCGTCCCGGATGGACAAGGAAAAGCCGCCGACCTAAAGGACAGGTCGCGCTACCCTTGTCAGAGCGAGATTCTTCGCTGCGGTCAGAATGACAGAGAATGGGCTCAGGATGACAGCACGGGCAAATTTTTCCGCAGCCCGTGAAGCGCCGCAGTTCCAACATCGAAGCGAGAAATGCGGGCCGGCATGCGGAAGGCTTCCGCGAAGATAATCTTTCGCGCCGCATTCCGAAGGAAGCGCGGACGATCGTCAGCGATACTCTGGCGGCGGCGCCGAAACCAAAGGAGAATCATGAGCGAACATACCCGTGTGAGCCACCCGATCTACAACCTTCTACCCACGGAAATCGAGGGATTCGACTCCCTGGCGGAGCTTGCCTTGAATATGCGCTGGTCGTGGAATCATGCCACCGACGAAGTGTGGCGGCAGCTCGATCCCAAACTGTGGGAGATCACGCATAACCCCTGGGTGGTCCTGCAAACGGTCGCGCGCGACCAGATTGAGCGCGTGTTGGCTGACCCCGTTTTTCGGAAAAGCGTGGATGGCTTGGTTGAGACCCGGCGGAAAGCCCTGCAAGCGCCCGCGTGGTTTCAACACCATCATGCGCAGAGTTCGCTGACCTGCGCCGCGTATTTCAGCATGGAATTCATGCTGAGCGAGGCTTTGCCCATCTACTCGGGCGGGCTGGGTAATGTGGCCGGTGATCAACTCAAAGCCGCCAGCGATCTGGGTGTGCCGGTGGTGGGCGTGGGACTGCTCTACCAGCAGGGCTATTTTCGCCAGGAGATCGACAAGGACGGAGCACAACAGGCCCTCTATCCGTATAACGATCCCGGACAGTTGCCGATCGCGCCGTTGCGCCAACCCAACGGGGAGTGGTTACGGTTGGAGATTGCGTTGCCGGGATTCTCGGTGTGGCTGCGCGCCTGGCAGGTCCAGGTCGGCAGGGTAAAGCTTTACCTTCTCGACAGCAATGACGCGGCGAACTTTCCGGTCCATCGAGGTATCACTAGCGAACTGTACGGGGGCGGGCCGGAGTTGCGCCTAAAGCAGGAACTGCTCCTCGGAGTTGGCGGATGGCGGCTGCTCCGCACGCTGGGGTTACAACCGGAGGTCTGCCACCTGAATGAAGGGCACGCGGCCTTTGCCGTACTGGAGCGCGCCCGCAACTTCATGGAGGAGACAGGGCAGCCCTTCGAAGCGGCATTGGCCGCCACTCGAGCGGGAAATCTCTTCACCACCCACACGGCAGTGGCCGCCGGTTTTGACCGTTTCGCCCCAACCCTCATCGAGCAGTATGCTGGGAAGTATGCGGAAAAGATGCTCGGCATTCCCATCCATGATTTGCTGGCCCTGGGACGCCTGAACCCGGACGACTCGTCGGAGCCTTTCAACATGGCGTATCTGGCCATCCACGGGAGCGGCGCGGTGAATGGTGTAAGCCGCTTGCACGGGAAGGTCAGCCGGCGCCTCTTCCTGCCGCTGTTTCCGCGTTGGCCAGAGGAGGATGTCCCCATTGGGCACATCACCAACGGAGTCCACGTGCCTACCTGGGACTCGGCCGCTGCCGACGATCTTTGGACGGAATGCTGTGGAAAAGGCCGTTGGCTGGGCACGACGGACACACTGGAGCAGGATATGCATTGCGTCACTGACGCCAGGCTCTGGCAATTTCGGACCGCCGCCAGCAAGTCTCTGGTGGAGTATGCTCGCGAACGATTGTCATTGGAATTGTCATTAGCCGGCGCGCCGCCCGAGGGGGTCGAAGCCGCCAAGCATCTCTTTGATCCCAACGCCCTAACGCTGGGCTTTGCCCGGCGCTTTGCGACCTACAAGAGGCCGAACCTGCTGCTGCACGATCCGGCGCGCTTGTTGCGCATTTTGGCTAATCCTGAGCGCCCCGTGCAACTCATCATCGCCGGCAAGGCGCATCCTGCGGACCAGGCAGGGCAGGCCATGATCCATGAATGGATAAATTTCATCCGCCAGCCCGCCACCCGGCCCCACATCATCTTCGTGAGCGATTACGACATGCTCTTGACCGAGCACTTGGTGCAAGGCGTGGACGTCTGGATCAACACGCCGCGGCGGCCTTGGGAAGCGAGCGGGACGAGCGGCATGAAGGTGCTGGTCAATGGAGGCCTCAACCTTTCGGAATTGGACGGCTGGTGGGCGGAAGCCTACACGCCGGAAGTGGGTTGGGCGTTGGGGGACGGTCGGGAGCATGGCGACGATCCGGCTTGGGACGCTGTCGAAGCGGAGGCGCTCTACGACCTGCTGGAGCGGGAAGTGGTTCCTGAGTTTTATGCCCGCGACGGGCAGGGCATCCCCACGGCATGGGTGGCGCGGATGCGCAAAAGCATGGCGAGTTTGACACCGCGCTTTTCCGCCGACCGGGCGGTGCGCGAATACACCGAGCAACACTACCTTCCGGCTGCGGCCGCCTACCGCAAACGCGCTGCCGATAAAGGCGCGGGGGGCAGAAACATCGTCAATTGGGAACATACTCTGAAAGAGAAATGGGCCACGCTGCGCTTTGGCGACGTGAAGGTACAGACCGATGCGACCCAGCACAATTTTGAGGCAGAAGTGTTTCTCCATGACCTCGATCCGAACACCGTGCGAGTCGAATTGTGTGCTATGGAGATCGATGGCAGCGGTCCGGTCCGGCAGGAGATGATGCGTGTTGAACCACCTTCCGGCGAGCCGCATGGGCGGATCTATCGCGCCTCAGTCCCGGCGACCCGCTCCGCCAAGGACTATACGGCGCGCATCATACCGCACTACGACGGCGTTGCCGTGCCCCTGGAAGTCGATGCCGTCCTCTGGCAGCGGTGAATCAACCTCGAACGGAAACAGGACGACAGAAGACTGCCTACGCAGATTCACGGACAGGCCCCATGGTTCAAGGCCAGCGGTTCGAACTCTCCGCCCGTGATGGGGGCGGGTTTTTCGCGGGCATGGTATCTTTCCTTTCGTCGTCTCGTGGTAATCAATCCTTTCAACATCCAACGCATCAGCGGGAGCTGCGGTCAATCCCTCTTGGGAGTTGACCGTAGGTTCTTCAAGGAAAGGAAAACCCATGGTCACGAGAGCAATGACCGTGTGCACCCGCCAAGTAAGAGGGTAGTGGTGTCATTTGGAGGTGGCACGGGCGTCCCGCCCGTGAACGGTCACGGCCACGAGGGCCGTGCCACAGCAAATGACACCACTACCGGTAAGAGGATTAGCTGGAGCAAATGCGCGGTTAAATGCTAGGATCATCTCGGCCGCGGCGAGGCGCAGCAATCAATGTGTGCCGGACAAGCCCGTCAGCGGGAAGAGGGTGGCTACCCCGCGGCTCTGCCGCTCCGCCGTGCGGAAAGGCTCCGCCTTTCCGGGCCGAGTCCCATGATTATTTCTCATCCGCGCCGCCTGGAAGGCATAGCCTTCCAGGCGGCGCGGATGAGGTTGGTTGCTGTTCTCGCACGGCGGGAAGGCCCAGCCTTTCCGCACAGCAAGCGGCGAAGCCGCAGGCCAGGCCTCACTGAACGCTGCGCATATTGGACAAGCTTGATGACGGCGGGTTCACGATGAATACCGTAGCTCACCCGAAACATTCCTGCGGCTGCAAAATCCGATATTCGAGGCGCAGGCCGCGGGCTCCAAAATACGAATGAAGCAGACATTTCCAACGGGGAAGGCCGCTCGAGGAGAAATCCATGAAAGCCACGGAAATTGAAACAGAACGTCGGGAGCCTGGAGGTGAGGCAGTCCCCACCTCGCCGCCGCGCAGGGAAAGATTGGTCTCGCTCGATGCGCTTCGTGGTTTCGATATGTTCTGGATTACCGGCGGCACCGCGATCCTGTTCGGTCTGGGCAAGATCATCCACCGCCCCTTTTTCGACAAGCTCCTGGAACAGTTCGACCATGTGCCCTGGCAGGGCATGCATTTTTATGACCTCATCTGGCCGCTCTTTATGTTCATCATGGGGGCGGCCATTCCGCTGGGGGTCGCGAACCGGCGGGCCAGGGGTGAAAGTGACCGCACCCTGCTGCTCCACGCCGTTTGGCGGGCCATCGTCATGTTCTGCCTGGGAACGGTCACGCAGGGAGATCTCCTGCTGTTTAATTGGTGGCGATTCCGCCCCTGTTACAGCGTGCTGCATGGACTCGCGGCGGGCTACCTGGTGGCGACCTTCGTGGTATTGAAGGTGAAGCCGAAGTGGCATGCCGCCACCATCGCCGCTCTGCTGCTTGCCTATTGGGCCATGGTCATGCTGATCCCTGTGCCCGGGGTCGGCGCGGGAGTCTTGACTCCGAGCGGCAACCTGCCGACCTACGTGGACCAGCTTGTTCTCGGCCACTTGCATTATGGTAAGAATACCTGGTTCCTGAGCTATCTGGGTTTCGGCGCCTCCGTCTTGCTGGGCGTGCTGGCCGGGCAGGTGCTGATGTCCGGCCGTGCGCCCATGAGCAAGGTCTATCGCCTGCTGGCTGCGGGCGCGGTGAGCTTGGTGGGGGGACTCGTCTGGAGTCTGTCGTTCCCGGTGATCAAGCTGATGTGGACAAGCTCCTACGTGCTGGTCTCCGGCGGCGTGAGCTTTATCGCCTTGGCGCTCTTCTACTGGATCATCGATGTG
The DNA here is from genome assembly GCA_049519635.1 of Terriglobia bacterium. Lineage (GTDB taxonomy): Bacteria > Acidobacteriota > Terriglobia > UBA7540 > UBA7540 > Bog-366. The sequence goes on along the minus strand of JBEKQO010000008.1, from coordinate 6,190 downwards.
CTCGGCTACAAAAAGTGGGCCTTTGGATTTATCGTGATCGGCATGAATTCCATTGCGGTTTACGTTGCCACTCAAGTCTTTGATTTCCGCCTCGTGGGCAACCTCTTCGTGGGAAACCTGCTGCCGCTGATCGGCCGTTGGGCGGCATTTGTCGAGGCCGGCGCGGCATTTAGCATTATCTGGTTAATACTTTATTGGATGTATCGCAAAAAGGAATTTATCAAGATCTAATGGCCGGTCCGGCATATAGGCCCGGCAAGCTCCCCGGGGGTAGGAGCATGCGCGGCGTGCTCCTACGCTGGGGAATGGGCGTCAAGTTCAAGTCCCTCATCTCGCCGAGCAAAGAGAACAACATCGCCGGCGGGGGGCGATTCCCCCTGAGCGACGGCGGAGAGGCGCGGCCTTCCTCCTTGCTCGCTAGCTGGGCCGGGAGAGGACTGAGGCGCTCAAGGACTGTCGCCGAGCGCATGGGGCGACGCTGAACGACGTTGTGCTGCCGGCCTAAATCCGTTGCCTCTTCCCGGGGCTGGCCCTTACGCCCCCTCGTACGCTTCGCGCACCAGCGCCTTCAGGGCGGCGAGATCCTTGGTGGCAGACGCCATCACCACGTCACATTTGTCACGTGACAGGGCCCGGCCCTGGTCGTCCGACACGCCTTCGATTTCGTACTCCAGTTGGTACGAAATCAGCCCGTGGAAGTTCGATGCTGCCACGGTCTTCAGATACTCCTTCCAGTGGCACATGCCCTCGCCGAAGGGGCAGGTCCGTATGCGCCAATCTCGCGCTCCATCCTTATCCCAATAGAAGTCTTTGGCTGAAATCATCTTCAGGCGCGGCATGATCAGGTTGCTGGAGATTCTCCAGCCGCCCAAGCCGCCTTCGATGGTAGCGTGGGCAAGATCGAAATAGTATCCTGCGGCCTTGGGGTCCAACGGATCCATCACCTCCGCGATGTCCCAAACCGGCGCACCGATATAGCCGGAGTGATTATGGAATCCCACCTGAACCCCGTGCCGGTGTGCAAGGTCTACCAAGGTGCGGAATTGGGCGCCGGCCTCTTCCAGTTCTTTTCGCACATCCACAAACTTATAGTGGTAGTAGCCCGGTTTGATGACGGGGATGGAGAGCTTGCCGGCCGTGCTCAGAATCGGATCTGCCGTGGGGTCGTCGGCGGTCAGAAGTTCGGTGGTAATCATCGGAACTTCCATGCCCTCGCCCCGAATGATGGCGACCGCCTTCGGTAAGTCCTCCACAACGTTTTTCGGCAAGACGTGTCCTTCCCTCCGCACCGTCAAATCGATTCCCCCGAAGCCGGCGCGCTTGGCGCTCTGCGCCAACTCTTGCCAGCTTAATTGCGGAACCGGTTTCGAGAAGAGGCAGAAGGTACCCCGGTAGGGCTCTCGGGCAGGCGTTGGAGGCGCCGCATGCGCGGAAAGAGGGACGCTGCCTGCCACCCAAGCAGCCGCGGACGATACTTGCAGAAACTCACGCCTTGATAGAGATTCGCTCATTTCGCATTCCTCCTGGATCGAACAATGAAGATGCCCTGCGTTACCTATTCCGCTCGCATGAGGCTGCAAGAAGGGAACAGCTTTAGCGCTTGCGGAAAAACCTTGCGTGCTGTCATCCTGAGCCCATTCGCTGTCATTCTGAGCATTGCCAGCCTTTCGGCTGCCCATGATCGGCAGAAACTTGACTGGCAGAACCCATCACCCAATCTGTCATCCTGAGCAGCAGCGAAGGATCTCGCTCTGCAGCTCAGGGTAAACTGCGCGGAGGATCTCGCTAGGAGTATTTTTAAAGCAATGCGAGATTCTTCCTCGGCCAGAGTTTCCGCCTATCATGGGCAACCGCAAGGCTGTCAATGCTCAGAATAACAGTACCTACAAGTTTCTCCGCAGCCTGTAATGCGACGGTATTCCCGCCCCTTGGTGAAAAGCCCTCGGGCGATTAAGCCGGTACGGCGCCAATTCCCAAGCCATCCAAATGGGATGTGTCCATAGTGCCGTCCTTGATAATGAAGACGCCGGGGAAACGCTTTACCCAACCCTCGTTTGCCGCAGGAACAAATTGGCGCGAATTGGCTTCAATCGCCTTGACGCCGGGGACGTGGGCCGCGAGACTGGCCGATTGGATCAGGCTGGCGCCGGGGCAAGTCAGGTCCTGCACACACAGAAACATCTTGTGCCTTTCGGCCACCGAGGCGATGACCATCATGGCGCTTTGTCCCTTACAGGCCTTCAGCGCCGCGCCCGTGTAGCCCATCTCGCGCGATAGCATCAGGGCATCGACGCCGGTCAACGATTCGTCAATCACCACGGGCTTGATCTTGGCGGCTTCGAACATGATGTTCTGCCGGTGAGTCTCAAGGTCGCGCGCCGTGGGCTGTTCCACGTACTGGATCCGCTCGAATCCTCCTGGCGTCTTCTCTTTGACCAAGTGCAGGAAATCCACCAGATACTGGACGTTCGGGCACCGTTCGTTAAAGTCGAGCGAGTATACCCAATCCGTTACGCCCCGCTTCTTCTCGGTTTCTGTGACGACCCGGTCGACGCTGAGTACGCGCTCGGAGTCCCACTTGAGGTCGTCGCCGTCCAGCTTGATCTTGAAATGGGTCAACCCATTGTAATTGATCCACTCGGGCAGTGTCTCCGGCAAGCCGTCGTTGACTCGGTGCTGGATGTCGGATTCCACCAGGGGATCAATGGCTGAAACCAAGTGATAGAGCGGCATGCGCGCAACAGGTTCCTGCCGGATGTATTTGTTGGGGTATTCTCCCTTGTAATTCTCGTTATCTGCCGATCCCACATAGTAGGCCAGGTCGTGGTTCATAAACTCCGGCCCGTAAGTGTGGTAGCAGTTCAGCCCGTGCAGCTTTCCGTACGCGTCATGAAGAGCAGCGTCAAAAGCGCTGGCGGTGACCAACGTGCAAAGCTTGGGGATAGGTTCGACAAGGTTTTGCGCTTGCGAAATCTCACCGGCGGCCTTTAAGTACTGCGGCTCGAGTTGCCAAGTGAGATCGATGGGATGCCCGTATTCCTTGTAACTCCCGGTCAGCTTAGAGATTTGCTCGGCCAGGGTTTTCATGGCGTTCAGGGTGGCGTCGAATGACAACTTGCGCGACGGAAAAGCCCAGGTGTTAGAGAGCGGCATGGAGCCGAAGCCCTTGGCGGTCTTCCCCCCCACCGAACTCACCTCACAGTTCACGTTCAAAAGTGTGATCCGGTTGGAAACAAGCCCGCCAAACTTGATCGGTACCCGATAAGTGTATGCCTGGTACTCCGTGCTGATGCTTTCGATCCGCATGTCGGTTTTTCTGGGTGTTGTCGCCATAAGGATAACGGGACTCGACGCCAAACCTGCCGTCACTGACTTGAGAAACGTACGCCGTCCGATTTCTTTCATGAATTTCCCTCTCCCTCCCAATGAACTGCAAGCTGGACTTAACCGGCGCACCTATAAAGGTGTGAAACTGGGCGTATGGAATTATTGCGCACGACACCCCCTACCTATTATAGACTTACTCGACTTCGTGTCATACCGGCGATTCTAAGATGAAGGGGAAGCCCGATTCCCTTCCCCGAGCGCGGCGAACTTCTGACCCAAGTCGAGCCCGTCAGTTGCTTCGCCAGACAGCGAGCAGATGAAAACGTGAGCGGCAAGACACCATTTCGGATAGGTATTACTCCCGATTTCGTGACGCAGGTCAGCGGGGTGCTGGACCCGGGGATCGAGGAAGTCCTGAAGCCGGCCACTGGAGTCGAGTGGGAATACATGCCGGATACGGCGGGCATAGCTGTGGCGGAAATTCTCAATCGCTACGACGCCGCGATCGCGCTGGATTACCGCTTTCCGGCTGAAAGCTTTCGGGGAGTTGAACGGCTGGCAATCATCGCGCGCTGGGGCGTGGGTTATGACCGGATCGACGTGCCGGCTTGCACGGAGGCCTCCGTGATTTTGGCGATCACCCCCGACTCTGTGGGGCGCCCGGTTGCTGAGGGCGCCCTGGGATTGATCTTCGCGCTCGCCAAGAACTTTCGCACCCACGACCGCAATTGCCGGGCGGGCCGTTGGCGGGAGCAGGCCCCGATGGGCTTCAACATCGCGGGCAAAACCCTCGGGGTCGTGGGGCTCGGGAACATCGGACGCGAATTGTTCCGCCTGGCCCGCGGCGTGGGGTTCCGCCGGCTGCTGGCCTACGTGCCCGGTGCGCCGATTGCCGAAGAGATCGCCGCGGGCGTCGAGTATACCGACCTCGACACCGTGATGCGCGAAAGCGACTTCATTTCCATCCACTGCCCCTTGAACGAGAAGACCCGCGGGATGATCGGCGCCCGTCAACTGGCGCTGATGAAGCCTACCGCCTACCTGATTAACACCGCCCGAGGCGCGATTGTGAACGAACCCGCCCTGATCACGGCGCTGCGCGAGCACAAGATTGCCGGCGCGGCACTGGACGTGTTTGAAACGGAACCCGTCCCCGCCGGCCATCCCTTGCTGGAACTGGAAAACGTAATCCTCTCGCCCCACGTGATCGCCCGAACCCATGAGTGCGTTCGCGACACCAGTCTTTCGGCGTGCCGAAGCGTTGTGGCGGTTTCCCAAGGAAACGCGCCGCCTTACATCGTCAACCGGAAGGTACTTGATCGTCCCGGGATGAAGGAAAAGCTCGCGCGCTATCACCTTGGAAACGTTTGAAATTTTCGATTCCCCACGATGCCCCAGGGACTGAACATTCCGCTTCGCAGCCGCATCCTGGCCCTCGTCGCGCTGGCCGCGGGTATCACTTATCTGGATCGAGTCTGTATTTCCGTGGCCACGCCCGACATCATGAGCACGCTGAAACTCTCCGAGATGCAGATGGCATATGTCTTCGGCGTTTTTGCCGTGGCCTATGGGATCGCGGAAATCCCCACGGGCTGGCTCACCGACCGCTTGGGGCAACGCCGAATGCTCACCTGGATTGTTGCGCTCTGGTCGATTTTCACGGCGTTGACGGGATGCGTATGGGAGTTCCGGGGGCTCATCCTCGTTAGATTCCTCTTCGGCGCCGCCGAGGCCGGCGCCTTCCCTTCCCTGGCGCGAGCCATTGGGCACTGGTTTCACCCCGCGGATCGGGGGCGTGCCAGCGGCGTGATGTGGATGGGCGCGCGCATCGGGGGAGCTATCGCTCCTCTGCTCGCCACTTTGTTCCTCGGCTGGTTCGGGTGGCGAGTTCCCTTCCCCCTCTTTGGGCTGGTGGGAGGGGCCTGGTGTGCGATCTTCTGGTATATGTATCGTGATGACCCAGCGCAACACCCCAAGGCGACCGCCGCGGATCTCGAATATGTCAGCCTGAACCAGGACTCACCGGGTACCACGCACGGCGGCGCTACCCCGTGGAAACAGATTCTGCTAAGTCGAAATGTATGGTCGATTTTCTGGATGTATTCCGCCACCTCATACGGCTTCTGGTTCTTGTTGACTTGGCTCCCCACGTACCTGATCCGGCAACACGGAGTCTCCGCGCCAAGGGCCGGGATGTATGCCGCATTGCCCCTCGCGGTGGGCGCGGCCAGCAGTTTGACGGGAGGGGCGTTGTCTGACCTGCTGGTGCGGCGCATCGGGAGCTTGATGTGGGGCAGACGCATCGTGGGCCTGGCAGGTTTTCTCATCGCCGCCGTGGGCTTCGTCGCGGCGGGGTTTATGGAGAAGGCAGGGCCGGCCATCCTCTGCCTGATGCTGGCGGAAATGGGCCTGGACCTGGCGATGCCCATCGCGTGGGCCGTCTGCCTGGAAGTGGGCGGAGACTTTGGCGGTACGGTTTCGGCTTTTATGAATACGGGATCCTGCGCCACAGCATTTATCTCACCCGTGGCGGCGGCCTGGATCTACACCAGGTTCCATTCGTTTGACATGATGTTGATGAGCGCCGGGGTGGTGTATTTTCTCGCCGGACTCTTGTGGCTGAAGATCGACGCGACAAGAACAGTGACGAGAACAGTGACGAGTGAAGAGTGACAAGCCGGCCCGGATTTCTCACCGCGCTTGGACGCTGCCGAAAGGGCGGGGGCTTCGCGCGCTGCGGAAAAACGCGGTGGCTCTGTCAGTATCAATACCACCCCGGCGCACGGCGCGCCACCCCTCCTGAATCAGGAGGGGAGTTGTTGAAAATGCTCCCCTCCTCAGATGAGGAGGGGTGGCGCGCCGT
>JBEKQO010000007.1:0-60199 GCA_049519635.1 Terriglobia bacterium | reverse complement strand
ATTCGCCGTGGTTCGGCGTGCAATTTGATCCCTCCAATGCCATTCTGGCCGGCGAGGACCCGGTTGAATTGCTCGAGACGGTCAAACATCGCGTCGTGACCATGCACGCCAGCGACCGCCACCTGAAACCCGGGCACACCATCGAGGAACTAAGGGAGGTGGAGGATTCGCTTGGGTACGCGGCGATTCTGACCCACGGCGAGGTGGGCAAAGGAATGAATAATTACCCACAGATCTTCCGCACCCTGCGGGAAGTGGGGTTTGATGGGTGGGTTTCCATTGAAGATGGATTGAGCGGCATCGAGGAAATTCGCGCTTCCGCGGTTTACCTGCGGCCGTTCATCGACGGGCAATAGAGAATCGGATGATCGGGTAATCCGGTGATCGGGTGAACAAAAAACTCTCCGCACGGGATTCGTTTCTTGCTCATCCGATCTCCCGATATCTGTTAGCTCCGGTACGATGCGTTGATATCGATGTACCCCCGCGTTAAGTCGCAGGTCCATATACGGGCGGTGGCCCTTCCCGCGTGAAGATCCACGTGCAGCAAGATTTCCTTCTGCTCAAGCTCACGGTGAGCAGCGGCTTCGTCGAAGCCGGCATCGACGCCTTTGCGGCAGAGCGCCAGGTGGTTGGCGCTAACGTCAACCCGGTTGGGATCGAATTTCGCGCCGGAGTAACCCGCGGCGCAGAGAATGCGGCCCCAATTCGGGTCGGCGCCCGCCAGCGCCGTCTTCACCAACGGAGAATTGGCAATGGCGCGCGCCACGCGGTCAGCATCCAGGGGTGTCCGCGCCCCCACCACCTCCACGATGATCAGCTTGGAAGCACCCTCGCCGTCACGCGCAATCATACGCGCCAGCGTCTGGCATACCAGTGTTAATCCCTCCGCAAACCAGGCGCGGCTGTCGTTTCCGGGAATCACCGCCGCCTCCGTAAGGCCGCTGGCCAACGCCAAGACGGTGTCATTGGTGGAGGTGTCGCCGTCTACGGTGACGCGATTGAAGGAATCCTCCGTCGCCCCTATGAGCAGGTTGTGCAGCATGCGCTCACCCATGGCGGCGTCCGTGGTGATAAAGGAAAGCATGGTGGCCATGTGCGGATGAATCATCCCCGCCCCTTTGGCAATGCCGGCAATATGCACGGCCTTGCCTCTTGCTTCCGACCGCACCACGCAAGTCTTGGGGACAGTGTCCGTGGTCATGATGGCGTGGGCGACGGCCGGGGCGTTCTCCTTGCAAAGCATTTCTTTCAGATGGGGGAGTTGTTGAAGAATAAGGTCCGCCTTGAGCGCGACGCCGATGACTCCCGTCGAAGCCAGCAGAACCTGCGCGGGTTCGATTTCCAACACTTCTGCGGTGGCGCGGGCCGTTTCCTCCGCCGTGTGCATCCCCTCCCTTCCGGTGCAGGCATTGGCATTTCCGGAATTGACAAGGATGGCGCGGCAGCGTCCCCGGCTTTCCACCAGGTTTTGCCTCGAAAGCAAAACCGGCGCCGCCGCGACTTGATTGGTAGTGAAAACACCCGCAGCCGTCGTCGCCGGCGAATCGGAAAAGACCAGCGCCAAATCCAATGCATCGCGCGTCTTCTTGATTCCGGCGGCGACCGCCGCAGCCCGAAATCCCAGCGGCGTCGCCAGATCGCCTTCGATGGGTTCCCACTTTGATATGGCTCGACTCACCGACCCTCCTTGACTCTTCTCGACGCGACAAGTTCAAGCCCCTCAAGAGCGTCGCCAACGTCCGCCCGAAAGGCCAGACATCGCGGATCGTGGTTTGTCGCGTTGAACCATGCCGTCCCCGGCGAGAGGAAAGCTCCTTTTCTTCCGCCGGCTTTAATGTTTCGCAAGCGGGGGGGGCGGACCGATTTCCTCCACTCCCGGAGTGGGGGGTGGCGGAGACGGCGCCCCCGCTACCTTGATCGTCCGCACACTCTCATCGCAAGCCTGCATGTAAAGGTCTTCGTCAGCGTTGCCGGGCGTGCAGTTGGCCTCTACTAAACGCTCCGAAGAAATGACGCGCGTGGTAAGCAGCATCGCCCGATTCTTGTACTGCCAGATCAGAACCGCGTCGCGATCGTTGATCCGGGTGTGCTCAAAATGATAGCGGGGAAGTTCATGAAGGACGCCATCGGTTTCCCACTTGGCCAAGTCCAGGGGTGTGAACTCAAAGCTCTGATCAGGATTGGGCTGCGAAGTGATGGTGATGGAAGGTCCGGTGTTCCAGAACCTTGGTGAAAAAATCCGGACGCCCCCGGAAAAGGATTCTGCCTTCTCATTGATACCTGCCGCCACCTGTATCTCAAATCCCAAATCGTCATTTTTGTAATCCGTGAGCGCCAATGTTTCCCTTGCCACGGCTTCTTTGTGCCTCGGAAGCCACTTCACGAGAAAATACTCGCCCCCGACGATCCCGCCCCCGATCAGCAAGATTCCCAAACCGACGATTAATTGCGTAGGAAGTTGTTTTTTCATCGTGGCAATCTTAACCCGTGTGCGGCAGAAGGCGCAATGCAGGTTTAATTTATAGGCCGCCCGGGTTCCGGCCCGGCGGCCGTGGAAACGGCGCGGAAGAAATCCGCGAGCTTGGCGGCATCCAGCCTACCCTCGCTGCGGACGCCACTGCACACGTCGATTCCAAAAGGCTCCACTTGGCAAATGGCCTCCGCGACGTTTGCCGCGGTCAGCCCGCCGGCCAGAAAAACAGGCACCGGCGCAGCTTCCCGGATTCGCCGGCTGATTGACCAGTCATGCGTGCGCCCGGTTCCTCCCAGCTCCTTTACCGGCAGCGCGGGGTTGCCGGAATCGAACAAAAGCGCATCGACGTGCGGCGCAACCGCGAGGGCTTCTTCGATGGAGGCCGGTCCGCGCACGTGGATCACTTGCACCAGCGCGATGCCCGGAAGCGCGGCGCGCAGCTCCTGGTGAGCGCCGGATTCCAGTCGGTCCACAATTTGCAAGGTGTTCACGCCGGTGCGTTTTTGCTGGGCGATAATGGCTTGAACGTCCTGCTCACTCGTGAGCAAAAAGGTCGCGACACACGGCGGAACTCGCGCCGCAATTTGGGCGATCACCTCTTCCGGAATTACCCCCGGCCCGCTCGGCATCCGGGAGACGAGACCCAGCGCGGCAGCGCCGGCATCGATTGCCATCCCGGCTTCCTCTACGCTGCGAATGCAGCAGATTTTTACGCGTGGTTTGCGTGTGGCGCGCATTTGCCCTCTAGGCGAGGTCCAGTTCCAGAAATAACGCTCCGGGAACCGGATTGTGTCGATACGCGGCCGTGGGGCGGAAGCCAAGAGATTGATAAAGGGCAATAGCCCCTTTCATCTGGGGCAGCGAATCAAGCCGCATCCGCTTGTAACCGGAGGCTCTGGCTTCAGAGAGAATTGCGTTCACCAGCAACTTTCCCACTCCCTTGCCGCGAAATTCCGGGCGAACGTACAGGCGCTTCATCTCACAGATTTCGTCATCGATCTTTCGCAAAGCCACACATCCCACCGCGCTGGCGCTGTCCCTGGCGATCAACAACCGGCCGGCAGGCGGCGCATAACCGCCCGGCAGCCCGGCCAGTTCGCCCGCGAAATTCTGAAAGCACAAATCCACCGCGAGAGAAGCCGCGTACTCTTCGAACAGCGCGCGAACCTGTCCCAAGTGCTGTGCGCCATGCGCGTCAATCAATGTGACCATGGCGGGAAATCTCCCTTCAACTTGCGGCGTGGAGACACCCATCCGGGCAGATGAATCGGCGGCAGGCGGTTGAGGCTATTCATCGGACCTCGATGAGGGGATGAGTCCTCTCGATGACTTCCCCTACTTGCTGCGCGCTCACTCCGTTGGCGCGCAGGGATTCCAGAAGCCGCGCGGCATCTTTCCAAGCTACCGATAGCAAGAGCCCGCCGGAGGTCTGCGGGTCAAAAAGCAAGTTCCTGACTTCTTCCGGAACCGTGGGGGCGAACTCCACGCAGCCGCCGATGAAATCCATGTTGCGCTTTAAGCCCCCCGGAAGAAAGCCCTTTTGTGCGAGCTCGCGCGCTTCCGGCAGAAACGCAATTTGCCCGGAGTCGATGGCGAAGCTTACTTTGCTGCCCACCGCCATCTCCCGCGCGTGGCCGAGCAGGCCAAAGCCCGTGACGTCTGTAGCGGCATGCACCTCCATCGGCAAGCCTATATCCATGCTGGCGCGGTTGAGCGTGCACATGGAAAGAATAGCTGCATCCACAGCCTCTTTCGACGCAGCGTCTTTCTTCAACGCCGTGCCGATCACGCCGGTGCCAAGACGCTTGGTGAGAATCAGCCGGTCGCCCGGTCGCGCGCCCACGTTTTTCAGCACCCGCTGCGGATTAATGACGCCGGTCACCGCGTAGCCGAACTTGATTTCATCGTCGCCAATCGAGTGCCCGCCAATCACCGTGCAGCCGGCCTCTTGCATCTTGGCGAGGCCGCCCTGGAGAATCTTCTCCAGAATTTCGACATCCCGGCCGGTGTTGGGGAACCCGACAATGGAGAGCGCGGAAATCGGCCGGCCACCCATGGCATATACATCGCTAAGAGAGTTGGCGGCGGCGATCTGGCCGAAGGTGAAAGGGTCGTCCACAATCGGCGTGAAAAAATCCACCGTCTGGACCAGGGCCAGCTCGGGTGAGAGTAGATACACTCCTGCGTCGTCGGCGGTGTCAAAGCCTACCAGCACATTCGGGTCGAATTGTTTCGGCAACCGGGCGAGCACCGAGTCCAAAATCCTTGGACTCAACTTGGCTGCTCAACCCGCCGCTTTGACCATCCCGGTCAACCGTATGCGTTCGTCCATAGCGTTTTTGATTATATGCTGGGGCCGGACGATTCCAAAGCTGCGGACGTCGGCTCCTTGACCGGCCCGCGGCTGCCCACTAGAATGCTGGGTTTCAAAGCTTGTGTGGGTGCGCCGGGTTTTGGAGGAGGACACATGTTTGTTTTTCGTGGTGTCGACTACCTGGAGATCGATTCCCTTCTGAATGATGATGAAAAGCTGGTGCGCCAGACGGTGCGCGAGTTTGTGGAGAAGGAAATCATCCCCCATATCGAGGGATGGAACCGCGAGGGCAAATTTCCCCTGCATCTGGTTCCGCTCATGGCGGAATTGGGATTTTACGGCGCCAACCTGGAAGGCTATGGCTGCGCGGGCATGTCGAATGTCCAGTACGGCCTCATCATGCAGGAACTCGAGCGCGGCGACAGCGGCTTGCGCAGCTTCGTGAGCGTGCAGGGCGCCCTGGTAATGTACCCCATCAAGGAGTATGGCTCCGAGGAGCAGAAAGATCGCTGGCTGCCCGCCTTGCAACAAGGCAAGGCCCTCGGCTGCTTTGGACTCACCGAGCCGGACTTTGGCTCCAACCCCGGCGGCATGCGCACGCGCGGTGTGAAAGACGGCGATGATTACATCTTGAACGGCGAGAAAGCTTGGATTACCTCCGGAACCGTCGCCGACGTGGCGCTCGTGTGGGCGCGCACCCCCGAAGGCGTACGGGGATTCCTGGTGGAAAAAGGTACGCCGGGATACTCCGCCAAGGACATCAAAGGCAAGTGGTCGCTGCGCGCGTCGGTAACGTCCACGTTGGCTTTGCAGGACGTGCGCGTGCCGTCGCGCTATGTGCTTCCGAAGGCCCAGGGACTGAAAGCGCCACTGAGCTGCTTGACGCAGGCGCGCTACGGCATCGGCTGGGGCGCCATCGGCGCCGCCATGGCCTGCTACAACGAGGCGTTGGAGTATGCCAAGGTGCGCAAACAATTTGACGACAAGCCCATCGCCACCCACCAGCTTGTGCAAGCGAAGTTCGCCGACATGATCACGGAAATCACCAAGGCGCAGTTGCTGGCCATCCAGGTGGGCCGCCTGAAAGACCAGGGCCGCGCTGACTTCGCGCACGTTTCCATGCTCAAGCGCAACAACGTGAAGATCGCGCTCGACGTGGCCCGCGCCGCGCGCGACATTCTTGGGGCAAATGGCGTCGCCGATGAGTACCCGATCTTTCGCCACATGTGCAACCTGGAATCGGTCTCTACCTACGAGGGCACCCACAATATCCATACCCTCATCATCGGCGAGCGCGTAACCGGATTGCCGGCGTATAAATAGAATCGGGACTTCTCCCTGCCCCGAGACACCCTTGAGGCCTTGCGGGGACTCTGGTAATCTTCCTCCCAGGTATTTGTGCCGGTCGATAATTCCGGGAAAAGGTGGTGATCGTAATAGCGATGACCTTACAGCACACCATTAAAGCCGCTATCCGTGCAGGCGACCAATCAGGTTACGTCGCCGAGTGTCTTGAAATACCGGTGGTGACGCAGGGGGCAACTCTCGACGAAGTGACTCGCAACCTACGCAAGGCGGTAGCGCTTCACCTGGAGGGAGAAGACCTCGCCGAACTGGGGAGCCGCAGGCGTGAGTCGGTCTTAGCCACCCTGGAAATTCTTGCCGACCGCCATCTCACCGCACGCCTGCGCAAGCTCGCAAAGCGGATAGATGCCGATGTCCAAGCCGGTAAGCTTCATTCGATGGAAGAGGTTTTCGGCAAAAAATGAGGTCGGTCGCGCACGCGGCAAGCGACTGGGCTGCGCTCGACCGAGCCTGCGGTCTTTAATCCAAAATCCCAAATCGAAAATCCAAAATCAAATCACCCATTCAACCGGTTGACGCCGTCGAAGGCGGCGTTCTTATAGCACTCGGCAAGGGTGGGATAATTAAAGACGGTATTCACAAAGTAGTCAATCTTTCCGCCCAGGCTCATTACCGCCTGGCCGATGTGGATCAACTCGCTGGCGCTTTCGCCGATGATGTGGACGCCGAGCAATTCCCGGGTCTCGCGGTGGAAGAGAATCTTCAGCATCCCGATGTTGTCGCCGATAATCTGGCCGCGCGCAATTTCCCGGTAGCTGGCCTTACCCATTTCATAGGGAACGCTGGCTTGGGTGAGTTCTTCTTCGTTCTTCCCGACGTAGGAAATCTCCGGGATGGTGTAAATTCCATAGGGAAAAAGGGCGGGGGTGCTTTTGGCTTCCACCCCGAAGGCGTGGCACGCGGCCAGGCGGCCCTGCTCGAGCGAGGTCGAGGCCAAGCTGGGAAACCCGATGACGTCGCCGGCGGCGTAAACGTGGGGGACTTCCGTCTGGTAGTTTTCATTCACTTTCAGGCGGCCGCGGTCATCGGCTTTAAGTCCTGCCGCTTCCAGATTCAGCTTGCCGGTGGCGCCGGTACGGCCAATGCTGTACAACGCTTTTTCCGCGACGATTTCCTTGCCGCTCGCCAAATGGATTCTTACCCGGCCGTCCGGTCCATTCTGCGCGAACTCGATTCCGCCCACGGTCTCCATGAAGCGCAGCGTCATGCGGTTCTGGCGCAGGTGGTAATCAAGCGCCTCCACGACTTCCGCATCAACGAACGGCAGCAGCCGGCGTTGCCGGTCAACCAGCGTCACGCGGACGCCCAGCGCCGAGAAGATGCTGGCATATTCGCAGCCGATTACACCGGCGCCGATCACCGCCAGGGTGCGGGGCAATTTCTTCAGACCCAGGATGTCGTCACTGACGAAAATGTTCTGGCCGTCGAAGGGAATTTTGGGATCGCGGGTGGCTTCGGTGCCGGAGGCGATGAGCACGTTGGCCGCGGTCACGGTGCGCTCGCCGGAACAGTCCACCATAGTCAGGCGCAGCGTGTGGGGGTCCACGAAGGCCGCCTCCGCATTGATCATCTCCACGCCGTTGCGCTGCAATTGGTGGCGCGTGACGTCGATTTCGTGGCGGATGACATACTCCGTGCGGAAAAGAAGGTCCTCCATACTAATGTTTTGCTTGACCGTGTAAGACTCCCCGTAAATGCTCCGCAAGCGATACCCGGAAAGATAAATGACGGCCTCGCGCAGCGTCTTGCTGGGAATGGTTCCCGAATTGATGCAGCAGCCGCCCAGCACCGCCTTGCGCTCAATGAGAGCGGTGCGCTTTTCGAGCTTCGCCGATTGGATCGCCGCCCGCTGTCCTGCCGGGCCCGATCCGATGACCAACATGTCATAGTCGTAATCCGTCATGGCCGCTCCTCATGAAAACCTGCCGCCACGAGACAACCGTGGATGCCGCCGTAAGGGTGTGAAGCTTTGCCCCAATTGCCGGATGAGCGCCTGAAATGGTAACCCGGGTAGACCGGACTTCACACCACCCTTGGACGCTCGCACCGGTTTGCCGGAGGGGCAGGCCTTCAGCCCCGCCGATATCGCGCCCCCGTCCTCATTTCGTCCCGTGCGCCCTGCGTGCTCATAACCACCCCGGCGGGGCTAAAACCCCGCCCTTCCAGAACCGTGGCGAGAAATCCGGACCCGCGCCCACCTTTTTGAAAATCGAGCCCCTGGCATCTGGCGCATCAGCCGTTGACAACTTTCATCCCCGCTTCCACGTAGCGGCCGCCGGCGGCAGCACCTTGGGGCGCAGCCTGGTTAATTTGCGCCAAGTCATCCAAGGACAACGAAAGTTCGAGCGCTCCCAAGTTCTCTTCCAGGTGCGCGCGGCTGGCGGTGCCGGGGATGGGGACAATCCCTTCGCCTTGTGCCAGCACCCAAGCCAGCGCGAGTTGCGACGGCTTCGAACCCTTTCTCGCGGCGATTTGTTCCACGCGCCGGACCAGTTCCAGATTGCGCTCGAAATTCTCTCCCTGAAAACGTGGAGAATTACGGCGCCAATCGTCCGGCGCCAAATCTTCGTAACGCTGAAACCGGCCCGTCAGGAAGCCGCGGCCCAGCGGGCTATAAGCAACAAAGGTGATCCCCAACTCCGCACAGACGGGAAGGATCTGTTCCTCGGGGTCGCGCGACCAGAGCGAGTACTCCGTTTGTAAGGCACTGATGGGGTGCGTACTGTGGGCGCGGCGGAGGGTGGCGGGAGCAGCCTCAGATAATCCCAGGAAGCGAACCTTGCCCTCCTCAACCAAACGCGACATGGCGCCCACTGTTTCTTCGATCGGCACAGTCCGGTCAACGCGGTGCTGGTAATAAAGGTCGATGGTCTCCACCTGCAATCGTTGCAGGCTGGCTTCGCACGCTTGGCGCACGTACTCGGGGCGGCCGTTAATGCCCGTGAAGCGGCCCTCGCCGTCGCGCATGTTGCCGAATTTTGTCGCCAGCACCACCCGATCGCGCCGGCCTTCGAGGGCGCGGCCCACCAATTCCTCATTCTCGCCGCGGCCGTAGACGTCGGCCGTGTCCAGGAAATTGACGCCGAGGTCGAGGGCGCGATGGATTGTCGCCACCGACTCATCCTCCTGTTGGGGACCGTAGAATTCGGACATACCCATGCACCCCAGCCCAAGGGCTGAGATCGTAAGCGGACTGTTACCAAGTTTCCTGAGCTGCATTGTGGACCTCTACGTGACTGGCGAGAATGAATTGAGATCAACCAGCATAGCATCGTGGTGCAAGTCGCTCAAGGCTTTGCGGCGCGGGGTCAGGCCACCGTCAAAGTCTAATGGTCTTCGAAGGGACCCCTCACCTGCCCTCCTCCGTCGGGCACCCTCTCCCTTGGGAGAGGGGTGTGATCCTGATTTCTCTCCCTCTCCCCTGGGGAGAGGGGGGACCGCAAGGCGGGGGGTGAGGGTTTCTTGCGACCGGCTCTGGGCATGTACCCTCGTGCCGGCAAATAGCCCCACGACGCAGACCAGGCTTAGCAGCGCGCCCAAGACTTCGCATTGCCACTGCGAATTCATTGCCCAATTATCATGCAACCTGTTTAATTTCAAATAATTATCGCGAAACTCGCGTAACCTCTTTATTTTCATCAATCCATCCAGAGCACTTTAATTTCCCCTTTGTTTTCAGTAACTCATCCAGACCACTCTTCATTTTTAACATCTTTAGCGGGGAGCGCCCCGTGCGCGACCTTCATCAGCATAACTTCCCTGTTTTCAAACACTTGGTTTTTGTGCCGATCATCGAAATCCCCCCCCATTCTCAGCTAACCTACTGTGTTTTCATAGACTCATCCGGATGGAGAACACCCTCAGGAACCGGAACCTAGGAGTCAGGGCGCTGCTTACTGCCTACCGCCTCCTACGCTAGTATAGCACGATTGGCCGCCGTGCCCCTTAATAAGTGGGCCTACTTTCTAGCCGATGAGTGGGACAAAATGTCATCATCAGGCGTCTAGACATAAATCTAGACAATTTATATGGCGCACGCGCCTTCCCTTGATGGGTAAGAAATCCGGACTAGCCCGCATTTTTCACCACGATTTTAGAAGGGCGGGGCATTACAGGCTGCGGAAAAACCCGTAGGGTTTCCGCGCCCTGAAAGGGCACAAGTTAATAGCCGGGGGCAACGCCCCCGGAAAGCGTGACGTTCGGCTTCCGACCCTAAAGGGGTCGCACCATCCCAGGCCGGGAAACTTAGGACCGGATTGAGTCGGCCCGGATTCGACCCTTTCAGGGTCGGACTTGGTTGGGGGGTGTGCGTTTTCCGGGGGCGCTGCCCCCGGCTACTTAATAGATCCCCTGCGGGGATCAGGGATGGACAGTGCCTAGGGGTTTTTCCGCAGCCTGTAAAGCCCCGCCCTTCCGGACCCGTGGTGGGAAATTCAGACTAGAAGCAGCCGCATGAAGTTTGGAACTTTGCCGCGCGGCTAAACGTAGGTATTACCAGCAAGTGAAAAAGGAGATTCCTGCCATGGCCACAAGTCCTCAGCCTGCGCGTCCACCCGCACCCCCGCAGCCTCCCGGGAGCCACAGCCACTTCATTGCGATTGCGCTTCTCCTCCTGGCGTTGATCGTGGTGGCCGGGGGCATTGCCGTCTGGGCCGGCCTGCGCATTCTTTCGAACGCCGTCCACGTACAAGTGGAGCAAGGGGGCGGCGGGAAGAAAGACGTCTCCATCAAAACGCCCTTAGGCTCGCTCGAGGTCAAGCAGGAGGTAAATGAAGCCAGTCTAGGCTTGCCTATATATCCTGGTGCGACCCATGTCAAAGAACATGACTCCGGGACAGTCAATATCGATATCGCGGATGAAGCGAAGGTTCGCCTGCTGGCCGGCAAGTTTGAGACTTCCGATTCCATTGATAAAGTTATCGCCTTTTATCACGACCGCTTGGGCGATCAAGTGACCAAGTTTACGGAAAAGGACGGAGAGGGAAAAACCGTCTTCGAGATCAAGCACGACAAGCAAGATAAAGTCGTGGCGCTCAAGAGTAGTGGGGATAAGACGGTCATCGAGCTCGTCCGCGTTTCGGAAGGGCGCCCGGAAGCGAATTAGGCGAAAATGATGTGGGCATGACAGGCCCCGCAGGGGCCAACCGTGAGTAGCCGCAGGTTTTAACCTGCGGACAGCTAAGCCCACCCGCCTCTCCAACCCCTATGGGGTTGAACATACGAAACTTCGCCCCCTCCGGGGCCGGAAAATATCTCTCGGCTTCGACTTCCGTAGGTTTCACCTACGGCTACTCACGTTATCCCGCTTTGCGGGACTCACTCTGCTGCACATCGCCTCAAGCCCAGGTTTTTAAATTAGGACGCTACGATCTCCCGTCGGACGCAAACTTTTTCCCTTGATCCTTTTCCTCTTCCTGCGCATGATGAGCGGTCCCACTGGAGTCGCTTATGACCACGTTTGACATCGATTGGGCTAGGTCACAATTCCCCGCGCTGGCAACGAAAGTGAATGGCTACCGCGCAGCGTTCTTCGACGGCCCGGGAGGCACGCAGGTTCCGCAGCGCGTGATTGACGCCGTGGGCGCGTACCTGGCCGCCTCCAACGCCAATACGCAAGGGGCGTTTGCCACGAGCCGGAGTACCGATCAGGTTATCGCTGCGGCCCATGCCGCCATGGCGGATCTGTTGGGCTGCGATCCGGAGGAAATTATTTTCGGCCCCAACATGACCACGCTGACCTTCGCGCTGAGCCGCGCCCTCGGCCGGGAACTCACGCCGGGGGATGAAATCGTGGTGACCCGGCTCGACCACGACGCGAATGTCTCGCCCTGGACGGCACTGGAGGAACGCGGCTGCGTGGTCCGCTTTGTGGACGTCCATCCCGCCGATTGCACGCTGGATATGGAGGAGCTGCGGCGAGTCGTGACGCCCCGCACGCGCGTCGTGGCGGTGGGTTACGCCTCCAATTCCGTGGGAACCCTTAACGACGTTGAGGGAGTGGTGCGGCTGGCGCATGCCGCGGGCGCCATGGCGTATATCGACGCGGTCCACTACGCGCCGCACGGACCCATTGACGTGCGAAGGCTGGACTGCGATTTTCTGGTCTGTTCGCCGTACAAATTTTTCGGTCCGCATTCGGGCGCGCTTTATGGGAAGCGCGAGCACCTGCTGCGCCTGCGCCCTTACAAAGTGCGGCCCGCCGCCGACAGCCTCCCCGGACGTTGGGAGACAGGAACGCAGAACCACGAGGGAATGGCGGGAGTCACCGCCGCCGTGGAATACCTGGCAGAACTCGGGCGACGCCACACTCCGGAGGCGCAGGGCCCAAGAGCCGCGCTCCTGGCCGCCTACGACGCCATTCGCGCGTACGAGCGAGGGCTGCTTGAGCAACTGGTTCCCGCGCTGCTCGAAATTCCCGGGTTGACCTTCTATGGCATCGCGGAGCCCGCGCGCTTCCAGCAACGCGTTCCCACCGTGGCCGTACGCATCGCCGGCCGCTCACCGCGCGAACTGGCTGCGTATCTCGGCGAGCGCGGCATCTTCACCTGGGACGGCAACTACTACGCGCTGAACCTCAGCGAACGCCTGGGTGTGGAGCCCGACGGCGGGATGCTCAGAATCGGCCTGGTGCACTATAATACGGCTGGGGAAGTTGACCGCTTGCTCATCGCGCTTCGCGAATTGGCGCCGCGGGCTTAGCCAGGCGCTGTTCAAATGAGAGGTTTGAGGAAATCATTCATCAAGTTTCGGGAAAGGATCCTATGAACCGACGTGTGATTTGTGCATTGCTTGTAACTCTGTCCTGGGTGTGGGCCACCGCCCGGGCGGAGGAGCATTACGAGGTTGTAGTGGATCGCGACGTGCCTGCCAAAATGCGCGACGGAGTGGTGCTGCGCGCGGATATTTACCGTCCCCAAGCCGAGGGTAAATTCCCAGTGCTTCTTACTCGCACCCCCTACGACAAACGGGGCGAAGTAGAAATCGGCTTCCTGGCCGCGGCGCGCGGCTACGTGGTGGTGGCCCAGGATGTGCGTGGCCGCTACACCTCGGAGGGCGAATGGTACACCTTCAAGTACGAATCGCCGGACGGCTACGACACCGTGGAGTGGGCCGCCGCGCTGCCCTATTCCAACGGGAAGGTCGGGATGTTCGGCGGGTCGTACGTCGGCGCCACGCAGATGCTTACCGCTATCACCGCCCCGCCGCACTTGGCCGGAATTCTGCCGGTGGTGACTGCCTCCAATTATCATGAAAACTGGACCTACCAGGGCGGCGCGTTTGAACAATGGTTTGACCAGTCCTGGACCACGGGCCTCGCGGAGAACACCCTTGACCGCCGCGTGGCCAAGGATTCCTACGCCACCCGCTGGGACGCGAAGCTTCCCCTGACCGATTATCCCCTTCTGGATCCCGGCACTCCCGCCGGCCTGGCGGATTATTACCTCGATTGGCTGGCGCATCCCGCCTATGACGACTATTGGAAGCCGTTGTCGATTGAGGAACACTTCTCCCAGATCCAGGTCCCCGCTCTCCATGTCGCCGCCTGGTACGACCTCTTCCAAGACGGCTCCTTTCGAAACTACCTGGGGATTAAAGCCCACGGCGGCAGCGAGGCGGCCCGGAACGGCCAGCGCCTGCTGGTCATCGTGGGCGGCCACGCGGGGATGGGGCCGGTCATCGGCGAGGTCGATTTCGGCAAGGATTCTGTTATTACCGAAAACTCCATTATCCTGCGCTGGTACGACTACCTGCTGAAGGGTATCGATAACGGAATGGGCGGCGAAAAGCCGGTCAAGCTGTTCGTGATGGGAAAGAATGCCTGGCGTGAGGAGGAAGGCTGGCCCCTGGCGCGCGCCCATGAAACGCGCTATTACCTGCACTCGTCGGGCAAGGCCAGCACGCTCAGTGGTGATGGGGCGCTGAGCACGACGGCGCCGGCAACGGAGGCAGGGGACAAATACATCTACGACCCCGCGGACCCCGCACCAACTCGCGGTGGGCCTCTCTGCTGCGATGGGACACACGAACCACCCGGCGCTTTCGACCAGAGGCCTGTGGAGAACCGCGAGGACGTGTTGGTCTACACCACTCCCGCTTTTAAGCAGGACACGGAAGTGACGGGACCCATCACGCTCGAAATCTACGTGAGCTCCTCGGCCGTGGACACGGACTTTACCGGGAAGGTGGTCGATGTCGGCCCGCAAGGGTTCGCGCGGAATCTGACGGAAGGAATTTTGCGCGGGCGCTATCGGTCTTCACGGGAAAAGGCTGAGTTGATGAATCCGGGGGAAGTGTACAAGCTCACGCTCAATCTCTGGTCAACCTCCAATGTGTTTCTGGCCGGCCACCAGTTGCGTTTGGAGGTCTCGAGCAGCAACTTTCCGCGCTTTGACCGCAACTTGAATACGGGCGATGACCAGGCCCATTCCACGCGCATGGTGAAGGCGACAAACGCCGTTTACCACGATGGGAAGCATCCCTCGGCGCTGATCGTGCCGGTGGTGCCGCAGTAAACGGAGTTGTGATTTGCGCATAGGCACCCGATAATGGAATCTCTTGCAGGTTATCTTCGCCAACGAAAGGGCTCAACAAACCCATGGAACCCTACTACGATCCCGACGCCAGCCTGGAAATACTCCGCACGAAAACCCTTGGGGTCATTGGTTACGGAAATCAGGGGCGCGCGCAAGCGCTGAACCTTCGCGACTCCGGCCTCGACGTCATCGTCGGAAGCCTTCGCGATGAGACCGCGAGCCAGGCGGAAAAGGATGGCTTTGTGGTGCGATCGGTCGCGGAAGTGGCCGAGCGCGCCGACGTCCTGGCCTTGCTGATTCCCGACGAAGTCCAGCGCGAGGTTTACCACGACGTGCTGAGCAGCCGCCTGCGCGGCGGGCAGACGCTGGACTTTGCCCATGGTTACAACATTCATTTTGGTCTGATCGCGCCACCCCCGGACGTGGACGTTATTATGGTGGCGCCACGCATGATCGGGACCGAGGTGCGCGAGTCGTTTGTGGACGGCCGGGGCGCTCCTGCCTTCATCGCCGTAGCGCAAGACGCCTCGGGCCACGCTCTGGAGACGGCGCTCGCCTGGGCGCGGGGAATTGGCGCCACGCGCGCGGGCGCCTTTAAGACCACGTTTGCGCAGGAAACTGACCTCGACCTCTTTCAAGAACAGGCCGTTTGGCCCCTTCTCTTTCGGACTTGGACCACGGCGTTTGAATGCCTTGTCGAGCACGGTTTTCCGCCCGAGATGGTGGCTCTGGAAATGTACGGGTCCGGGGAGGCGGCGGAAATATTCCGCGAGATGGCGCGCGTGGGCTTCTTCAAACAGGCGCGATTCCACTCTCAAACCAGTCAGTATGGAACGCTCTCGCGAGCGAGTTCTGTCCCCTTTGCCAAGGATATCGGCGACTTCATGGAAAAAGCGCTCGGCGCAATTCGCGACGGCCGGTTTGACGTCGAGTGGCGCAGCGAGCAGGCCGCCGGCTACCCGGTCTTCAAAAAACTGCGCGCGCAAGCGGACTCGCATCCCATCAACCAGGCGGAGGCAGAGATGCGGCGCTTGCTGCGGGTCAAGTCGGAGTGAAAGGCGCACTTTGCGCCACCGGGGCGTTGCTTTTTGCCATTGCCAATGACGAGGAGTTTCTCGATGACGGACGTTTATCGCAACTACATTGCCGGTCAGTGGGTGGAATGCAAGTCGGGGAAGACCTTCCCAAACACCAATCCCGCGAACACCACGGAAATCGTGGGGAGCTTTCAGGCCTCCGGTGCGGAGGATATGCAGGCGGCGTGTGAGGCGGCCGCGAAAGCGCAACCCGCCTGGAGCACTGCGCCCGCTCCACGCAGGGGAGAGTATCTCTTCAAGGCGGCGGAACTTCTGGAAAGCCGCCTGGCGCAGATCAGTGAGGAGATGACTCGCGAAGAAGGCAAAACGCTGCCTGAAGCCAAGGGCGAAGTGAAGCGCGCCATCAACATCTTGCGCTACTTCGGCGGCGAGGGCGCGCGTCAATTCAGTTACCAGATTCCCTCCGAGCGCGACAACGTGTTTTGCTACACGCTGCGAAAGCCGTTGGGTGTGGTGGCCCTCATCACTCCCTGGAATTTTCCCAGCGCTATTCCCGTCTGGAAAATGGCGCCCGCGTTGGTGGGCGGGAACACCGTGGTGATCAAGCCCGCGTCGCTGGCCCCACTTAGCGGTTACCGGGTGGTGGAGGCGCTGCACGAGGTGGGAGTCCCCGCCGGTGTGGTGAATTACGTGACGGGAGCAGGCGGCGCCGTCGGCAACACCCTGGTCGAGCACCCGGCCATTCGCGCCGTCTCTTTCACCGGTTCGTGCGAAGTCGGCAATTCGTTATACGAAAAAGTGACGCGGCGTAAGGTGCGCGTCCAACTGGAAATGGGCGGCAAGAACCCAACGGTGGTGCTGAAAGACGCCGATCTGGATTTCGCTGCGGATGTTCTGGTGAATGGCGCGTTTTTCTCCACCGGCCAAAAATGCACCGCGTGCAGCCGCGCCATTATTGAAAAGTCCATTTATGAACCCCTTCTGGAAAAGCTTGTCGCCAAGACCCGCAAGCTGAAAGTGGGCAATGGCCTCGAACCTGGCGTCGATATCGGTCCGGCGGTGGACGCCGCCCAACTTGAGACCGACTTGAAATACATCGAAATCGCCGAAGACGAAGGAGCCGAACTGGTCTGCGGCGGCAAGCGCTTGACGGGAGGAATCTACGACCTGGGTTACTTCATTGAGCCTACACTTTTCACCGGCGTGACCCCGGAAATGCGCATCGCGCAGGAAGAAGTCTTTGGGCCGGTGCTGGGCCTGATGGTCGCCGAGGATTTTGAGGACGCCATGCGCCTGGCCAATGGCGTGAAGTTTGGGCTCTCGGCCTCCATCGTCTCGCGCGACCTCACGCGCGTGCATCAGTTTATCAACAGGATTGAAGCCGGGCTGATCACCGTCAATCTGCCCACGGCGGGCGTGGAATACCAGCTTCCCTTCGGCGGCACCAAGGAATCGAGCTTCGGCATGCGCGAGCAGGGACCCGCCGCGCTCGATTTCTACACGGAAACGCGCACGGTCTATATGAAGTATGCGTGATCGTCCGTTTTCATTGGTAAGTTGTCCGTTGGCAATTTGATGTCGCAGCAATTTGTTAACAAGGTAAGCCCGCGTAGCGGGCGCAAGGCGAAGGTTTTATCAGCGAACTTCTGACTCAGGACATATGCTTTCAGGCGTCGGTTGCACGCACGGGATTAGGAAAGGGTCATGAAATCTCGCGGCTTCGAATGCGTAGCTCGTGCCGATGCTCGCGTGCTCATCCTGGGCACGTTGCCCGGCAAGGTCTCTCTGGAGCGCGGCGAGTATTATGCGCAGCCGCGAAACACGTTCTGGCGCATCATGGGGGATCTCGCCGGAGCCTCACCTGCCCTACCTTATGGAGACCGGCTTCGCTTGCTTAAAGAAAATGGCATTGCCCTTTGGGACGTCTGCGCAGCAGGACACCGTTCTGGAAGTCTCGACTCGGCAATTCGGCTTTCGACTGTCGAAACCAACGACATCGGTGAGTTTCTCCGAGTCCACCCAGGAATCGGCCTGATCTGTTTTAATGGCAAAAAGGCGAAAGAGATTTATGATCGCAAGGTGGTGCAAAAGCCGCCCGCGCCTTTCGCGCGAATCCGCTATGAGGTGGTTCCCTCCACCAGCCCCGCTCACGCCGCGATGTCATATCATCAGAAGCTATCACGCTGGCGCATCGTGTTGGGTAGCGGCAGTGGCTCCCGGTGGCTGCGGAGCAACGCTGCACCCAGTCCATTTGAAGAAGTTGAAACTTACCCCTGCCCCTCTGGAGGTTCGTCATGAAAAAGACCCAGCAGTTTCTCGCCAAACTCAAACTACCCTCCGAAGATAACCACGCGTTGAAACCCAGCTCCAAACGCTTCAAAGACGGCGGACAGTATCGCATTGAAATTCCCAGCGTCGAAGGGCCGCGCGTTTTCCGCGAAGTGCTGGAAGCCGCCAAAGCGCACAAGGTGCCGATTCACCGCGTCAGCCAGGGAAGCGGCGTCATGCTGCTGACGCGCAACGAGATTCGCGAGATGGCCGAGATCGGGCACGAGGAAGCGATTGAAGTTTGCCTGTTCGTCGGTCCGCGCGCCACCTTTGAGACCGGCGCGCAAACGGCTTCCTCAGCGGGCAAAGTCATCGGCCTCCAGCACCGCGGCGCCGATCAACTGGTTTACGCCATTGAGGACGTCCGGCGCGCCTGCGACCTCGGCATCCGCAGCGTTCTTCCCGCCGACCTCGGGCTCATCTGGGTGCTGGACGCCATGAGGCAGAAAGGTGAGTTACCGAAGAACCTGGTCATCAAGAGTTCCGTTACGCTGCCCGCCGCCAATCCCGCCACGGCCGTAGTCTTTGAGCAGTGTGGCGTGTCGACGATGAACATTCCCACTGACTTGAGCCCGGCGCAGATGGGCGCCCTCCGCCAAGCGGTGGATATCCCCATCGACATCTACATCGAGGTTCCCGACAACTTCGGCGGCTTCATCCGCTACTACGAAATGCCCAAGATCATCCAGGTGGCCGCGCCGGTCTATTTCAAATTTGGTCTGCGCAACGCGCCCGATATTTATCCCTCCGGCCAGCACATCGAGGACCTTGCCGTCAGAATGGGCCGGGAGCGCGTGCGCCGCGCGCGGATCGCCCTGGAGTTGCTCCAGGAATACGCGCCGGACGCCAAGATGTCGCCGCTCGGGTCGAAAGACTTGGGAATACCGGAACTGGGGTAGCAGAGTGAAATTGACGTCATGAATCAAGCGTTGTAAGATATCCTTGTTTCCGTGAATAAATATATGCTGGCTAAAAAGACCGTCAAAAATCAAATTACCCTTCCCAAAGCAGTGATTACCCGCTTCCCCGGAGTGGAATACTTCGATGTCAGCACGGATGGGGAGTGCATCATTCTGCGTCCTTTACAAAAAAGTCGCGCCGACGAAGTGCGTACCCGGCTCGCCCAGCTCGGTATCGACGATGAAGACGTCACAGCAGCCATTTCCTGGGCGCGTCAAACATCGTGACCGGGCGTGTGGTTTTCGACACAGCCACGGTTGTATCAGCTTTGCTCTTTGCGGGCGGTCGACTCGCATGGCTGCGCCAGCATTGGCGGCAGGGTGGCGGCCTGCCCCTGATCTCTCGCGCTACCGCGGCGGAACTTACACGTGTCCTCGGATATCCGAAATTCCGGCTCACGTCCGATGACCGCCGCGAGCTGCTGGCTGAGTATCTTCCTTACTGCGAGGTGGTGGAGGTGACGGGAAGATGCCGACTGACTTGCCGGGATGCAAACGATCAGCCGTTTCTCGACCTCGCCCAAAGTGGTAAGGCTGATCTGCTGGTCAGCGGCGATCAAGACCTGCTGGCGTTGTCTGGGCAGACAGAATTTCTTATCGAAACACCCGAAGCCTATCGCCACTTAATATTACTGTAGCGGCGGTCTATGGCCGCCGTTCGGCGCTTATAGAGGGCCGCTACAACAGGGAGATCGACCCCTGAAAAGGCGTAGGGGGGGGTTCGCGAACCGCCCCCACTTTTCAATACTTCTGTCATGGGTTTCACCCACGGATTATGATGTTGTTCGGCTGCGAGGAACCTTCGAGTGCGTCGCCTACCAGAAAATCCATTGCAGCACGAGGAAAATTACCAGGGAAATTGCTGCCCAGAAAATGGGGCGTTTCAGCAGCGGCAGGTGTCCTTCACTGGGGATATCGGTGCAACCGTAAACCAGGCCGGTCAATTCTTCCATGGGTTTCGGCCGTGTCAAGAGGCTCACGGCCACAATGATGATCAGAGCGACGATGCCTGACCAGAGTTCGCGGTACATATTCTCCGCCATGGGCTTGGCTTGGGTCGAAAGCGCGATCCACGCGAGCTTTGAGGGATCAAGCTTGACCAGCAACCACATTCCCAGGGAGGAAAGCGTCCCCACTAGCAGACCCCAAAATCCCCCGGCGGGCGTGGCGCGTTTCCACATCATCCCCAGAAAGACCGTCGCGAAAAGCGGCGTGATAAAGAAGCTGAAAACGGCCTGCGCGTAATCCATAATGCTGGCGAACTGCATCACCAGATACGCTGTGCCGATGCTGATAACCACTCCCAGAATCGTGCACCAGCGGCCCATCGACACGTAGTGGGCGTCGGTGGCGGTCTGGCGAAGGAAAGGCCGGTAGAGATCGTACGTCCACACCGTCGCAAACGCGCTCACGTTGCCCGCCATGCCCGACATGAACCCGGCAATGAGAGCGGTGATGCCGAGCCCGAGCAAGCCCGGTCCACAATAGCGCGCCAGCATCAGCGGCAGCACTTCGTTGAAACTGTGTTGGCCGGGCCCGACGGCGCTTTCCGGAACCAGTTTGAAGGGCAGGAGCCCGAGCCCGAGCAGTCCGGGCAGTACCACGATCAGCGGCACGGCCATTTTGAAATAAGAGCCAATGATCGGCGCCAGCTTCGCGGCACGAAGGTCTTTGGCGGCAAGCGCCCGCTGGACCACCAGGAAATCGGTGGTCCAATAGCCCAGCGACCCCATCAGCAAGCCAAAGGCGATGCCCGTCCAATGGATGCCCATGGGGTTATCCGCAAAGTGAGCCATGGGGCGCCACAAGTGTGTGTAGTCGCCTTGGGGAAAGTTCTGGTGAATGCGCGCGACCAGGCCTGACCAGCCCCCGGCTTCCACCATGCCGAGAATCGGAATCAAAAGCGCGCCCAACCAAATCAGGAAAAATTGCAAAACCTCGTTGAAGATCGCTGAAACCAACCCTCCTAATGCGACGTAGACGGCCACGGTTAGAGACGAGATCCAAATACTCAAGTGAATGTCCCAACCCAGCATCACCTTCATCACCACGGCCATTGCGTACATGTTGATGCCTGACATCAGGATGGTCAGGAAAACGAACGACAGCGCGCCGACCAGGCGGGTAGGTTCGCCAAATCGGAGTTGCAGGTAGCCTGGCACCGAATGGGTTTTGCAGATGTAGTAGAAGGGCATCATGACGACGCCCAGAAAAAGCATGGCGGGAATCGCCCCATACCAATAATAATGCGCCGCCAGAATTCCATACTGGTACGCAGACGCAGCCCATCCCATCAGCTCAAGCGCGCCCAAATTGGCGCAAATGAAGCTCAGGCCGGCTACCCAAGCGGTAATATCGCGCCCCGCCATGAAAAAGTCTTCGCTGCTTTTGGTGAAGCTCTTCAGGTAGAAACCAATGGCAAGGACGACGACAAAATAAACAGCGATGATAAGGAAATCGACAAAGTGCGTGGTGAGGAGCGCTTGGGCGTTGGGCGCGCTGGCCAAGAGCATGGCGAGTGGGGAGTAAGTAGTCATACGGGTTTTTATGCAGCAGCTTGGGTGGGCGGAACCAAATGTTTGCCGCCCGCCCCGTGCACCGGCTCTCGTCGCGCGTCGGCGCGTCAGGATTTAGTGATATTCTGCCGCCAAGGCGGCGGGCCCGCACCGTCTGCGACCCGCGCGCAAGTTCAAATATCGCCCTATCGGGCGGCCCTCAAGACTTCTTCGGCATATAAAGGTAAACATAAATGCCGCCGATCACGGTCAGCAGCGCTCCCCACCAAACCGCCGGATGCGTGTTTGCGAGCACGGTTGGCGGCGGGCTGGAAAACTCGTAGATGCCCGTCGCAAAAATGATTATCCCGTAAATCAGCAGAATGACCCCCACAAAAAACCAGACGGGAATCATGTGATGATGGTGGGGCTTTTCCAGATCGATGGCCGGACGATCTTGACCACCCTCACCCCCCGAATGGAGGTCTTGCGGCTTCTCTTCCATGCTCACCCCCCTACCAAAAGATCCACTGGAGAACTAAGAACAGCGCCAAGGAGATCGCGGCCCAGAAAATGGGCCGTTTCCACAACGGCAAATCGCCTTCGCTCGGTAGCTCGGTGCACCCGTAGACAAGGCCAGCCAACTCTCCCACAGGCTTGGGCTTGGTCGCATAGCTGACGGCCACGGTGACGATAACACAGATCAGCCACGACCACAGGGCACGATACATGTTCTCGGCCATGTCCTTGGCATCACTCGAAAGGGCAATGACGGACAGCATATTGTGATTAAATTTCACCAGCAGGAACATTGCTATGGAAGAAACGCTGCCGGCGAGCAGCCCCCAGAAGCCGCCGGCGGCCGTCGTGCGCTTCCACATCATGCCGAGCAACACCGTGCCCAGAAGCGGGGCGACGAAAAAGCTGAAGAGCGCCTGGACGTAATCCATGATGCTCCCGAAATGCATAACGAGGTAAGCGGTGCCGATGGAGACGACGACGCCTAAAATCGTGCACCAGCGTCCCATGCTGACGTAGTGGCTGTCCGAGGCATCCTTGCGGATGAACGGGCGGTAAAGGTCGTAAGTCCACACCGTGGCGAAAGCGCTCACGTTCCCCGCCATTCCCGACATGAACCCGGCGATGAGGGCGGTGATCCCCAGGCCCAGCAAGCCGGGGCCACAATAGCGTGCCAGCATCAGCGGCAGGACCTCGTTGTAACTGTGCTGGCCAAGCCCCACGGCACTTTCCGGAACCAACTTGAAGGGTAGCAGGGCGAGTCCCAGCAATCCCGGCAGGATCACGATGAAGGGAACAGCCATCTTGAAATAGGAACCAATGATGGGCGCCATCTTCGCCGCGCGAATGTCCTTGGCGGCAAAGATGCGCTGCACCACCAGGAAATCGGTGTTCCAGTAACCGAAGGAAATCACCCAACCGAGGCCCAGCACAATGCCCGTCCAGTGAATGCCCATGGGGTTGCCGGCGAAGTGGCCCATGCCCCGCCACAGGTGGGTGTAATCTCCCTGGGGAAAATTCTGGTGGATGCGCGCGACGAGCCCCTTCCACCCGCCCGTTTCCACCAGGCCCAGGATGGGAATGAGCATTGCGCCGAACCAAATCAGGAAGAATTGCAGCACCTCGTTGAAGATCGCGGAGAACAATCCGCCCAGGGCGACGTAAACCCCCACCGTAATCGAGGACACCCAGATGCTGAAGTGGATGTTCCAGCCCAGAACCACCTTCATTACCAAGGCCATTGCATACATATTAATGCCCGACATTAAAACGGTCATGAAGGCGAAGGAAATGGCGCTGAGACCGCGCGTGGATTCCCCGTAGCGGAGCTGGAGGTAACCGGGAACAGAATGGGTTTTGGAAATATAATAGAACGGCATCAGCACGAGGCCCAGAAACAGGATGGCCGGGATCGCACCAATCCAGTACCAGTGCGTTGCCAGGATGCCGTACTGATAGCTCGCGGCCGCCCAGCCCATCAGTTCCAGCGCGCCCAGGTTGGCGGAGACAAAGCTCAGTCCCGCCACCCAGGCCGTCATCTCCCGGCCCGCCAGAAAAAAATCCTCGCCACTTTTGGTATAGCGTTTCAGGTAGAAGCCAATCCCCAACACCATGGCGAAGTAGATGGCGATAATGGCCATGTCCACCGGATGCAGGAGAATGAGGCGCTCCCCGGCCTTGGCGAGATCCGGGGTGGCGAACCACAGCATGGCCGCCGGAAGCGAGAGAGATGAGTTCATACCTTGTCCTCTTCGTCACCGAATAAGAAACTCGAAATTCGAAACTCGCCGCCGATTTTCAACCGGAGTAGCGCGGACCTGTTCTGTAGGTCCGCGACTCGTCACCAATGGGCAGGCGAAAGCCCCGGACTTCAGACAGGTCCGGGCTACGCTTGCTTGGAATGAAATGCCGCGGCAACGCGCATTTATTCACTCGCTGCCAGAAAAAACCAATAAAGAAAAGTCCCTATGGCGCATGCCGGAGCGTGCCAGCGCAAAGGGTTGGCCTTCCAAACACCACTGATGCCAAATCCAAAGCCAACCATCGAAAGCAGCAACCCCACGCCGTAAATTCTCATAAGCGCCGGGTCGTAATATTGAAAATGCCCAATCACGCGGCCGTAAACTGCCAAGAAGATGGCAAGCAAGGCCGATAGGGACGCAAACGTGAATCCGATTAAGGAGAGGATCCCGCAAACAGTGCGCGATTGCCTCTGCCGTGCCCATCGTACCCACCCCCAGGCCAGCAATACAGGGAGAGACAAAATCGCTGCTAACGCACAAATTGCCAATACCTCTAACTGGCTCACTCTATTCATATGAGTGTCGCAACGCCATCTGGAGTAACGCGAACCTGTTCTGTAGGTCCGCGGCTCGTTACCGATGGGCAGTTGAAAGCCGCGGACTTCAGACAGGTCCGGGCTACGCTTGCTTGGTGCAGACCTGCTATCCAAGGCCTGCGGTCGGTCCCCGATTACCCTTGAAAAGCCGCGGACCTACAGAACAGGTCCGCGCTACCCTTGCTGCTCTTCTGCCTTGCTCTTCACTCGTCATTTGTCACTCGTCACTGCTTTTTCCCCGGCTGGCCGTATGTGGTGTGGTATCGATTCCACCATTTCTTAACTTCTTCCGGTGGAAGTGGGGTGGGTTTGCCGAGCAGCAGCGCGAGATGAACGGTTTTACAAACGTCTTCCAGCATGACTGCCGCCTTGAGCGCCGCACGGGGCGTCGGCCCCCAGGCAAAGGCCCCATGATGGCCCATGAGAATTGCCGGCGCGCGGTTCCGATATTGAACGATCGCCTGGCCGATGTGGTCGGCCTGATTATCCACGTAGGGCGCGCAAGGAATTTCGTCACCGAACTCGTCGGCGATGGCGGTAATATACGCGGGAATGGGCTTCCCCAGTAACCCCAAACTCGTGGCGTAATTGGAATGGGTGTGAATGACGCCGCCCACTTCCGGGCAGTGCTTGTAGATATAAAGATGATCGGGCAGGTCCACGGAGGGGTTCCACTTGCCCTTGAGCTTGCGGCCCTCGAGGTCCGTCACCACCATGTCGGCGGCCCGCATGCGGTCATAGTCCATGCCACTCGGCTTGATCACCACCACGCCGCGCTTGCGGTCGATGCCGCTGGCATTGCCGCTGTGCATGGTGACTAAGCCCCCGCGCCAGATCCCGAGGTTGGCTTCGTAAACTTCGCGCCGAAGTTGTTTCGATGTAAGCATGAGATAGCGCCCGCGGTCCGCAGTATTGGTGATTTGTGATTGCTCAGCGTGACCTTGTGATTGTTCACGAGATTTGAACAACTTGCCAATCACAAATCACCAATCGCAAATCACCAATTATTTCGAAGTCTCCCGTTTCAAAGTCTTCAGCCGCTTCATCACGTCGTTTCCGCCACGTCCGAAGTAATCGTGCAACGTATGATATTCCACGTAAAGCTGGTCGTAGATTGCATGGCAGTTGGCGTGCGGCTTGAAGGTCACCTTTTGCACACGCGCCATCTGCCGGGCAGCCTCCACAATTGAGTCGTAGCCGCCGGAGGCACGCCCAGCCGCGACGGCTCCGTGCATGGCGGCTCCCAGGGCCGAGCAGGTTTGCAGTGGGTCGGCCAGCTTGATTTCGCGCCCCGTGACGTCAGCATAAATCTGCATCAGGAGCCGGTTCTTCTCCGGCAAGCCGCCGCACGCCACCAATTCGTTCACGGCGATGCCCTTCGACTCGAACGCCTCAATGATGGTGCGCGTGCCGAAGGCCGTGGCCTCAATCAGGGCGCGATAGATTTCCTCCGCCCGCGTGGCGAGCGTCATGCCGAGGAGCACGCCGGTCAAATCCACATCCACCAGAACCGAGCGGTTGCCGTTCCACCAGTCGAGAGCCAAAAGGCCCGACTGACCCGGCTTGAGCGCGGCAGCGCGTTTTTCCAGCGCCACATGGAACGGCGCCCTGACCCTGCGCGCTTCATGATGAATGTAATCCGGCACTCCGTGCTCGAAGAACCAGGCAAAGATATCTCCGACGGCGGATTGCCCCGCCTCGTACCCCCACAGGCCGGGTACTATACCGTCCTCAACGGTGCCGCACATACCCTCAACCATCTGCCGATCATTGCCGAGCAGCATGTGGCAGATGGACGTGCCCATGATCATCACCAGCGACCCCGGCTGTGTCACCGTGCAAGCCGGTACCGCCACGTGGGCATCCACATTGCCGATTGAAACCGGCGTGCCTTCCTTGAGGCCGGTCTTCTTCGCCCATAAGGCGGTGAGGCCGCCGGCCCTGGCGCCCAGCGGAAAGTACTCTTCACCCACCTTTTGCGCGATGACGTTCTCCATGCGCGGATGAAGTGCGCGGAAAAATTCGCTCGAGGGAAATCCCTTCCCTTTCACCCACATGCCTTTGTATCCGGCCGTGCAGGTGTTGCGCTTCTCTTCGCCGGTCAGTTGCCACACGATCCAATCCGCGGCCTCAATGAAGCGATCCGTGGCGTCGTAAACGTCGGGGGCTTCGTCCAGGACCTGCAAAAGTTTGGAGAAAAACCATTCGGAGGAATACTTTCCTCCGTAGATGCGAAGGAATTCCTCGTTGCGCTCACGGCCGACTTCGTTGATGCGGTTGGCTTCAGGTTGGGCGGCGTGGTGCTTCCATAGCTTGACGTACGCATGCGGAGTCTTGCGATATTTCGGCACGGCGGAGAGGGGGGTACCGTCGGCCTTGGTCGGCAACGGGCTGGAGGCGGTGAAGTCCGTACCGATGCCAATCACGTCCTCGGCTTTCACCTTGGCTTCCTTCAGGGCTTTGGGGACTGCTTTCTCCAGAACGTATAGGTAGTCGAGAGGATTCTGAAGCGCCCAGTCGGGTTCCAGCTTGGGGCCCCCCGGCAGCCGTTCGTCAATGACGCCGTCCGGGTAAGGGACCAATGACGATGACATGAGCTTTCCATCGCGCACGCGGACTACTACGGCGCGGCCTGATTCCGTCCCGTAGTCAATTCCCAAGGCAAACTTGTCTTTGGACATAGAGGCCTCCCTAACAGGTTGATGGCGTATTGTAGCGCCGGGCTTTAGCCCGGCACCTGACGTTTACACCTTTCCCTTTCAGCACCACCCCGGCGCTCAGCGCACCACCCCTCCTCGTCTGAGGAGGGGTGCCGTTTTAAACAACTCCCCTCCTGATTCAGGAGGGGTGGCGCTCCGAGCGCCGGGGTGGTTACCTGCGGTGGTGAGTTTTTCCGCGGCCTGTTTAGCCCGGCACACGTGCCGACCTAAAGGTCGGCGCTACGATGTTTTTCATCAACCTCCTATAGCGTTTGCCGCCTCGGCTCAGCGCGGTGTGGCGCCGGCGATTCGAGCGGCGGGCCAAACATCATCTCTGAGAGTGTGGCGGAGCGCAAGAGGGAAAAAAGTGTTAGTATCCCTCTGATCCCCAATTGGAGTTTCGCATGGAACTTTACCCCCACGTCTATCAAATCCAATCCCTGTTTGGTGGCCGGAACCTTTTTCAGTATCTCTTTGTCGGCGATAACACCGTGTTGGTCGATACGGGTATTGCGGAAACGCCCGAGAAGGTCATTTTCCCTTACCTGGATTCGCTCCGGCTGCGTCCCGAGCAATTGACGCTTGCCGTTACGACGCACGCCGACCTTGACCATCAGGGCGGCAATGATGCCATCAAGCGCACTTCGCCCGGCACCTGGCTCAGTTGTGGCGCTGCTGACCGCGCCCTCGTGGAGGACCCTCGAGCTCTCTACGATATTCGCTATAACTTTCTCCGCGCCGACCATGACATGGGGTTCGACCCTGATCCCGCGCCCGACGCCGGCAAGGCCCGCCGGATGGACCTTTGCTTCACCGGTGGGGAAGTCATTCGCTTGAGTGACACCTGGCATCTGGAAGTCCTTCATGTGCCGGGCCACTCGCACGGCCACTTGGCGGTTTATGATCCGCTGCACAAGACCGCCTTTGTGGGCGACGCCATTCACGGTCGCGGATGCCCGTATGCCACGGGAGGGTTAGCCATCCCCGTGACTTACTACTACGTGGACATCTACCTTTCCACCCTCCGCTACTTCGAGCACTTGCCCATCGACACGCTTTACTCAGGCCATTGGCCCATCATGCATGGCGAAGAGATTCTTGACTTCATCGCCGAGTCGCGGCAGACCGTGGAGTTTCTAGATCGCGTTATCCTGGCCAGCCTGGATAAGAACCGCGCCGGACTGACGATGAAAGAATTGGTGGACGCCGTCGCCAACGCGGTGGGCGATTGGCCGCCCGAGGGTTGGCTGCTGGCCATGTTTCCGGTGAAAGGGCATATGGATCGCCTGGAAGAACAAGGCAAAGTCCGCGCAGTGCGTGGGACGCGGCCGGTGAAGTGGGAGTTGGCGTAGGGACGGCTCGGGATTCGGGAAGAACTATCGGCAGAAAACAGAAGGCAGTAGGCGGCGAACGCGCAACACGGACCCAAGCTTAGGGGTCCGCGGGCTATCGTCAGTCAGTCATGAATTGCAAAGGATAAATAGGGATTGTCAAACTGCCGTCGACGCAGTTTTTGGATTTCAGAATTCCAAACACCGTCAACGGGAAAGGAAAAGGCGTCAGCGATTGTATTTGGGGGTGACTCCCCGCAGGCGTTTCCAAACTGCATCGCAACGCGTCAAGACCGATGGTGCGAGCGGGCCGCCTTCCGCGGCTTTCAGGTTTTCTTCGAGTTGCTCCAGGCGCGAAGCTCCCAGAATGATGGAATCGACGAGGGGTTGGGAGAGCAGCCACTGAAACGCCAGTTCGACGAGGGTTTTTCCCGCCTCCGCGGCAATGGAGCGCAGATCTTCCACGGCGGCGAAGTCGTCGTCAAGCCAGTAGCGATCCTGATACATTTTGTTGCCGTCGAAGCGTGTCCCGGGAGCGGGTCCTTTCTGCCGGGAGTGTTTGCCCGTCAACAGCCCTCCCGCGAGCGGATTGTAAGGGACCACCGCTACCCCGAAGCGCCGGCAAAAGGGAAGGTATTCCTCTTCAATTCCCCTCGCGATCAAGTTGTACATGGGCTGCGAAATAAAATAGGGGTGGTAGCCACGTTTTTCACAAATCCACAGGATTTCCGCAACCTGCCACGCGGCATAGTTCGAAATGGCAGGGAAACGCACCTTACCTGCCCGCACCAGCTCTTCCATGGTTTCGAGCGTTTCCTCGATGGGGGTGGCATAATCGGGCAGGTGCAAGTAATAAAGATCAAGGTAATCGGTTCCCAGGCGCTGAAGGCTTGCTTCGATGGCCTTGTGCATGGCGGCGGGTGACAAACCCACATCATCGGGCGCGTCGCCCATTTTGTTGCAGACCTTGGAGGCCAGGATAACTTTGTCGCGGCGGCCTTTGAGGGTCTTGCCCACTACGGTTTCCGCCGCGCCGCGGTTGTAAACGTTCGCCGTGTCAAAGAAGTTGATTCCCGCGTCAAGGCAGCAATCAACTATGCGCTGCGCGGTGGCTTGGTCGGTTTGGGCGCCAAAAGTCATCGTCCCAAATGAGAGCCGCGAAACCTTGAGGCCGGTCTTGGGGAGTGTGCGAAATTCCATGTCTTTCCTCCGGGGACTTGCATCTAAATCTTAGTGGGACCTTGGCCGAGGCACCAGCTCGAAGTGGCCTTACCTGGTCGAGCGGCGGCACGGCATCCTTTTGAATCCCTCATTGCCGGACTATATATTACAATAACTCTCTGTGCTGGGATCGCAGTTGTTACAACTTGCGCAGGACCTCGAATGGCTTGGATGTGAGCTTGAGCACTATGGCCACCAACACGCAGTGCTGGGGCGCCCGGAGTCGGGCCCCGTGTGGGACACATTCTGCGAAAAGCGGCGCGGCGTGCTGGTGACAGCAGATAAAATCGAGCGTGAGTTGAAAAATGCGGTACGCTACAATCGTTCAGGGCTTATTGGGTTGGAGTATCCGCTGAATGATACTTTCGACTCGATTGCAATCTTGCTGGGAGCCCTGGAAGAAATTAAGCATTGCACCGTGCATGCTGTACAGGTAATCCCTTCCAAGGTTCGCACGTTTACCAAGATGATCGACGATTATCTTCAAGTCACGGGGAAAGCGCCAGGGTAGCCACAGAGGTTCTGGAAGCGGGCCATCAACGCTTGCGGTCAGTGGGCAGGGGATTGCAAACCGAGCATCCCGAAAAAACTCAAGGAGATTCCGAATAATGGACGAACAACAATTGATGAAGCAACTGCAGGACGAGGGGTTCGATGACGTTTACGTTTGGGAAGACGGCCCGGAAATGAACTATCCGCCCCATCAACACCCCGACGTCTCGGCCCACATCATCCTGGCAGGCGAGATGACCGTTACTCTCGATGGCAAAACCCGCACTTACAAACCGGGCGAGCGCTTCGATATTCCGGGTAAAACACCTCACTCCGCGCGCATGGGTCCGGAGGGCTGTAAATACCTGGTCGGGGAAAGGTAGAACCCGGGGGCATTTGGTTCGCTGTTTCGACTGTCGAGCCGTCGGCGTAAAATATGGGGGGCCGGAAGGGCGGGGCTTCACAGGCACCGGAAAAACCCTTTGGCACGGTCATTCTTAACGCCACCCCTTTATCCCCTTGTCAGCACCACCCCGGCGCTCGGCGCGCCACCCCTCCTCATCTGAGGAGGGGAGTGCTATAATAGCCCCGCCCTTCCAACCGCGTGGCGAGAAACCCGGGCTAACCCTTACGCCATTCCTCCCAATCTTTTCGCACTGCGTCCACCATTTTCTTGGCCGCCTCATGGACCCACCCGGGCTTGTGCCTTGCAAGGTCGCGACGCACATTCTTGATCGCGGGCTTGCTGCCCAGATGGATGTTGGCGGTTTCGAAGCCCATGGAGTGGAGCAGGGTCTCCTCATCCCGTTTCTTGGGAAGCGCCGCCATCTCAATGCGCGAGCAATGGGGAGCCAAGCGGCGCACAATCCACCGGCCGCGCAAATGTACGAAGGGATCAAGGGCTCGGGCTGCAGTGGAAATAATCTCTTCGTAGAGGATCTTCTTCGAGCCTTTGTCATCCTTCGCCCAGACGCACGCTGAAGGGAGCAGGGCCTTAGCCTCACGCGCCACTCGGCCTCCCTCCCAATCTGCCAGCGCCACGTAGCGCTCGCGCCCCAAGCTTCCCAACCCTGCCACACGGTGGACGACGCGATAGACGAGCCCGCGCGCGGGCAGAAGATCCTCCAGCGCCTTGCGCGCACTCTTGGGAACTTCTCCGCGCACGGGAGGAAGGGCGTTCATCTTTCCCCAGAAGTGGACGGGGTCCCGCAACTCACCTGTCGCTGCCTCGCGTAGCCACTTGTTTTCCTCTTCCAGCACAAAAGGCTTTCCGCCGGCTTCCAACCCTTCCCGATACCCTGCCAGGATGGCCGCGCACGCATCCTCATGCGGAAGGGTAAGGTGGTTGGCAGAAATCGCCAGGTGGGCGCTGACGGCCAACCGCACCAGGTCAATCGTGTACGGCATGGGGTAAGCTTCGTCGAAATCATTCACCCCCCAGATCAAGCGCCCTTCCCGATCGCGCCAGGTGCCGAAATTCTCCACGTGCAGGTCGCCCACGGCCAGCACCCGCGGCGCTCGCGCCAGGTCCGGACAGACCTGAGGCCAGATCTGCACCCAGCGGTAAAAGGTGGCGCGGAGAAATTGAAAAGTATCCTCGGCCATGCGGGTGTGTTTCATCGCCAAGTCGGGCGGAATGATCGTAATATTTTTGGCCAGCCACGCTTCATATTTCTTGGTTGCTTTTTTGATGCGCATAGGACGCTACCTTTCTGAGTGTAAGTGCACCCGATGGAAATACTCCTCGACCCTCCGCAGGTCTTCCTCCGTGTCCACTCCAATGGTGTCGTGGGGGGTTTCCACCACCGCGATGTCAATGCCGTTATCGAGGAAGCGCAGTTGCTCAAGCTTCTCCAGTTTTTCCAGCGGCGATGGCGGGAGATGGTGGAATTCTTCGAGCGCCGCGGCGCTAAAGGCATAGAACCCCTGGTGTTTGAAATATTGCACTTGTCCATTGCCGTCGCGGTCAAAGGGGATGCGCGCGCGGGAGAAATAGAGCGCCCGCCCGGCGAGGTCGGTCACCACCTTGACCACGTTTTGATCTAGCGCGGTCTCAGCATCAATCGCGACTTTGAGGGTTGAAACCTGCGTCGCGGGCGACTCATCGAAGGGACGCAGCAAGCGCTCCAGGTGGCCGGGAGTGATCATAGGCTCGTCTCCCTGGATGTTGACGTAGATCGCGGCAGGCTCGTTCGCCATGACTTCCGCCATGCGATCCGTCCCCGACTTGTGTTGGCGCGAGGTCATCATGGCGGGGATGCCCTGCTCGCGACAATAGGATTCAACCTCTGGGGAATCTGTTGCCACCAGCAAATGATCGAGGCACGCCGCCTGCCGCGCATTCTCGTACACCCAGGCAATCATGGGCCGGCCACAGATTGCTCGCAACGGTTTGCCCGGCAACCTCGTGGATTCGAGCCGCGCCGGTATCACTCCTAGAACTCTATGCATCGTAGGAAACCAAGGGCAGGATATGCTTAGACAACACCACTTTGCAAGCCCTTGATATGCACTGGCGATGAGTTCAAACCTCCGCGGAAAAGTGGCTTGGCCTCCCGGCTGGCGCTATACTTGCGGGACGATGCCCACTCCTACGACCTTGCCCGTTGGCAAATTGCCGCCCGCCGTGCTCAAGGGCATGCTGCGCGCGTGCCACCCGCCCGCGTCCTCTGGCGTGGTGATCGGCCTGCGCTATGGGGAAGATGCCGCGGTCATTGACATCGGGGCGAAATACCTTGTCGCCAAGACCGACCCCATCACCTTCACGGAGGAGCGCATTGGCTGGTACGCCGTCCACATTAATGCCAACGACATCGCCACTCTCGGGGCAAAGCCGCGTTGGTTCCTGGCCACGGTGCTGCTGCCGGAAGGCCGCGCCACCTCGCGGATGGCGCAGCAGATTTTCCTGGATATACTCCACACTTGCCAGGGTCTCGGCATTGCCCTGTGCGGAGGCCACACGGAAATCACCTCGGGATTGGGTCGTCCCATCGTCGTGGGCCAAATGCTGGGAGAGGCAAAAAAATCGGAGTTGATTCGAAAAGAGAGCCAGCAACCCGGCGATCTCATAATCCTGACGCGGGGAATCGCCATAGAAGGCACCGCCATTCTCGCGCGGGCAAAGGGCACGGAGCTTCAGAAAAAGGTGGGGCGTACCGCCATCCGCCGGGCCAAGCGATGGCTCTTCGACCCCGGCATCAGTATAGTTCATGACGCGCGCCTTGCCATGCGCTCCGGGGATATCCACGCGATGCACGACCCGACGGAAGGTGGCATGCTTTCCGGCCTGGTGGAGATCGCGCAGGCTGGGGGAATGGGGCTGCGCGTATGGAAGGAGAAAATCCCCGTCCTGCCGGAAACCGTTGCCTTCAGTCGCGCGCTGAGCTTTGATCCTTTGGCCCTTATCGCCTCGGGCGCGCTATTGGTCGTCGCCGCCCCCACTTCTGTTCCTCGTCTGCTGCGAGCTTATGCTCGGCAGCGGATTGCCGCCGCCATCATCGGGGAGATTCGCCCCCCGCAGGAAGGCATTTGGGTCGTCGAGAATGGCCGGGAATTGCCCCTTGATGTCCCGAAGCGTGACGAGATTGCGCGCCTTCTGAGTTGAGGGCAGGAACATCGACCATGGATTTAATTCACCGATGTCCTCCCTCCGCGGGGTACTGGGAGACGTACCCGCCTTCCCCTTTGGGACAAATGCGGCAGGAAGCGACGAAGCGGGGGCCTTTGTAAACAATGAACTTTGCCACAGATGTCGGGGGGGGGCGCATTGAAAATTGTGGGCTTTTGCTGCATTTTTCGGAGCGGCGTTGCGCGGTCGGAGGCGCTATTTTCAAGGCCGCGGAGTGTTTGGCATTGCCCGGAATTCATGTTATATTAGGAGGGTGAAAGAGGTTATTTCTGGCAGGTTACAACGCCCTCTTGGGACTGTCTCAATACTTAAAAAATGGGAAGATGCCATGCACGATTAATGTAGATTGAGGCGCCCTCGTGACGCCAGTCCTTTCAAGCTCCCAGATGGGGTTCGTCTTAGTCCGACAGTGCTCCTCCCCGATGGAGCCGACAAGTTGTTTTCCCACTGATACCACCATGAACGCATGGCAAGAAATCCTGGGCATTTTGAAGGTGAAGGTGAACACCCAGAGCTACCAAACCTGGCTTCGCCCCACCCGCTTCAGCCACGTCAACCAGGAAGCGCTGGTAGTGCGGGTTCCCAACCGCGAGTTCCAGGATTGGATTCAGGAGCACTACGGCAGCCTGATCAATGAGGCCCTTTCCCAACTCCTCTCGGACGTTCATAAGGTTGAGTATGTTATAGAGGAAGCTGCGGATAAGAAACCCGTCGAGATTGCGAACCGCGAGGCTCTTCAAACCAAGCTGGATTTTGACTCGACTGACCACCAGTTGAATCCGCGTTATACTTTCGACACGTTTGTCGTCGGTAACTGTAATCAATTTGCCCACGCAGCAGCACAGGCTGTGGCGGAAACTCCGGCGAAGGCTTATAACCCGTTATTTCTTTATGGTGGTGTGGGACTCGGAAAGACGCATCTGATGCAGGCCGTGGGCCACATGATCAAGAGCAAGTGGAAGGAAAAACGGCTGGCTTATGTCTCTTCCGAGAACTTTACCAACGAGGTCATCAACTCCCTCCGCTACGATCGCATGGTCTCGTTCCGCGATAAGTATCGGAATGTGGACCTACTTCTGATGGACGACATCCAGTTCATCGCCGGAAAAGAACGGACCCAGGAAGAGTTCTTCCACACATTCAACACCCTGTATGAAAGCCAGAAGCAGGTGGTGATCTCGAGCGATTGCCCCCCAAAGGAAATTCCGGGGTTGGAGGAGCGCCTGCGCTCGCGCTTCGCTTGGGGTTTGACGGCCGACTTGCAACCTCCGGACCTCGAAACCAAGCGGGCTATCCTGGCGAAGAAAACCGAAAACGAAGGTGTGACTCTGCCCGACGACGTAAGCGATTTTATTGCAGGAAAAATCAAGTCCAGCGTTCGCGATCTTGAGGGGGCATTGACGCGTGTAATTGGTTATTCATCGCTGACGGGTACCCCCATCACCCTCTCCATGGCGCAACAGGTACTTAAGGGTTTGGTTAACCTGGAGGAGCGGCGAGTCTCAATTGAGCATGTCCAGCGCGCGGTGTGCCGGGAATTCGGTATCAGCTTGCCGCAATTGAAGGCCAAAGATAATAGCCGCGCGGTTTCTTACCCAAGGCAGATCGCAATGTTCCTGGCAAAAGAGTTGACCACCGCCTCGCTACCGCAGATTGGCAGGGAGTTTGGAGGAAAGCACCATACCACGGTGCTGCATTCCATCAATAAAATCGCGGAATTGCGCGAGAGTGACAGGGATTTAAACAGACTTCTCAACAAGCTACGTGATAGTCTGAATTGAACTTAGCATGTAATCCAAAAATGATTCGGGTGGAAGATCTGTGAATTTTAGTTGCGGGGGCAATCGCAAATGGCTTTCCACACTTTCCATAAAGCCATCAACAGTCGAAATACTCCTAAGTTGCCCCTACTATGGGGTTTCTGGGATTTTCCACCAAATCCACAGTACTATTACTAAAAACTATTCTCCTGAGAGAAAATTTTTATGGAAATTTCTACGAGTAAGAACGACCTCCTCAAAGAACTGACCCTCACTCAGGGCGTAGTGGAAAGAAAAAACACGATCCCGATTCTTTCCAATCTGCTTTTTGAGGTTGAGGAGTCAACCCTCCGTATCAGCGCCACGGATCTGGACCTCGGGATCCGTTGTAGCTGTCCTGCCCAAGTGAAAGAGGGAGGGTCGGGAGCAATCCCCGCGAAGCGCCTGTTTGAAATTGTTCGCTCTCTGCCTGATGCTGAGGTGCGCTTTAAGCTCCTCGAAAACCATTGGGTGCAGATTACCTGTGCGCGGTCGTCTTTTAAACTTGTGGGAATGGCCCGGGACAACTTTCCCGTGTTGCCGGACATTCCCAAGCCTCTGGCCGGTCTCCCCGCGAACGTTTGCGCCGCGATGATCCAGAAGACCATCTTCGCGATTTCCAATGAGGAATCACGGTACACCCTGAATGGCGCGCTGCTGCT
Organism: Terriglobia bacterium; assembly: GCA_049519635.1. Taxonomy (GTDB): domain Bacteria; phylum Acidobacteriota; class Terriglobia; order UBA7540; family UBA7540; genus Bog-366. Next base: position 24,002 of record JBEKQO010000007.1, on the reverse strand, counting down.
CCTAAAGCCGGAGAGCGCCAGCATGGTGGCGACGGATGGTCACCGCCTGGCCATCGTCGAACGCGACGTGCAGGTGCAGGGGCTGAAAAATGAGTTGCGCCTCCTGGTACCGAAGAAGGCGATGGCGGAACTCCTCCGCCTGCTCGCCGAGGTGGAGGAAGAAACGCCGGTTGAAATCTCCAAGGACGAAAGCCATCTGTTCTTTCAGGTTGGCAGCAGGACTTTGATCTCACGTATGTTGACGGGACAATTTCCTAACTATGAGGCTGTCCTGCCGCGGGAAAATACCAAGATTGTGGAGATGGACAAGGAGAATACCGCGGCGGCGATTCGCCGCGTCGCTCTGCTGGCCGACGAGCGCTCACACGCCATCCGCATGCAGGTGGAGAAGGACCGGATCGAAGTTTTTTCTTCCAGCGGTGAGTTTGGTGAAGCGCACGAAGTCCTCGACGCGACCTACGACCATGAATCAATGCAGATTGGGTTCAATTACCAATATCTCCTCGATTTCATGAGCGTCGTCGGAGACGGGGGAAAGATTCGTTTGGAGTTGAAAGATGAGCAGAGCGCCGGGCAGTTTCGGCCGGCGGAGCAGGATGCTTACCGGTATCGTTACGTGGTGATGCCCATGCGCATCTGATCTCGGTGACAAAGCCCGTGGTCTCTTAACGGCTTGTAAGCTTAAGCAAGAGGGAACTGTCATACTGAAACTACCCTACCAGGATCTTTTGAGCTACCGCGCCATCGGCCGACAGGGAGGTTTCTTCTCTGTCGGCTTTCTTGTTTAGTCATGAATCAGCCAGGAGGTTGTCCAGTCACGTGAGCAAGCAGAAAGAGCTCGAAGTGAACGGTGCTCAGACCTACGATGCTGACAGCATCAAGGTTCTGGGCGGTCTGGAAGCAGTTCGGAAGCGGCCGGCGATGTACATTGGCTCGACCGGACCCGTGGGATTGCACCACCTGGTTTGGGAGGTGGTTGACAATGCGGTGGACGAGGCCTTGGCGGGTTTCTGCGACCTTGTGACCGTCGTCGTCCACGGCGATAACTCGGTGACGGTCACCGACAATGGCCGCGGCATTCCCGTAGACCTGCACAAAGAGGAAGGCCGCTCGGCGGCGGAAGTTGTCATGACCGTCCTGCACGCGGGGGGCAAATTCGATTCAAAAAGCTATAAGGTTTCCGGCGGATTGCATGGCGTGGGCGTCTCGGTGGTCAATGCTCTTTCCGAATCGCTGGAGCTCGAAATCTGGCGCGACGGCTACACCTGGGAACAATCGTATGAACGCGGCAAACCCCTTGCCGACATCAAACGAGCCGGCAAGACGGAAAAAAGAGGCACGAAGATTACTTTCCTGCCGGATCGGCAGATCTTTGAGTCGATCGAATTCAACTTCGATACCTTGTCCCAGCGCCTGCGCGAAATGTCGTTTCTGAATAAAGGATTGACCGTCCGCCTCAAGGATGACCGCAGCAACAAACAGAGCGAGTTTCATTACAACGGCGGCATCTCTGAATTCATCAAGCATCTCAACAAAAACAAGAATGTTCTCCATGCGACGCCGATCTATGCGGAGAGCGACCGCGACGACATCCACATGGAGTTCGCGCTGCAATACAATGACGGTTATGCGGAGAATGTCTTTTCCTTTGCCAACAATATCAACACCGTCGATGGGGGCACCCACCTTTCCGGCTTCCGCTCCGCGCTGACGAGGGCCATCAACCAGTTTGGGCAGAACCAGGGCCTGTTCAAGGACGTGAAGGAGAACCTCCAGGGCGAGGATGTGCGCGAAGGTCTGGTGGCCGTGGTGAGTGTGAAGCTGCCGCAGCCGCAGTTTGAGGGACAGACCAAGGGAAAACTCAACAGCGATATCCAGAGCACCATGGCCAGCTTCGTCTACGAGAAGCTGATGGAGAGTTTTGAAAAGAACCCCACCGTGGGCCGCAAGATTTGCGCCAAGGCCGTGGATGCCTCGCGCGCCCGCGAGGCCGCGCGCAAAGCCCGCGAGCTTACTCGGCGCAAGGGCGCGCTGGATTCCGGCGGTCTGCCCGGCAAGCTCTCCGATTGCCAGGAGCGGGACCCCGAGCGCTGCGAGTTGTTCCTGGTGGAGGGCGACTCCGCCGGCGGCTCCGCCAAGCAAGGACGCGACCGCCGCTACCAGGCCATCCTGCCGCTGCGGGGGAAAATTTTGAATGTGGAGAAGGCGCGGTTTGACAAGATGCTGGGCCACGAGGAAATTCGCGCTTTAATTACGGCGTTGGGAACCGGTATTGGCAAAGACGATTTCGATCTGTCCAAGCTCCGCTATGGCAAGGTCATCATCATGACCGATGCGGATGTGGACGGCTCACACATCCGCACGCTTCTGCTTACTTTCTTTTATCGCCAGATGCCGGAACTCGTGGAGCGCGGACATGTTTACATTGCGCAACCGCCGCTTTATTTGATTAAAAAGGGCAAGAAATCCCAGTACATTCACGACGAAAAGGAGTTCCGGCGGGAAGTGTTGCGCCGCGCCACCGAGGATCACGCCGTGGAATTCGGGGAAGGCAGCAAGAAACTTAAACTGGAAGGCGGCGAACTCACCAATTTCCTGATGGCCTTTGGCGAATACATCGACCTTTACAACAAGCTGGAAAAACGCATTGGCGATGGACGGCCCATTGACGCGCTGCTGCGCGCCGAACTCTCCAAGAAAGTCGAACTGGAGAATCAGGAGAAGCTGGAAAAGGTGGCGAAGGACCTGCGGGCGGAGGGCTTCAAAACCACCATCAAGCTGGATGAAGAGCACAACATCTACTTCCTGGCCTTCCAAAGCGAGACGCAGCCCGAACGCATCATCGATTGGGACGTGCTCACCAGCCCTGAGTACCGGCGCCTGTTCGACCTGCACAAACGCGTACATGAATATGACCGGCCACCCTTCATCATCACCTCGAACGGCAGCACGTTGAGCATCGACGATCGCAAGGAATTGGTGGAGCACGTCATGTCGGTGGGGAAGAAATCGTTCACCGTGCAGCGCTTCAAGGGGCTGGGAGAAATGAATCCCACCCAGTTGTGGGAAACCACCATGGACGCTGAACAGCGCACCATGTTGCAGGTGAGGGTAGAAGACCAGGTGGAGGCCGATTCCATTTTCACCGTGCTCATGGGCGACGTCGTCGAACCCCGCCGCCAGTTTATCGAGGATAACGCGCTCGATGTGAAGAACCTGGATATTTAGTGTAGTGGGGCAGAGATATTGGTACCTGTAGCGCCGCCCTTTAGGGCGGCACATGCCGGGCTATAGCCCGGCGCTACTTAGGGTGGTTGTTTGGATAAGTTTCAAAGCGGGCAGAGGAGCCGCGTATGAATGAAACGATCCGGGTCCGCGTAAAAGGCGGCGTTTTGGAACCGCTGGAAAAGCTGGACCTTCCCGAGGGAAAGGAAGTCCTGGTCACGATCATCAGACTCCCTCCGCAGGGCAATCGCGACGCTTTCCGGCGCGCGTTCGGAAAATGGAAAGGCACGATCGATGCGGAGGCGCTCATTCGGAACATTTACGCTGATCGCCAAATATCAACCCGCCCGGAGCCGAAGCTTTGAGCGCGAGCTATCTGGTGGATACCGACTGGGCAATTGATTATCTGAATGGGCAAGACCGCACCCGGAAACGCTTGGAAGAACTTGAGGGAAGCGGACTCGCATTCTCGATTATTTCACTTGCAGAGGTCGATGAGGGCATCTAATACTCAAAAGACCCGGAAGCGAACGAACAGGCGTTACTTGATTTCCTGGAGGACGTGACGGTCCTCAGCATGGACGAGGAGATCGCCCGGCTGTTCGGCAAGGAACGCGGGCGGCTCCGGGCGGTGGGAAAAATCACCAGCGACTTTGATCTGTTCATCGGCATGACCGCGTGTCGGCACCAGCTTACCCTTCTTACCAATAATCGTAGGCATTTCGAAAACATCGAAGGACTGCGGATCGAAAGCCTCCAGTGATAATTCCTCCTATGGGGCCTCACGCCGGGCCTCTTTTTTGTTGCACTGGTTGGAGGATGTTTATGCAAGCTGTTAGGGCTCTTAACGCAAAGACGCACCTTTCGGCCCTACTGGATCGCGTGGCGAAGGGCGAAAGGATTACGATTACCCGGCGCGGGATTCCGGCGGGCTGGCGCAGACTCCGTACTTGTGGGAGTCTGCGTTCTCCCCACAGCAGAGACATCGAAGCCGCAGACATTGAAAAACATGTCTGCGCCAGCCACGAAGGGTTATTTCCCACCGGTAGGAAAAGTTAACCTAAAAACTGCATAATTTCTCCGCGGGGCGGGATGCTTATCCTCCTATTACTAGCCTCTGGCCGTCAAGGTGCAGCAAATCTAGGGGAGTATTGTGCCACGGGGTGGAATGACGCACCCCGGCAAGTGCTGGGGGCTAGCGACTGGGTGCAAAGGCAAAACTCGCCGGTACTGTGATTCTGAGCATTGAAAGCCGTTCTGCCCATGATTGGCGGAAACCCGGGCCGGGGAAGTATAGCGCGGACCTGTTTTCCAGGTCCGCGGCTTTTCCTTGTCCATCCGGGACGAGCCGCGGACCTAAAAAACAGGTTCGCGCTACTCTTACTCAGAGCGAGATTCTTCGCTGCGCTCAGAATGACAGCGAACGGGCTCAGGATGGCAGTTTGATGAGTTTTTCCGCAGCCTGTTTTGCCCCGCCGCGGGCTGGCGCAGACTCCGTGCTTGTGGGAGTCTGCGTTCTCTCCACAGCAGAGACATCGAAGCCGCAGACATTGAAAAACATGTCTGCGCCAGCCACGGGACGAATAGAGGGTAGGGGCCGCGATTTCGGCGGGGCTGAAGCCCCGCCCTTCCGGCACCCGCCGTTCAAGCGTGGTGAGAAATGCCGGCTAACCATTAGCCGCCATGCGCCAACCACTAGGCACTAGGCACTAAAAACTGCTCTTCGGAGGTTCCCATGTCACTCCTCAAGAAACCCACCATGACGGAAAAGAAAGTCGCCGCCAATCGGCGCAACCAGAGTCTTTCCCACGGCCCCGTGACGGCGGAGGGAAAGGCGCGCATTGGCGCCGCGCAACTTCGTCGCGGCTATTATGCCAAGGCGCAGGAGGTGGCGTTGCGCTCCCTGGGCGAGGACCCCGCCCACTTCGAGGAATTGCGGCAAGGGCTTTACGAGGAATTCACCCCCGTCGGCACCTTGCAGGAGGAATTGGTGGGTCGTCTGGCGCGGGTGCTGTGGCTCGTGGAGCGCGCCGATCGCTCGCTCGAGGGCGACGCGCTACGCCGCGCCAGGAGCGCGGACCATGGGCGCGACAACCGGCTGCACGCCCGCATGATGCGGCTGAAGATGACGGCGGAAACTCTGCGCTCACTTGCCCGCGCCGCGGCGGTTCGGCATTACGTCACCACCCCCGAGGACCTGGAAGTCATGAAGAAATTGCATCAGCAGGGGGTAGCGGCCGAAATGGGCGAAATTGCCCTGGACCTCTTCTATCAACTTCAAGTGCCGGGCACGGATCAATCCGGCGTTTCCGCAGAGGAGAAGGCTCGCCGTGTCGTCAACAGCATCCGGTCGATCTTTGGAATAGGTCAGATGGAATCGGATGTCGAGATGCTCACCCCCAGCGGAGAGCGTATGATTGTCCGAGCCCACGCCTCCCAGGAGGCCCGCTCCCCCGATGATGAGGAGAGTGAGGAGTCGGACCTGGATGATCGGTACCCCACCATTACCGAGGAGGACTGGATTCCACGGGAGCAGGCCCGCAAGCTCCTGAGGAATATCCTGAGCCGGCAGGCGGAGGCTTGTGAGGCGCAGCGCGAGGCCCTGCTGAAAGAGTCGCTGGAGGGTCCCTCGCCTTACGAACTCGCTGTGGAAATCGCTCCCAGCCCCGCCGATGCTTTGCTGATGCGTCGAATACAAGATGCCAACATGCGGGAAGTGCGGCGACTCACCAACCTGCTGCTGAAAATGAAACGCCGGAAGCGCAAAATGGAACCGTTGGAAGCGGCCGGCGAGGCCCCCCAGGGCACCGTCAAAGTCTTACCGGGTTGAAAGGTACCCCTCACCTGCCCTCCTCCGTCGGGCACCCTCTCCCCGGGGAGAGGGCTGGGATTTTGATTTCTCTCCCTCTCCCTTGGGGAGAGGGGGGACCGCAAGGCGGGCGGGGAGGGGTCTCTTCGCGAGTGATGCATTCATGGCCATGGAGGTATCTGGCGCCCGCGACTTTGACGGAACCCTGCGATGCCGCCGTTTGCCACGATGTACCAGAAAACAAAGAGAGTTAGCGGTGGCAAGGCAGAAATGTGGCGCGACCGATGTATTTGAACTTAAATGACTTAGCCAATGCCGTGGAGGCGAAGTGCGGCTATGAAGGGGGAATAAAAAAATGCCACCTAGTTTCGCGATGTTATTGAAAACAAATGAAGAGGGAATGTCAGTTTTCCGCCTTGCCACGATCTTCATGAAAACACCGGGCTTGCGCTTTGCTTGTCACGAAATCGATGAAAACACAGGGAGTTAGAAAAATACCGAGGGGCGGATCTTTCTCGTCGGCTGGGGCGTTGGCAGCCAAACATAACCCCCATTCGGTGCTGAAATCCGGTAAAATGGGATGGACCACAACTAAGTAGCGCCGACCTTTAGGTCGGCACATGCCGGGCTAAAGCCCGGCGCTACATCTGCAACTTAACGAGGAACTGAGTTCATGGGAGATCAAGAGCTCATCAAGCCGTCGCGGGACATTCCCGTCAATATTGAAGACGAGATGCGCAAGTCGTATCTCGATTACGCCATGAGCGTGATCATTGGCCGGGCGCTGCCCGACGTGCGCGACGGGTTAAAGCCTGTCCATCGCCGCATTCTTTACGCGATGTACAAGGAGGGCAACACCTCCGACAAGCGTTACATCAAGTGCGCGGGCACCGTGGGCGAGGTCATCAAGAAGTATCACCCGCACGGTGACGCGGCGGTTTACGACTCGCTGGTGCGCATGGCGCAGAACTTCAATATGCGCTACCCGCTCATTGACGGGCAAGGCAACTTTGGCTCGGTGGATGGAGACCCGGCGGCGGCTTACCGGTACACGGAGTGCCGCCTGGCCAAGCTGGCTGAGGAGATGCTGGCGGACATTGAGAAAGACACGGTGGACTTCATTCCCAACTTCGACGAGTCCACGGAGGAGCCCACCGTCCTGCCCACGCGGGTTCCCGGGCTGCTGATCAATGGCTCGGATGGAATCGCCGTGGGGATGGCCACCAAAATTCCACCACACAACCTGACGGAAATCATTGAGGCCACCGTCCTGCTGCTGAACAAACCCACCGCTTCCATTGACGAGGTGCTGGCGCTCGTTCCCGGCCCGGACTTCCCTACCGGCGCCTATATTTACGGCAAGAGTGGAATCAAAGACGCCTACCGGACGGGCCGCGGCCAGTTCACGATGCGGGCCAAGGCCGCCATTGAGCGCCCGGCCAAAGAAAAGGTGCAGATCGTCATCACCGAAATTCCTTATCAGGTCAACAAATCACGGGTCATTGAACGCATTGCGGAGCTCGTGCAGGACAAGAAAATTGAGGGCATCTCCGACATCCGCGACGAATCGGACCGCGATGGCATGCGCATTGTTATTGAGATCAAGCGCGGCGAGCAGCCGGAAGTGATTCTGAACAATCTCTACAAGCATACGCAGCTCCAGGAAACGTTCGGCATGATCATGCTGGCCATTGTCCACGGCCAGCCGCGCACGCTTCCGCTGATTGAGGCGCTCCAGCTCTTCATTGACCATCGGGTCATTGTGGTGCGGCGGCGCACGGAGTATGACCTGCGCAAAGCGCAGGAGCGCGCGCATATTTTGGAAGGTTTTCTCAAGGCGCTTTCGCAGCTCGACGCCATCATCAAATTGATTCGCGCCTCCAAGACCCCCGCCGAAGCGCGCGCGGGGTTGATAACCACTTTCGAGTTTTCCGACCGCCAGGCCCAGGCCATTCTGGAAATGCAATTGCAGCGCCTCACCGCTCTCGAGCGCGACAAGATCCAGGCGGAGTTCGACGAGCTGCAGAAGAAGATCGCCGAGTATCAGGAAATCCTGGCGAGCGACAAGGTGCTGAAGAAAGTCATCGCCGGCGAGTTGAAAGAGATTCAGAAAACCTACGGCGATGCCCGGCGCACGGAAATCATCGTGGAGCAGGACGAGATCAGGTTAGAGGATCTCATCGCCGTCCAGGACGTCGTCATCACCGTCTCGCATTCCGGTTACACCAAGCGCACGCCGCTCAGCATCTATCGTCAGCAGGCGCGCGGCGGCAAGGGCCGGCTGGGGATGAAGACGCGCGAGGAGGATTTTGTCGAAAACCTCTTCATCGCCTCTACGCACAGCTACATTCTGGTGTTTACCAACACCGGAAAACTCTACTGGCTGAAGGTGTATGAAATCCCCGATGTGGGCGCCGCCGGCAAGGGCAAGCACATTTTGAACCTGGTCAATCTGTCAAAGGAAGAGAAGGTGGCCGCGGTCCTTGCCGTGAAGGAATTGCCGGAGGAGACGAAGGACATCACCGTGGATGGCCTCACCCTGGCCGTGGAAGGCTACATCACCATGGTCACCCGGCAGGGAATCATCAAAAAGACGCGCCTGGCGGATTTCTCAAATCCGCGCGCGGCCGGCATTATTGCCATGCAGATTGAAGATGGCGATGAGCTGATTGCGGTGAAGCTCACTTCCGGCAGCGACAACATTTTCCTGGCCTCGCACGAAGGCATGGCCATCCGCTTCCCGGAATCGGACGTGCGCGGCATGGGTCGAACCGCCTATGGCGTGAATGCCATGGACCTCGACAAAGGCGACTACATCGTGGGCATGGAAATCGTGGGCGACAAGGAGCTGATCCTCTCGGTTACGGAAAAGGGCTACGGAAAACGCACCGCGATCGTCGAGTATCGCCTGCAATCGCGGGCCGGCAAAGGCGTCATCAACGTCAAAACCGTGGAGCGCAACGGCAAGGTGGTGAACGTCCTGAGCGTCACGGAAGAGTCGGAAGTGATGGTGATCTCGCAGCAAGGCAAAATCGCGCGCCTCGATTCCAGCACCATTCGCGAGAGCGGACGCTCCGCGCAGGGCGTGCGCCTGATTAACCTGGAAGAGGGCGACCAGGTGGCGGCAGCCTGCCTGATCAGGAGTGACACCAACGGCGATGGGCCGGTGCAGCCGCCGCTGATTCAATAGAAATCTTCTCGCAAGGACGGGCGTCTTTCTATAAGAAAAATCTTGTGTATATAACAATAATCATGTACAATCATGTGCTGGCGGATACTAGTACTTAGTTGCCGAAATTAGCGCTATTTCAAGTCGGCGGATGGAAGGGCGGGGCTTCAGCCCCGCCGTAAAACTCGGGAGGGGTTTAGGGGCTTTAGCCCCTGGAGCGACCTAACTTCAGGGCCTAAAGGCCCACTCAACCCTCCACGCTGCGACGGCGGGGCTAAAGCCCCGCCCTTCCGCAGGCCATGATTAATATCGCTTTCTAATGCAAATTGATACTAGATTACATAAGCGACCGCGGAGAGAATGAAATCTAAGGAGTGGATCAATTCGTTGCCCGCACAAGCGCAGGCAAAGATCGATCAACGAATCCTCCTTTTGAGAGCGTGGCAGGATAAGACCTGGCCTCCTCAATATCTGAGTACGCTCAAAGGATACGAGGGTATCTGCGAATTCCGAATCGTTTCATCCAGAGTTCAATACCGCCCGCTTGGATGTTATGGCCCCGAGAGAAGAGAATACACGATCTTGATTGGGGCGGTAGAAAAGGGTGGGAAGCTGAAGCCTCCGGGCGCCTGCGAGACGGCGGTGGACCGGAGAGCGATCATCTTACAAGATCGGAGCCGAGTGCGTGACCATGAATTCTGATCGAGAACAAATCGTACGCAAATTCCGAGACAAGGGCTACAGAGATGCCTTCATTGGAGAGTATATTTATTCGCGACTTCCCCTAAAAATTCGCGCGCTGCGGGAGGCGCGTGGCCTGAGCCAGAAGGAATTAGGTGACAAAATAGGAGTGGCTCAGACGTGGGTTTCAAAACTGGAAGACCCAAACTACGGCAAGCTGACCCTCTCAACCCTCCTGCGTCTTGCTTCTGCGCTTGACGTCGGGATCGAGGTTGATTTCGTTCCATTCAGTAAGGTCCTCGACGAGACCCTCGGTCTTTCAGCCGAATCGTGGAAGGTGTCTAGCTTCGCCGAGGACGCCGGTATTGGAAGACAAGGGGCCCAATTGCACACGGAGAGAGTATTGGGTTCGAGATTCTTTCGCGGAACCAGTTGCACCCGCCAAGTGCGGTTGGGCGCGCAATCTGCTGTGGCCAGCAAAATCCCACGGCTTTCGGCGGGGCAACGATATTTCTACCCCACTGTCGGGGCTGTCAGAGGATAGGCAGTGGGGCGCCACTAGCAAGAAAGGAGTATAAATCGTGGAGAAACGTGGAGAACCATCTCAACTGGATGAGACTTCCTTGAGCCAGCCGCCGGAAATTCGGCGGGCACCCGACTTTATTACAGTCTATGCAACCAGCGCCCGAGTAGCGTATTCTGAATATGACGTGCGTATTTTTCTGGGGGACGTGGTTTTTCCCAATCCCTCGGAAAAAAGAGACAAAGCGGTTGTGGAGGAACGAGTGTGCGTTGTCCTGCCATTGGGATGCGCAGTATCATTGGAGAACGCGCTCGAGGCAGTGACGGAACAGTTCGGAAGTGATGAAAGTAATCGCTAAACCGTATAATGAGATTGGCCGCCATATCAGGACAAGATCATGGATGACTTAGAAACAAAACAACAAAGGCTGGAAGAGCATCTGAGCAAGTTGCCTTCGCTGATCGTCGCCTACTCGGGCGGCGTGGATTCCGCCTACCTTGCCTATGCGGCGCATCATGCGCTGGGTGAGCGCATGCTCGCGGTAACGGCGCTCTCCGCCAGCTACTCCGCGCGCGACCGTGAGGAAGCGGAGAAGTGTGTTGCCCACAGCCATTTCCCGCACGAGTTCATTGCCACCGACGAGCTGGCGAATGCGAGCTATCGCGCCAACAACGCGGACCGCTGCTATTTCTGCAAGGATGAGCTCTTCGTAAAACTCGACCAGATGGCCGGCCGTCGCGGCTTTTCCGCCGTGGCTTATGGCATTAACAAGGACGACCTGGGCGACTGGCGCCCCGGCCAGCAAGCCGCGCGCGAGCACAAAGTTTTAACTCCGCTCCTGGATGCGGGCCTGACCAAGGCCGACATCCGCGAACTCTCGCGCCAGGTGGAATTGCCGGTGTGGGACCGCCCCGCCTCCGCCTGCCTTTCCTCACGGATCGCCTATGGAATTGAAGTAACGCCGGAGCGCCTGGCCGTGGTCGAGAAGGGCGAAGAAGCGGTGCGCGCCCTGGGATTCCGCCAGTTCCGCGTACGTTATCATGAGGAGCTGGTGCGCATCGAAATTTCTCTCGAAGAATTGCCGCGCGCTCTTGAGTCATCCATGACCCGCAAGTTCGTAGACATTTTCAAATCCCTCGGCTTCAAGTTCGTCACCCTGGACCTGGAAGGCTTCCGCTCCGGGTCTATGAATTCCCTGCTTGTTAATATTCAGAAGTAGGTTGCATCCAATGGGTGGCTTGACGGGAACTGGGCAAAGTGTTTTCTGAGTCGTGAGTGGGCGTTCAGCTTATTACGGTACTATGGGATTATGGCCACCAGAAAAATGACCTTCAGTCTGCCTACGGCCCTAGCGGCTCAGTTTGTCAAACGCGTCTCTGTCCGCGACCGCTCGCGATATGTTGCCGAAGCCCTTGCGGCGCGACTGCGGGAACGCGACCAGATGTTGGCTCGGGCGGCCAAGGTGGCCAATCGAAGCCGACAAGTGCGGGCAATTGAGCGGGAATTTGACAAGCTCGAAACCGAGATTCTGGAGCCGTGGGATGAAGCCCCGTCGCGGTGAAGTCTGGTGGGTGCGGCTCGATCCGACCCTGGGGTCGGAGATCAAGAAGACTCGGCCCTGCGTGGTGGTGGGGACCAATGCGCTCAATGAACACCGCCATACAGTCGTTGTTGTTCCCCTTTCGACCGCCCCACAAGCCGCCCCTCCCGTGCTGGTCCCGGTGGTTTGCATGGGGCGTCGCGCTGTAGCCGTCGTAGACCAGATTCGCGCGGTGGCCAAGGAACGACTCACGCGTCACATGGGAGAAATCTCCCTGGGGGACCTCGCTTCCGTGGAAGAGGCCCTCCGCATAGTGCTGGAGCTTTAACGGCAGTCTGCAATCCTAGCCGTCACTTCGCAAATTCCTTGGCAATTCGAATCGTATTGGTATGGATCTGGATGGTGTCTTCCACGCGGCGGGCATAACCCCCTGCCAGCGCGACCGCGACGGGAATATTTTTCGTTCGCGCCTTCTCGAATACCAGCCGGTCGCGCCGCTCCAACCCTTCGAACGTGAGCTTCAGCCCGCCGAGCTGATCGTCGCGATAGGGGTCGGCGCCCGCCACGTAGTAGATCAGGTCAGGCTGAAATTCACTGAGCGCCTGGTCCAGGCCTTTTTCCAGCTCCTGAAGATATTCCGCGTCTTCCACGCCGTCGCGCAGGTTGATATCGAGCGTGCTGGGGGGCTTGGGATAGGGATAGTTGTTTTCCTGGTGGATGGAGAGAGTGAACACGCTCTGATCGCCGGCGAAGATGGCAGCGGTGCCGTTGCCCTGGTGCACGTCGCAGTCCACGGTCATGGCGCGCTCGATAGCCTTGTCTTTCTGAAGGCGGCGAATGCCGATGGCGAAATCGTTGAGAACGCAGAAGCCTTCGCCGTGGCCGGGGTAGGCGTGGTGGAATCCTCCGCCTACATTGGCCGCCGTGGCGTCCTGGAGCGCCAGCCGTCCCGCCAGAATTGATCCACCCGCGCAAAGCCACACGGCGCGCACCAACTCCGGCGAGTAGGGAATTTCCAGGCGCAGGATTTCCAGATAGGAAAGCTTGCCCGCCTGCAACTTGCGAATGTATTCGCGGGTGTGGACCAGCGCGATATCGTCCTCGGATGCCGCCGGCGGCTCGACAAAATCCTGCGCGCTCACGATCTGGTCGCGCAGCAGATGTTCCTTGATCAGGCGATACTTGATGGAGGGGAAAACGTGGTTCCCCAAATGCAGGTCGTATTGGTCGGAGTAAACCAGCTTCAAGTGATAATCCCTCGTGCCGAGTATATCCATTCTCGGGAGGGAGAGAGAAGAAAAGTCCTAAAAGCCAAGGCCTGCGTCCGGATGTAGCGGCTCGGCGCTAATCGAAATCCGCCGGCAACAATGGATCACGGAGGTGTTCAAACATTCGCGCGATTTCTGCCTGGGTCACGCGCGTCAAGGAAAGTTCAGGAAGTTTCCCCTCCGGAAAGAAAGCTGCCTCGCTGCATTCAGCATTGGGCTTTGGATTCTCGTCCAAGAGGTCGCACTGCAAAAATATCTTGTAGACGTGGAAGGGCAACGGAGGGTGTCCACGCCGGTCGCGATCGTAAATCGCCAGTAACTTCACCGCCCGCGTTCTGTATCCGGATTCTTCCATGACTTCTCTTTCGGCATTCTCGGTCGGAGTCTCGCCCACATCGGCCCAGCCGCCCGGCAGGCTCCAGCGTCCATCCTCCCGCTCGAGAACCATTAGAATTTTGTTCTCGCGAAAAACGGCCGCGCGCACATCAACCTTGGGAGTGGCGTATCCCTGCTCCCTCTGGAATAAGTCGAGGACTTGCGTAAATTCCGCGCCCGAAGAATCGCTCATGATCTCGGCCGCAACCTTCTGAAGTTGTGTATAGCGCTCGCGGTCGAAAGGGTCCTGGGTGAAGGTCAGCCCGTTCTGGGCCATGGACTGAAGAGTCTTAGCCCATTGTAGCCATTTTGGATCCAAGCCAAATCCCCTTTGAGGAGGCAGCCTCGCGACGCACGGGTGGCGCACATATTGCTTTCGATGTGTGCGCCCCATCCACCGGCACGGCCTCACAACATCTGAGCCCACTCCCGGTTGCAGGTTTGGTTGAGCGCATAGATAAAAGGCAATGCATACGCCACCCGTGAAAGTTGAAGGTCACATGTCAACGGGGCTTGCCTTAGACTATCAACTATCGACTGTGAACTATCAATTTTCCTTCATTCCACCGTCACCGACTTTGCCAGGTTCCGTGGCTGGTCCACGTCGCAGCCGCGCAACACGCCAATGTGGTATGCCAACAATTGCAGCGGCACCACTTCTAGGATGGAAGAGAGCAACTCGTTCGTGTGGGGCAGGACGATGAGATGGTCGGCCATGTCGCTGACCTCGCGATCGCCTTCCGTCACCAGCGCCAGGATGGTGGCGCCCCGCGCCTTGGCCTCCTTGATGTTGGAAATGGTGCGTTCGTAGCGGGCAAGTGAATCCTCGGCGCTCCAATCGCAGGTGGCGATGACGACCACGGGCATTCCATCGGCGATCAAGGCGATGGGTCCGTGCTTCATTTCGCCGGCCGGGCAGGCCTCCGCGTGGATGTAGGAAAACTTTTTCATCTTCAAGGCGCCTTCCAGCGCCACCGGGTAGTGCACGCCGCGGCCAAGGAAAAGGAAATCCGTCGAGCGGTAGAAATGCCGCGCGAAATCTTCGAACTCATCGTCCTTTTGCAATACGCTTTCGAGCTGCTTGGGCAGTGCGGTCAATGCGGCCAGGAGCTTCTTGGCTTCGGCGACGGGCAGGCGGTCTCGCGTTTGCGCCAGGTAAACGGCGAAAAGGTAAAGCGCCGTCAATTGCGCGGTGAAGGTTTTGGTTGAGCCCACGCCAATTTCCGGGCCGGCGTGCGTGTAAATGGTCCCATGCGCTTCCCGCGGCACCATGCTGCTCAGAACGTTGCAGATGGCCAGCGTCTTCGAATGCTTGGCCTTCGCCTCGCGCTGGCCGGCGATGGTGTCCGCCGTTTCGCCGGATTGGGTAATCAGAAGCGTAAGCGTCTCCGCATCCACCAGCGGGTCGCGGTAGCGGAATTCCGAGGCATAATACACTTCCACCGGCACGCGCGCCAGGCGCTCGATCATCACTTTTCCCGCCAGGCCTGCGTGGCGTGAGGTCCCGGCGGCAACAATACGAATCTCCTGGAATGAACGGAAATCCTCCTCGGTGATTTCCATTTCATCCAGGAATACCTGGCCGGATTCGGGAGAGATTCTTCCCAGAGCGGTGTCGCGTACCGCGCGCGGCTGTTCGTAAATTTCCTTCAGCGTGAAGTGCTTGAACCCGCCCTTCTCCGCCAGGATGGGATCCCACGTGATGTGCTGCACGCGCCGCGTGACGGGATGGCCGTCGAAATCGGACAGGGTCACACCGTTGGGCGTGATTACGGCCACGTCGCCGTCGGAAAGAAAAAACAAGTCGCGCGTGTGGTAGAGGATGGCCGGCACGTCGCTCGCCACGAAGTATTCGTCCTTGCCCAGGCCGATCACCGCCGGCGGCCCCCGCCGCACGGCGACGATCTTATTCAGGTCTTTGGTGGAGATAATGGCGAGTGCGAATACCCCCACAAGCTGCCGCACGGCCGCACGCACGGCGTCTTCGAGGCTGGGAGCAGGCCGCCCCGCGCCATTTACACTCAGGTTTTTTTCCACCAGGTGGGCGATTACTTCCGTGTCGGTTTCGGTGGTAAACTTGTGGCCTTCCGCTTCGAGCTGCTTCTTCAGCTCCACGTAATTCTCAATAATCCCGTTGTGAACCACCGCCACGCTTTGATGGCAATCGCTATGCGGATGGGCGTTCTCTTCCGTGGGCGCGCCGTGCGTGGCCCAGCGCGTGTGCCCGATGCCGTATGCCCCGTCCAGGGGATCGAGGCGAATCTTCTCTTCCAGGTTTCGCAGCTTGCCGGTGGAGCGGCGGACCTCCAACTTGCCCTCGCGCATCACTGCCAAGCCAGCGGAGTCGTACCCGCGGTATTGCAGCCGCTGCAATCCTTCCAGCAGTACGGGCACCACACGTTTGTTCCCGATGTAACCGATAATTCCCGACATGAGGTTAATGGTCCCGGCCGGTGGTTCAGTCTGGCCCCCTCAGACCCCCCACGCCATAAACGGATTAAAGGATGGATTATAACAGCAGGACGGCTGGTGCGATGGGATTATGGTGCGGCGTTGAGAACTGTCATGAACACATCACCAAAACAAAGAATTTTTCTTCCTTCGCCCCCTTGGGGGAGAGGGGGGAGCGCAAGGCGGTAGGTGAGGGGGCTTGTCATTGGGGCCATGGCTAGACGGTGGATCGATAGCAATCAAGTAACCCCTCACCCGGCGCTCTCGCGCCACCCTCTCCCCAAGGGAGAGGGCTTTGACGTTAATTTTTGACTTTCAAATTTCCTTTCTGCGGGTGGCGTCTCAGTCATCTCCCCTGGGCGGCGATCACATCGGTGAGGGGCACTCTCCGGCCCTTGGTCATGTTCTCGAAGAGATAGAGCCCGCTTTTTCCCCCGACGATAATGTCGAGGTCGCCGTCATGGTCGATATCGACGACGCACACTTGTATTCCCGCTCCGGTCCGGGTGCTGTAGTCGATGATATGCCGGCGCCATTGCAGCCCGCTTGCAGTCTGGACTCTTTCATACCAATACACGCCGAGAGGCTCGTTGGCGCCTTTGTCATGCTCGTGCGCGTAGTAACGCTTTCCCGTTACCAGCACCGGTTTACCATCGCCCTTCAGGTCAGCGATGGTCACGGCGTGGGCCTGCGACCAAGCGTTGTCAATGACGTGTTTCACCCACGTGCGGCTGCCTTGCGCGTCCTTTTTTTGTTCGTACCAGAAAATTCCGTAGTCGTGGCCGAGGCTGGTGACGAGGTCCGGCAAGCCGTCGCCGTTCACGTCCATCGTGTAGATGAACCCGGTGTCTCCCAAGTCGAATTCGGGATGGAAGACCCACTCGCCGTTGCGCGGGTCTGGGGGTGCTTCAAACCATCCTTTGGGCGTAATGATGTCCGTGCGCCCATCGCCGTTGACGTCTCCCGCGCCGATGCCGTGTCCATAGCTCCGGGGGCTGACCACGTGTCCAACCCAGTGCGCCTCCTGGCCCTTGCCCTCGATTTCGTACCATTTCAGCGGGAATTTGGTGTCGCCGAATTGCGGCAAGAGTTGTTGCGGCTTCCCGGTATTCAGGATATCCACCAGAAACGAGAATTCCACCGGCGAGCCCGAGTCGATATCGTGCTTAATCCAGGGCTTGTTGGATTTGCCCGGGTTTTCCCACCAAGTCAGGGGGGAGGCCCAGTAGGAACTGGTCACCACATCGGGATAGCCGTCGCCATTCACGTCAATCGCCAGGTCGCCCAAATCTTCCAAGTAGCCGCCATTGAAGCCCAAGTCGCGGAAATGGTGTTTGATCCAACGCGGCCCATCCTTGCCCGGTGCAGTTTGCTCGTACCAGTTCTCGCCGGAAATGATGTCGAGCTTCCCGTCGAGATTCACGTCGGCAACCTCTGCCGCTTCGCTCTGTCCCAAATCGATCGTGTGCTTATAGAATGGAATTTCTTCCGACCCCTGCGCGCGGACACGTCCCGTAATCCAGAACAGGCAGGATGCGAGGGTTAGGAGGCCGACGGACAAGCCTACAAGCGGGCCGGCACGGTGGAGGAGTCGAATCGCTCTGCTGATCATTGAAGGCATAAGAATCTCCTTGGTGAAATCACCCGCGTGAAGGGCGGAATTACTCTTCGGTTCTCTGTTTTTTGTAACCTTTCTGCCGTTCCCGCGGGTGGCGCATACATTGCTCTTAATGTATGCGTCCCCTCCACGATCCCGCAGCCTGTAAGCCTACCCTCGGCTGCAGGCTGGGTTGAGCGCATACATGAAAGGCAATGTATGCGCCACCCGTGCAAAACTAAACTGACGTGTGCCTCCAACTACCCCTAACGAATCCCCAACTTCCGCGCCAGCCTTTTGGTGAATTGGAATCCCTCGCGCGCCAACTCATCGCCCGAGGGCGCGGGGTCGCGCCAGATGGCTGCGGCTGCGGCCAGCGCGGGCTCTGGCTGGGCAAACGATTCAATGGTCAGCCAACCATCGTATTCGATTTCCTTGAGCACTTTGAGAATGCCCTTCCAATCCACGTGTCCGGTTCCCGGGATGCCACGATCGTTTTCCGAAATGTGAACGTGTCCCAGATCTTTGGCCACCGCGCGCAACGCCTCGGCCGGATGCTTTTCCTCGATGTTCGAGTGAAAAGTGTCAAAGTGGATTTTCACGTTCGGCGCGCCCACGTCGTGTACCAGGCGAGCGGCGTCTTCGAGGGTGTTGAGGAAGTAAGTCTCAAAGCGGTTCAGCGGCTCGAGGCAAAGGCACACGCCGCGTTTTCGCGCGCGGGTGGCGGCGGCGCGCACGCCTTTGACGGCCCAATTCCACTCCTTATCTGTGCGACGGCATCCAGTAAAAACTCCCAAGCCGGCATACAAGGGGCCGCACGCCAAGCTTGCGCCCAGGTCCGCCGTCCGGTCGAGGCACTTTTTCAAGAACTCCACTCCTTGCGCGCGGGTGGCGGCATCAGAACTGATCAGGTTGGCGTGGCGCGGCAGCACGCAGCACGTGGTGCGCTCCAATTGCAGCCGATCGAGTACGGCCCTGATCGCCGGAATGTTGGCGGGCTCGTCGGGCGAGAGAAAGAGTTCAACTCCGTCAAAGCCCCATTCCTTGATGCGGGCGAAGAGGGGCTCCTGTTTCTCTCCCACCTGAGTGGTCCAAACCATGGTATTCACGCCGAATTTCATTGCGTTGACTCCTTTCCTTAGCTGACAACTGTTAGCTAACAGCTTACAGCTAACAGTCACGATCGCCTCTGGGCCGACACTGTGAGCTGTCGGCTGTCAGCTCCTAGCTTTCAGCTGTTGGCTTCCTTCAGATCACATTCCACGGTTTCCGGCGCTCTTCATTCAGCATCTTATTGGCGTCGGCGTCATCGATGAAATTTTCCTTCTGGCTATCCCACCGCAATTTGCGTCCCAGCCGCAGCGAAATATTGGCAATGATGCACGTGCTGGTGGTGCGGTGAGTGGTTTCGATATCGGAGTTCGGCTTCTTCCGCGACCTTACGCACTCGAGGAAATTGACCACGTGAGGCTGGTGCTGGGCGGTGCCATCGCCCTTTTCAATTTCCGAGCGTCCGAAGGTTTCCCACACATCGGAGGTAGGGGTGGCGGGCCAGATGGTATAACCTTCGCGGTTGATGAAGAGCGTACCATCCGTTCCGTAGAACTGCGTTCCATAGGAATGTTCATCCGGCCCCCGGCCCAGATGGTAGCAGAAGCGGGCCAAAAAGCCGGCGGAATTCAGCGGGCAGGGCGGGTACTCGTAAACGGCTTCCAGCGTGTCGGGGGTCTCGTAAATGCCCTGGCTGGCATACCTGCCTCCGGAGGTGGCGACGGACAGTGGGGCGTCCACTTGCATCGCCCAATGCACCACGTCCATCAAGTGCGGTCCCCAGTTGGTGGTTTCGCCGCCACCGGTTTCCCAAAAGCCCGTGAATCCCCGGCGGCTGCGATTGTAATGATGGTAAGGGGCGGGTCCGAGCCAGAAATCCCAATCGAATCCCGGCGGAGGATCGCTGTCGGGCGGAGGCATTTGCTTCCGGCTCTCGCGCGTAAATCCGCCGCCGTGGAGCCATGCCTCGACAAAGGTGACCTTGCCGATCCTGCCGCCGCGAATCATCTCCACAACCTTCTGGTAATGCTCGCCGGAGCGCTGCTGCGTGCCGCACGTCACCACGCGGTTGAACTTGTTGGCCGCCTCCACCATCTTGCGGCCCTCATAAACCGTGTGCGAAATGGGCTTTTCCGCGTACACATCCTTGCCCGCTTCACATGCCATGATCATGGGAATGCCGTGCCAGTGTTCCGGTGTGGCCACGATGACGGCGTCAATATCCTTGCGCTCCAGAATGCGGCGAAAGTCGCTGTAACCCACGGTCTTGCCCGGAGGCGTTCCGGTGGCATCGAGCGTCTGGGCGAGTGGCAGTTGGTAAACATCCGCCACGGCGACGGGATTCACTTGCTCGGTTCGTATCATCGAGCTGAAATCGAACCGGCCCTGGTTGCCGGCGCCGATCAGGCCGATGCCGATGCGGTCGTTGGCGCCCATCACGTTCCGAACGGCAGGGCCCGCCGAAAGAGCCAGGCTCGTAACCCCCAGCGTCGTGGATTTGTGGAAATCCCGGCGCGTCATTTTGGATAAGTCCATATATAACCTCCAGAATTAATCAATGCGTCGTAGCACAAGCGCTTGCTCGTGCCGGCACGGTCGGAACTCCGCAACGCCGGGGTAGGTGGGCCGTGCGACGGCGACGGCTGGGGATGGTAGCACGAGAACCCACCCTTGCACCATAAGGGTGATCGGGCCGGATGATCGGGTCATCGGCTCATCGGGTTATCGGGTCATTGATTCGTTTTAGATTTTGAATTTCCGATTAAGCCAATCCGAAATTGGTAGTCTTGCTCGTCACTCGCCACTTGTCACTGGTTTTGGGACCGAGTGATTTGCGGTCTTCGATAGGACCAATGCGCGATCAGGTAATTGGGCGATTTTGGATTTGCGATTTCCAGCCCTCTCCAGGGGGAGAGGGTGCCCGAGGGACGAGGGCGGGTGAGGGGTCACGCCCGTTTCAAGTAACGGCGGATTGGCGCAGGCGGCGGCCATAGGGCAGCAGGCAGAAAGCAGCAGGCAGAAAGTGGGAGCGGGGCTGCTTTTCGTAGCGGCCGGCTTTAGCCGGGCAGCTTGGACAAGAAAGAACTGCCGCCCTGAAGGGCGCCTCTACGAAAACCACCGCGCCGTCATCTCGATCCCTTTCCTGTAATTCTGAGCATTGACAGCGTTGCGGCTGCGCATGATAGGCAGAGACTTGACTGGAAGAACCCATCACCCAACCTGTCATCCTGAGCAGCAGCGAAGTATCTCGCTCTGTCGCTCAGGGTAAACTACGAGAAGAATCTGGCTCTGCCCCGCCTTTCCCTCTTGGATTTTGGCTGTTCTTCGTCACTGGTCACTCGTCACTGCCCATTACAGCAAGCATAGCACGGGCCTGTTCTGAAGCCGGTAGCGCGAGTTGGGTGCGCAGCGCGCTACTCCGCGGCTCGAAACATCCCAAACATGCACTTGGTTATTAATATGCGCGATTGAAAAGCCGCGGAGTAATCCCACTCAAAGCGGGATGACTCGCTACCTGCTTGGACACGACTGGCGAGGAGAGCCGCAGACCTTGAAAAACAGGTCTGCGCCGCTCCGCGCTACCCACTAGCCACTCGCCACTACTCTAAGGCTTGCTCGCCACTCGTCACTCGCCACTGCACTTACGCCAGCTTGTTTCCCGAGTGCAGGCCGCACTCTTTTTGGGTAGCCTCTTCCCACCACCAGCGGCCTTCGCGCTCGTGCTGGCCGGGCAGAACGGCTCGCGTGCAGGGTTCGCATCCGATGGAGATGAATCCCCGCTCGTGCAGCGAGTTGTACGGGACGTCATTTTCGCGGATGTAGTCCCAAACCTGCTTGGAACTCCAATTGGCCAGAGGGTTGAATTTCACCAGGTCATTTTCGGGAGTTGAGAAGGTGGGATCGGCTTGCACTACAGGGACGGCGGCGCGGGTAGAGGGGTTCTGGTCGCGGCGCTGGCCGGTGACCCAGGCGCTCATGGTGCTGAGCGCGCGCCGCAACGGTTCCACCTTGCGGACGCCGCAGCACTCCTGGTGGCCGTCGTTATAAAAGGAGAAGAGGCCCTTTTCCCGCACCAGTTTTTCCAACGGCTCGGGCCGGGGAAAGAAGATTTCGATTGGGATCTTGTATCGCTCCCGAACCTGATCGAGGAAGCGGTACGTCTCAGGATGGAGCCGCCCTGTGTCGAGCGAGAAAACGCGGAACCTGGCTCCCAGCTTCGCCGCCAGGTCGACCAGCACCACGTCTTCCGCACCGCTGAAGCTGATGCCGACGCTGGGCGAAAACATCTCAAACGCCAGGGCCAGAATTTCATGGGGATGCCGTTGCGCATACTGATCGGCGAGTTCGGCTAAATTTGCAACTTCAAGTGGCATAGTTAATTTCCTTTTCGAGTTGTAAGTAAAAACAGTTCAGAGTCGCGCCCGAAACTCGAGAATCCAAATTGGGTGTGCACCGCGCGGGCTCTAAATTTCGGTATCCGAGTATCGGCCCTTCCCTGACTTCTGACTCCTGCGGTTACCCTATCAGCAGGCGGGTTCCCAAGGAGAAATAGAGGATCGTGAACAGCCAACTAAAATAACGTTCGGGAACGATGCGGGTCAACCGGCTGCCCAAAACCACGCCGGGCAGTGAGCCCACCGCCAGGCGCAGTAAAAGGCCGCCATCAAAGTGGCCCATCCGCACGTGCATGGAGCCAGCCAGCGCCATGGTGGCGAGCCCATAGAGAATGTCGGTTCCCACGAGTTCGCCCAACGGATAAGGCGTGAGGAGCAGCAGGAAGACCATCAGCAAGCTCCCGCTGCCGATCGAGGTCATCGACACCATGAATCCCACGAGTGCGCCCACGGCTACAAGGCTCAACCGCGCTCTTAACACCGGAGCGTCAAGCCAAGTCTTGGGAGGCTTGATCTTCCCCAGCCGGACGAGGGGCAACAGAAAGGCTACGCAGAAAAGCGTAACTCCCAGAACCAGGCGGAGGAGATGATCCAGCTCGCCTCCCCCCAGCCGCGCCTTCAAGAAGCTGAGAAGCGCGATTCCGCCCACTGTCCCCGGTACCGTCCCGATAATCAGGAACGCGGCGAGCCGCCAACGCACATGGCCCAGCCGACGGTGTTCAAACACCCCCACCAACTTGGTGAAAGCGCCGTTGACGATGTCCGTCCCGATTAATATAACGGCGGGGTAAGGCGTCAGCACTAACAAGAGCGGGGTTACCAGGACACCCCCGCCCGTGCCCGTAAGCCCAATCAGTATTCCCGTAATGAATCCAATGACCGTTATCAACATGACGGAGGTGCGACCCTATTGCCCCGCCGCCCGCCGATGGAGCGGCTTGATCATCCTTCTCCAAGAACTGCCCAAAAGCAAAAACGCCCACTGCGGTTTTTCCGTCAGCGGGCGTCTCAGGTTTTGAAATCGGTTTAGTGCGTCTTACAAATCCCTATTCCCTGAGGACAGAACACCGCTGGCGTATGGTGTACAACAACACATGCGCTGGGCGTCACTGCTCCTCACGGAATGGATATGCGAATTCATCATTTTAAGAATAAAAAGCCTATCACGAAGGCGGAGCTACGTCAATATTTCTTCCAGGAGTTGGCCGGGGCGCGTCGAGCTTGGACACGCGACCTTGGCGGCGCCTGGTTCCACCCTCCCTCGCCCCTCCGGTCGGCTATAACTTTTCGAGCGCCAATTCCAGGTCGCGGATGATGTCGTGCCAATCCTCCAGGCCGGTGGAAAGGCGGATGCCTTCCGGGTGCATTCCGAAGGCGCGTTTCTGCTCGTCGGGCAGCGCCGAGTGGGTCATGGAGAACGGGTGCTCGATAAGCGTCTTGATTTGACCCAGGCTCACGGCCAGCGTGACGCAATAAGCGTGCTGGGCGAGGTAATCCACCAGCTTTTCCGCGCGCGTTTGCTGGGATTTGGCCCCCTTCAGCACAAAGTACATCATGCTGCCGGGGGCGAATTTGCCTTCGGAGGTGCACATCTGCCGCCTGGCCAGTGCCTTCTGCGCAAAGCCCTTGAGGCCTGGGTAACTGACGCTTGCCACTTTGGGATGCGTTGACAGGAATTCGGCCACGCGCTGCGCGGTCTTTTGCATATTGATCATGCGCGTCGCGAGCGTCGGCAAACCGTACACCAACACTCCCCAGGCGCTTTGCGGCGAAAGCACGCCACCGAAATCCTTGCGATATAACATGATTGAGTTGTACCACTCTTTCGGGGCAATCACCGCGCCGCCCATGTCAGTGCCGAACCCGCCCAGACCTTTGGTAAGACTTTCCACCACCAGGTCCGCGCCCAGCCGCAAGGG
>JBEKQO010000006.1:60502-91620 GCA_049519635.1 Terriglobia bacterium | reverse complement strand
AGCTGGGACTGGGATTTGTCCTGCCGCACTGGAATGAGATCGCAGCGGCGTTGGCAGAGCGTAATCGCGAACGGGTCCCGCAGCTTGATGTATGTCAGCAATTATCTTAGCGCTTATGGGGCAACGCCCCCGGATGGCGTTGTGTTCGTTCCCCGACCCTGTAGGGGTCGAATTACCTTGGGCCGCGGGACGCAAGACCGGCGTGGATTCAAACGGATTCGACCCTTGCAGGGTCGGACCGAATTGGGGCGCGTTTTCCGGGGGCGCTGCCCCCGGCTAATTTATGGTTCCCCTGCGGGGATTAAATGTGCCCTGAGGTTCTGGGGGGAGCAAGCATGTAAGATTCCTTCCCGTCCGCTTGGCCTGAATTTTACAACGGAATCGAGTAATTCGTCTTTGAACGGGCAGCATGCCCGTGCCAACTAAGGAGGAGAAACCCATGAACACCAATTCGATCGAGCCGGAAAAGGCGCGCGGCCGCATGGGCGACCAGCTCAAAGGCCGGGTGGCGATTGTTACCGGCGCCGGCAGCGGCCTCGGCAAAGCGATCGCCGAAGCCCTGGCGCTTGAGGGTGTTGCCGTTGTGGTGAATGACATCAACACCGAAAGCGGGATGGCCGTCACGCACGGCATCACGGGGTCGGGGGGAGAGGCGGTATTCCAATTCGGCGACGTCTCGCAGGTTAAGGACGTCAAGGACCTGATCCGCATGACGGTTGACCGCTACACACGCATCGACATTCTGGTGAACAATGCCGGCCTTCAGCACGTCTCCCCCATTACGGAATTTGCGGAAGAGAAGTGGAACCAATTGATTGGCGTGATGCTGACGGGGCCATTTCTCACCACCAAATACGCATTTCCGCACATGCTGGCGCAGGGGAAGGGGCGGATCATCAACATCAGTTCCACACAGGGGCTGGTGTCGGCGGAATTCAAGGCGGCATACTGCTCGGCAAAGCATGGTGTTCTGGGCCTGACCAAGGTCACCGCCTTGGAAGGCGCCCCGCACAACATTACCGCCGTCGCCGTGTGCCCCTGCTTCATTCGCACGCCGCTGGCGGAAAAGCAGATTGCGGCGCAAGCGAAGTTCCATGGCATGACCGAGCAAGAGGTGGTGGAGAAAATCATGACGGCCCCCGCCGCGCTGAAACGCATGCTGGAACCGGAAGAGGTGGCGGCCCTGGTGGTGTATCTCGCCACCGATGTGGCACAATGTATTACCGGCTCGGCAGTTCCGATTGACTGCGGCTGGACGGCAAGGTAGGGAAAATAAAGCTAGTACTTAGTTGCCGAAATTAGCGCTATTTCAAGTCGGCGGATGGAAGGGCGGGGCTTCAGCCCCGCCGTAGAACTCGGGAGGGGTTTAGGGGCTTTAGCCCCTGAAGCGAGCTGCCTTCAGGGCCTAAAGGCCCATTCAACCCTCCACCCTGCGACGGCGGGGCTAAAGCCCCGCCCTTCCGCGGGCCATGATTAATTTCGCTTTCTAATGCAACTTGGCACTAGCAGCGATCAGCCTTCAATTTTTGCTATGGCAGGAACCGGCGCTAAACTCTCGGCACGAGCTGAAAGCTGACCGCTTAAAGGAATTTACTTCTATGGCTGACTTCACACCAACAGAACGTACGCAAGTTCGCCGCCTCCCCAAGCGCGGTAATTATGACCGCGAGACGGTTTATAGCATTCTTGACGAAGGTTTGGTTTGCCACGTCGGGTTTGTGGCCGACGGCAAGCCGGTGGTGATTCCCACCGGCTACGGCCGCAAGGACGACACGCTCTACGTGCATGGCTCGACGGCCAGCCGGATGTTCCGCGCGCTGGGCAAGGGGGCGGATGTGTGCATCACCGTCACGCTGGTGGACGGACTGGTGCTGGCGCGCTCGGCTTTCCACCACTCGATGAATTACCGGTCGGTGGTCATTTTCGGCAAAGCTACCGTGCTGGAGGATCCTGCCGCGAAGCGGGAAGCGCTGCATGTGTTTACCGAGCACGTCGCCCCCGGGCGGTGGCAGGAGATCCGCCAACCCTCCGAGAAGGAATTACAGGCCACCACCGTTTTGGCCCTTCCGCTGGAAGAAGTTTCCGCCAAGGTGCGCACGGGTCCACCCATTGACGACGAGGAAGACTACGCGCTTTCCGTCTGGGCGGGAGTCCTTCCCCTTGAGCACACGCCATACCCGCCGATCCCTGACGACCGCCTGCCCAAGGAAATCGCCGTCCCGGAATACGTCCGGAAATACAGCCGGAAACGCCGGTAATGGGACAGTCTGGTGTTACACTGACGAATTTACTTCGCTTACGCCCGTCGGGAGAAATACACCGTGTTAACCCCAATACGGTTAACATAAGAGGTTCCTGGGGAAGTTTTTCGTCATATTGTTCCTGAGCGACCCCCTCACCCCCACTACTTGCAAAATGTGGGTGAGGGGGTCGAATATGGGGAGCGGCCAACTTAAGTAAACAGTTTTGTGATAACCCGGGCTTTTCACCATGGGTTTCCAATGGGCCCGGCAAGCAGAAAGATGACTGTCGCACTTTCGGCGGAGCCGAAGCCCCGCCCATCCGGCAGTGTCCAGCCGTGGGGAGATATCCGGGTTAAGCTTGTCGGGTTCGATGACGCCATGAAGAGACGCGCATGAGCCTTCGCTCGCCAAGAATGATTAAAATAACTCCCCTCCTGATTCAGGAGGGGTGGCGCCCTGAGGGCCGGGGTGGTTATCTCCTAAAGCCGAAAACATTAAGTCGCAATCAGCTCCACCCTTTACCCCCTCCTCAACTGAGGAGGGGAGCATTGCCTTCCCTGCGAACTGCCATCTTGCGCGCCGCCTCACCCAGGCGCCCTAGCTGCTTTTATCCTTTACCACACTTTTGGATGACCCAAGTAAGTCATTCCCCAGACCTGGGCTCTCCGCCAGCCGATATCAATCCCACGACGTTCCAGCATCGTACATAAAATGAATAACTTACGTCATGGCAGGTCAATATAACCCCACGACGTCGGGACCATAAATGAAAGCCGCAATTGGGCTCAATTAGGGTTTGTCAAGGATGCAGTTCATGGTTCGACGTTAGCTGTCGTCTTCGATCGAACGCCATGTGTGGGGCCTGCCGAACGGAACTCAAGCGCCCGATATTTCGGCCGATAAGAATATTGGATGTGTATGAGATCGCGTATCTGGGTTTTCAGTACGTGTTGGCTGCTCTGTGCCTTGACGGCGCAGGCCCAACACTGGAAATTCCAGATGTACGGAGCTGATCTGGGCTTGACCAACCCCACGATTCTTGCCCTGCATCAGGACCATGACGGTTTCATTTGGGTCAGCACGGAGGGCGGTCTTTTTCGCTACGATGGCGACCGTTTTCGGCATTTCAGTTCTGACCCCGTCGCAGCCAGGGGCGACACGCGCTCCCTATACAGCTCGCCCGACGGCCAGTTCTGGGTAGGATCGAGCTTGGGGTTGTACCGTTGGATCGGGGAGCGCTTCGCGGCCGTTCCCGGGTTTGAAAGTGTCGAACTGGAAAGCGGCCAGGCGCTCGGAAGTGACGGTGCGAAGTTGTATGTAGCCACCGAGGCCGGCCTCCGGTCGCTGCCCCTTCGCGGCGGAGGACAATCCCACGTTGTCTCGGCAAAACGTTCTTACAGCGTGTACGTGGCGTCCGATCAGACCGTCTGGTTTAGCTGTGGTTCAGGAGTCTGCTCACTTCGGGACGGACGGGAAAGGGAATGGGCCGGTGACGACGGCGTGACCCCGGGGCATTGGCGAAGCATCGCCGAGGACACCGCCGGGCGCCTGTGGATTCGCTCCGACGATAAAGTTCTGGTGCGCGAAACGGCCGGGGCGCCTTTTCACGCCCCACCCGGTTTTCCAGCGTTGAATTCCGCCCACCGCTCGCTCCTGGTGCCCAGCCGTCTCGGACAAATGCTAATTCCTTACGACGCCGGGTTGATGATTTGCGACGGTGACGATTGCCGCAACTACAGTGTGGAGAGCGGCCTGCGGCATACGGAAGTGATCGCGGCTCTGGAAGACCGCGAGGGTTCAATCTGGCTCGGCTACAGCGGGCACGGTCTGGCCCGCTGGCTCGGGCGCAATCAGTGGCAGGGTTTCGCCGAGGACGAAGGGCTGGCGGATACGGCAATATGGCGCATCGTTCGCGACGCTACCGGTGGCTTGTGGATCGGTACCAGCCATGGCCTATTCCAGGGCACGCGGAAGGGCGGCGGCTGGCGATTTCGGCGCTCGGATGCTGTGGGCGCGCTCACGGTCTACGGTCTCGCCGCGGAACCTGATGGCTCGCTCTGGGTAGGAACGTTCCAAAGCCAGATTCATGGCCTGCTGCGATATTATCCCCAAACGGGCAAGAAAGTGATTTACCCCCCATCCCAACTCTTTCCCCAATTCGCCACCTACGAAATCAGCCGTGACGCCTCCGGCACAATTTGGGTGGCGACACCGCGCGGCGTCATGCGGCTTGTACCCGGCGGTGCGAAACTCGAACCCGTTCCTCTTCCTATCGATGGTCAGCCGGTCTTCGAGGTCCGAACTACCCAATACGGCTTGTTCGCCGCCAATAAGAAGGGACTCTACATCCAGCAGGGGACGATGCGCCGTCTGCTGACCAAAGCGGATGGGCTGAAGGATAACACGGTTCAGTCGATCGTGATTGGCCCGGATGGGAGCCTTTGGATCGATTATGGCTCTTCTTCCGGGATCACGCGGGTCGACCTCACCGGAGGAAAGGTAAAGCTGCACCACTTTACGGTGGACGATGGCCTTCCCAGCAATGTCGTCTACGCGCAGTTCTTTGACGCACGCCATCGGCACTGGGTGGCCACCGACAGCGGTGTTGCCGTATACGAGGGCGATCACTGGACGCACTATGACATGTCCGATGGCTTGATTTGGGATGACTGTAACGAGCACGCTGATTTCGCCGAGCCCGACGGGACGGTCTGGTTCGGAACCAGCGCCGGCTTATCGCGGTTTCACCCTGCGGTCCAGCCCCGATTCATTCTGCCGGCGACGCTGATCACGGCGGTGCTCCGCAATGATCTGGCTACGCAGGAAACGGATTTTGACTCCTCGATCTATTCGTTGGGGCTCCGTTTCACCATGCTGTCCTACCGGCGGCAAAACCCGACTTTCCGCTACCGAATCGGAACCGATAGCGGCCCGTGGGTACAGACGCAAGCTCGTGAGGTTCGTTTTGCTGAGCTTCCCGCCGGTCCCTACCGGTTTGAGGTTCAGGGTGAGGTGGAACCGGGAGTGTGGAGCCGGCCCGCGCGGCTGGTGTTGCGGATTCGGGCGCCCTGGTTCCTATCCTGGCCTTGCCGCGTGAGCCTGGTGTTTTTGCTGGCGGGCATTACCTGGTTATGGTGGCGGCGGCGGGAGGCTCGCCAACTGCAAGTTCGCGCCGAACTCGAAGTCGCGGTGGAAGAGCGGACGCGCGATCTGACCGCCGCGCGGGCGCGGGCGGAGCAGGCCAGCCGCGTCAAAAGCGAGTTCGTGGCTAATATCAGCCACGAAATGAGAACGCCGCTGAATGCCGTGATTGGGTTTACCCACCTTGCTCTCCAAATGGCCGCGCAGCCGGAGGTGGTCGAGTACCTCAAAAACGTCCATCTCTCGGCCAAGGGGCTGCTGGATTTGATTAACGACGTTCTGGACTTTTCCAAGATGGAGTCTGGGCGCATCGTTATCGTTCCTGTGGCCTTTGCTCTGCGGCCTTTTATCGAGGAAATCACCTCGATTCTGAAGCGGGAAGCGTCGCGGAAAAGGCTTGAGATGAAGAGTGTCGTCGAGGATTCCAAGCCTGGATGGGTGTTTGCCGACCAGGGCCGCCTCCGCCAGGTGCTCGTCAACCTGCTGGGCAATGCCATCAAATTCACTTCGCGAGGGGGCGTGACCTTGCAGGTTGCACACTCCGCAAACCAACTGAAGTTTACGGTGTCAGACACCGGCATCGGTATTCCCCCTGAGAAGCAGGGCATCATCTTCGAGGCTTTTCAGCAGGCGGACAACTCCACTTCCCGCCGATACGGAGGCACCGGGCTGGGATTGACGATTTCAAAGAAGCTGGTGGAATCCATGGGCGGGCAGCTTATGCTCGCGAGCGAACCGGGCAAGGGGAGTACGTTTTGGTTCGCCATCCAAGCCCCAGCGGCTTTCCCCCCGCCTCGGGTAGCGCAGCCCCTGGAGGAGATGCCCGCCCGCCCGATGCGGATACTTGTGGTCGAAGACAACCGGGTGAACCAACACTTGATTCAGACCCTGCTCAGGAAACGGGGCCACGCCACCTCGGTTGCGGGAAACGGCGTGGAGGCTTTGGCGGCTATCGAGCGGGATTCGTTCGACATGGTCCTCATGGATATCCAAATGCCGGAAATGGACGGCCTGGAAGCAGTACGGCGCATTCGCGAGTCGGAAGTACCCGTCGGCCTGCACCTTCCGGTGGTGGCGATGACGGCGCGCGCTATGGCAGGAGACCGCGAAGCGATCCTCGCCGCGGGGATGGACGATTACCTGGAAAAACCCGTCCAAATGGAGCGGCTTGACGCGGTCTTGCGCCGAGTGTCGAGTGCGAGGCGCCTGGACCCAAGTGCCCGTTCGGTATTGGCGGAACCGGCGGATTCGGGGGAGGCACTGCCTTAACAGGCTTTGGAAAAACACATAAATGCTGTTATCCTGAGTGCAGCAAAGGACCCCTGCATTTGAATTTTCAAGCAAATACAGTGGGGTCCTTCGTCGGCTTCGCCTCCTCATGATGACAGTCGGAGGGGTTTTTCCGCAACCGGTTCAGCCCCAAAAGAGAATTGCGGCTATTCCCCCATCCTTTCCTCAACATCATGGCCTCATGTTGGCCTCACAAAACATGCCTTCGCAAAATTCCGCTTGACAAGACCCGTACCCAATTTTAGTCTAGGCATGGTTAAAAACAGGCTGAGGATTAGAGCCATGAAAAAGCCCGAAGAGCGCGACCTCTTTCGCGGAGCGCTGGAAATGATGGTCCTTCGAACGCTGAAGCGGCAGCCCTTGCATGGCTACGCCCTCGCCCAGCACATCAAGCGCACCTCCAACGATTTGCTTCAGATTGAAGAGGGCTCGCTCTATCCGGCTCTCCAGCGCCTCCTCAGGGGAAAACTGGTGAAGGCGCAATGGGGCGTGTCTTCCACCAACCGCCGCGTTCGGACTTACCAGTTGACGCCCGCAGGCGCCAAGCACCTGGAGCGCGAGGTGTTGAGCTTTGAGCGCATGCTTGAAGGCATCACGCGGGTGCTGGCATTGGGTGAACAGGGCACCATCAAAGTCTAATGGGGTTGAAAGGGACCCCTCACCCGCCCTCCTCCGTCGGGCACCCTCTCCCCTGGGGAGAGTGGGGACCGCAAGGCGGGAGGTGAGGGGTTTCTTCGCGGGTGACGTACTCATGGCCATGGAGGTATGCGCCCCCCGTGACTTTGACGGAACCCTGACTGGATGAATCCGGCGGTATCTGAGGGCTGAGAGCTGATTGCTGATTGCTCAGAGTGATGAATCATGAATTGGATCGAGCAACTGTTTTCACGCCGCCGCCTTTACGGCGATCTCTCCGCGGAGATTCAAGAGCACCTGGCGGAAAAAGTCGATCAACTGGTGGCTGGCGGTATGTCGCAAGAAGAAGCGACCTACGCCGCCCGGCGGGAATTTGGCAACGTGCTCCTGGTCGAAGAGCGCAGCCGCGAGGTCTGGCAATGGCCTTCCTTCGAAAACTTTTTCCTTGACGTATGTTACGGCGCGCGCATGTTGCGCAAAAGTCCCGGCTTTACCGTCGTGGCGGTATTGACGCTCGCGCTGGGAATCGGCGCCATGACTTCCATTTTTTCCGTGGTGGATGCGGTCCTGCTGCGGCCGTTACCATTCCGCGATGCTGACCGCTTGGTGCTCATCAAGGAATACGTCAACAAGCTTGGACACGCGAGCGATCTTCCCGCGCCCGATGTTCTGACTTTCGCGCGCCAGTCCCGCGCCTTTGAACAGGTTGGGGGCTTTGAACAAGGCTCGATGGAGCTCTCCGGCGCCGGCGAGCCCGAGCGCATTCCCACCGCACGGTTGACGGCGGCGGTTTTCCCGGCGCTGGGCGTGAACCCGATGCTCGGCCGGACCTTCACGCAGGCGGAAGATGATCGTAGCGAGCGGGTCATGGTCATCAGCTACCTGCTTTGGCGCACTCGATTCCACGCCGATTCGCAGATCCTGGGAAAGCGCACAGATCTTGACCGCCAGCCCTACGTCATCATCGGGGTGATGCCGCGCGGCTTCGAGTTTCCACTCGTGCCGGGAAGGCTAAGCCGGGCCGGGATCTGGGTACCCATGAGCTTCACACCCAAGGAACGCGAGGACGCTGGCGACAACTTTCAGTACGGAGCGGTGGCGAGGCTAAAGCCCGAGGTAAGCCCGGCGCAGGCGGAGCAAGACGCCAACCGTGTTGTACGGGGGATTCAAGCCGACTATCCCGCCAGCATGGACATCCAGATAACAGCGTCCTTGACGCCGCTAAAGGAAGATGCCGTCCGCAAGGCCCGTCCGCTGGTTCATCTTTTGTTGGGGGCGGTGCTGGCTGTGCTTCTCATCGCGTGCGCCAATCTTGCCGGGCTGTTGCTGGTGCGTGGGGTACGGAAGCGGCGTGAGGTCGCAGTGCGCCAGGCGCTGGGAGCGTCAAGCGTGGCCTTGGTTCGTCAATCGCTCATGGAGAGCTTGCTCATCAGCCTCCTCGGGGGAGGGCTGGGCGTGTATTTGGCGTGGGCGGGACTCCAGTCGTGGGTCAGCCTGCTGCCGGAGACGTTGCCGCGCATTAATGACATCAGGCTGGACGGATCAGTGATCGCGTTTGCGATAGCGGTAACCTTTGCCACGGGGATACTGTGCGGTTTGGCGCCGGTTCTTTTTGGCATGCGCAGCAGTATGAACGAAGCGCTGAAAGGCGGTGGCCGGACCTTGGGCCCCGGAAGGGGGGAGGCGCGCCTTCGTTCCCTTCTGGTGGTCGTTGAAGTGGGAGCAGCCCTTGTGCTTCTGACGGTCGCCGGCCTGCTGCTGCGCAGCTTCGCTCGTGTGCGTGCAGTGGACCCCGGTTTTGAACCCGAGCGCGTGGTGATTGCTTCCTACAACCTGCCGGGCCTGCGCTACCCGACGCAGCAGCAGGTAAACAATTTTCATGACGAACTCCTGCGGCGCCTTGAACGGTTGCCCGGCGTCAGGACGGCGGCGCTCGGCAGTAATGTGCCCCTGGCCGAACCGAATGCGGACCGGTTCTTTGTCGCCGAGGGCTATCGTCCGCCTCGGGGTTCGGCCTACAGCTCGGAAGCGCAGATCTACGTGGTGGGAGATTATCTGCGAACTCTGGAGATTCCGCTGCTCCGCGGACGCTCCTTGAGCGACGCCGATACGGCCGATTCGCCTCTGGTCGTGGTGGTCAGCCGCACGCTGGCGGAACGCTACTGGCCGGACCAGGACCCTATCGGCAAGCGGATCAAATGGGGGGTGGATGTGACCTCGCCACTGCCCTGGATGACCGTGGTGGGCGAAGTGGCAGACACCAAGCAAGGCTCGCTCGAAAGCCAGGATCGGAATCAGGTCTACCAGCCGCTCATTCAGTTTCCGCGCTCGTGGGGAGATTCAGGCCAGAAGCTGGGAGTGCACGGTCAGAGCATGCGCATCGCCGTTCGCACCATGGGTGACCCCAAGCTGATGGATAACTCCATTCGCCGCGCGGTGTGGTCGCTCGATCCTCAACTGGCCGTCAGCAACATGCAGACCCTGGAACAGGCCATCAGTGAATCGGAAGCTCCCCGCCGCTTCAACACCGTCGTGCTTTCAGCTTTTGCCTTCGGCGCGGTGCTGTTAGCCGCACTTGGAATCTATGGGGTAATCGCCTATTCCGCGGCCGAGCGTACGCATGAAATCGCGATTCGCATGGCGCTGGGAGCGCAGACAGCCGGCATGTTCCGCCTGATCCTCGGCTCTGGCGCCCGGCTTGCGATGGTGGGTTGCGCGTTGGGGTTGGCGGGCGGAGCGGCCGCAACGCGCATCGTGCAACCACTGCTTTTTGAAGTCAGCCCCTTCGATCCGGCGGTGTTCGCCTGCGCAGCCGCTGGCGTTTTCATTTTGGCCCTCGCGGCCTCTTTCCTGCCCGCCCGCCGGGCGACCAAAGTCGATCCTATGGTGGCCCTGAGGTGCGAGTGATTGGCGATTTTCGATTGCCTGAAAAACGAAGTTGGATGGATGAAGCGTGAATTTCGGACGCTGCGAGTTAATTGACAACCGAGGCTCAACGATCAAAACCGACGCGGATGACCTCCCCTGGCCTGACGGAGGACACAGCCTGGTAAATCTCTTGTCGAATCGCCTGGTAATAAGCGAGGCGGTTCCTGGGAACATGTACGATGACGATTCCAAATCCGAGCAACGAAAGGTTGTGCTGATGTTCAAACCCGTGATCGATGGTCAAGAACACTTCGCACCGTCCCTGCAAATGCTCCACGAGGATGTTGTCGGGAAGGCCGCCCCATCCCAATTCCGGGACCGTGAAGACAGCGTGGGCCGTTTCCAGGAGACGTTCAAGGCGAGGGTTTACGCACTCATCGAGCACGACCCGCATGGGGTTACCGGGAGGAGAGCGATTCGATCAAACGCTCTTGGGCCAAGGAGAGAAGGCCTGTAGCCTGTTGGCGCTTCACACTGGGGAAATCGGCGAGAAAGGCGTCGAGAGTGTCGCCTTCCTCGATGTAGTCGAGAAAGGTCTCGACCGGCACACGGGTGCCGGCAAAGCACGGGGTGCCGTGCATCACGGTCGGATCCACGCGGACGATTTCATCGAGGCTCAATTTTTGCGCGACGCTCATTTCCCCATAAGAATAAGGCGAAGTGGCAGCTTTCCGCAAGCATTATGGCGGGCCCGCCCGCCGGGCCACTAAAGTCAATCCTATGGTGGCCCTGAGGTGCGAATGAAGCGACCAGAGGTCCGTTAACCCACATTTCTCTCCAACCCTGGACAGGGGTCCCGGAAGGGCGGGGCTTTACAGGTTGCGAAGAAACTCGTGGGCACTGTCATTCTGAGGAGCCGGAGGCGAGGAAGAATCTCGCATTGCCTTGAAAATACTCAGAGCGAGATCCTTCGCTGCGCTCAGGATGACGGCGTGAAGGGGTTTTTCGCAGCCTGCTTAGCGCCGCCCTTCCAAACGCGCGGTGAGAAGCTCGGGTAAGGAGACACGTCTGGTAGCGCCGACCTGTTCTTCAAGGTCTGCGGCCCTTCTTAACGACGGCGCCCAAGTGCCGCGAGCGGCGAACCCTGTTCGCTCTAAGCTTGGTTGAACTGTTCGAACCATCGGGTTTTTTTTAGACGATAGGCAATCACTGATATCTCAGCGCCACCAAGGGATCGACTTTCGTGGCCCGGCGCGCAGGGATATACCCGGCAATGAACCCCACGGCACTTAGCAGCAAAATGATCCCCAGAAAAGTCGCCGGATCAGTGGGCTCAGTTCCAAAGAGGAGCGACGCGATCCACTTAGCGGCGGCGAGAGATCCCAGGGTTCCCAGCGCAACTCCCATAAGCGCCAGCCGCAGTGTTTTCGCGATCACTCCGAATTGGACTTGCGACGCCGTGGCGCCCAAAGCCATGCGGATTCCGATCTCCTGCGTCCGCAGCGCCACCGAATAGGAGATGACGCCGTAAATCCCCAGCGAGGCCAGAAGGAGGCCCAGCAGGGCGAAGCAGGCCACCAGCGACACAAAGAAGCGGCGCGGCGAGACGGCATGATCCACAACCCGCTGGAGAGGCCGGAATTCCGTCGCCGGTTGCCCAGGGTTGATCTGGCGCAGCGTTCTCATCACGCTGGAAGCAAGCGTTTCCGGCGGCAACTTTGTGCGCACCACCAGTTGGGATCCTTCCGGCTCCCACTGCGTTGCCGACAGGTACATCTGCCAACCGGCAGTGCCTTCCACGGTACTTTCATGAACGTCGGCAGCCACGCCAATCACCTCCGTGTCGGTGCCGGCCACCTTCGCGATGCGCCCGACGGGGTCCTCACCCGGCCAGAGGCGGCGAGCGACGGTCTCATTGATGATCGCCACCTTTTCACTTTTGGGGCCGTCCTCCCAGCGGATGTCACGGCCCCCGACCAGGTGAATTCCCATCGCGCGCAGGTAGCCCGGCGAGACGATGTACACAAAGGTGCCCTCAAGTTCCCCTTTGCGATACTCCTTGCCCTTAGCCGAGATACCCCAGGCTCGATTACGGCTCATGGGGATATTGTCGGATATCCCTGCCGTCTCCACCCCCGGGATTGCCTCAACCCGGCGGAGAATGTCCTGCCATATCGCACGTCGCTTGGCCGCATCGTTTCCGTCGTCATAGTCAATGCTGATCGCCGCGGCGCGGCTGGGCTGGAAGCCCAGATCGACATCGAGGATGCGAAGAAAGCTACGCAGCAACAACCCAGCCCCCACCAGCAGCACGCAGGCTAACGCGACCTCCGAGACCACCAGCGCCGCTCGCATCCTCTCATGCTTTCTGCCCGCGCTCGCGCCGGGGCCGGAGTCTTTCAGCGCTTCCTGCAAATTACCGCTGGATATTCTCAGGCCCCGGGCAAAACCGAAGAAAACAGCCGTGATGATGGCAATCAGCAGCGTCCATGAGAGCGCGGCTCCATCAATCCGCAGGCTGCTGAGCAGCGGCAAGGCAATCGAGCCCTGGTGGGCAAGATACCGGGTCACGGCATAGGCGAATCCCAAGCCCAACACCGCACCCGCGCCCGAAAGGATGAGACTCTCAGTGAGCAACTGGCGAATCAGCCTGCCTTGCCCGGCACCCAGCGCACTGCGCATGGCAAACTCCTTGCTCCGCGCCGCCGCGCGCGCCAGCAGCAGGCTGGACAGATTCACGCAAACAATCAGCAGAATCATGCCCACCGCGCACCACAGCACGATCAGCGACTGCCGCAATTTGCCGCTGACGTAATCCTTCAACCCCAGCACCCTGCCGGTGTAGCCCCCTCCGTATTCCGGATGTTTCGCGTTGAAATCAAGACGAGGAAAAAGCAGATCGGCCTCAGCCTGGGCCTGCCCCAGGGTCACTCCCGGCTGCAAGCGGCCAACCAGCGCCATGATATTTCCCCAGTCGCGCATGTCGTCCAAAATAGCGGGTGTGTAGAGATCGATTCTCGCGCCCGGCGAGAAGACCGACCCGAAGTCGAACGTCACCGGCAGCACGCCAATTATGGTCACCGGCGAGCCACTCAAATCGACCGCTTGCCCCACAATTCCAGGACTGCCGGCGAACTGCCGCTGCCAGAAAGCATGACTCAGCAGCGCCACAGGCCGGCTGTTGTGCTTGCATTCTTCGGCTGTGAACAGCCGCCCTAGCCAGGGCTCAACGCCCAGCGTTGGAAAGAAGTTTCCGGACACCATGAGGCCCGTCACCGGTCGCGGCTGGCCCTGCCCGATCAGCTTGAGGTTGTCGGGGCCGGTGAAGGCGAAGTAGCCCGCCACCTCTTGAAACGAGCGATTTCGCTGCTGATATTCCTCCGTAGCATCGGAAGAATAGGTCATGCCGGATTCTCCGCCCGCGGGGTTCTTTGACAGGATCCGAGTTAACTGCTGCGGATCACGGAAGGGCAGAGGTCGCAGCAGAATTGTATTCACCACGCTGAAGACGGCAATATTCGCGCCGATTCCCAGCGCCAGGGTCAGAACCGCCACAGTGGTAAACGCGGGATTCTTCGCCAGCATACGCAGGCCGTAACGAACGTCCTGAATCAAGTTTTCCAGCCAACCCCATCCCCACATCTCGCGGCTCTCCTCTCTTAATACGAGGTCGTTTCCGAATCTCCGGCTCGCCGCGTACCGCGCTTCTTCCGGCGGCACGCCTGCCTCCATCTGCTCCCGCTCGCGCAATTCGCGGTGCAGGCGTATCTCTTCTTTCAGGTCATGGTCGAATTGCTGGCGCCGAAAAAGCATCGAGAACCGTCTCCCCAGTTCACTTAGCCAATTCCTCATGATTACCCCTCAGGCGGTCTGAATTGCGCGGGTGATGGCTGCTACCACCCGCTGAAACTGGGAGACCTCAACCTCGAGCCGTTTTCGGCCGAGTGGCGTGAGGCGGTAATAGCGCGCCCGGCGCTTCCCCGCCGTTACGCCCCACTTGGCGGTGACCCAGCCTTTAATCAGCATGCGCTGGAGCGCGGGGTAGAGGGAACCCTCCTCGACCTGCAATACGTCGTCGGAAACCCGCTCGATCCAGCTCGCGATCTCATAGCCGTGCAATTCACCACCGCGAGCCAGGGCCTCGAGGATCAGTAGGTAGAGCGTTCCGGGTGGAATCTCGTCTTGGTGCATCGGCCAGTCCCCTTACCATAGTCAGACTATGCCAGCGCCAAAAGGTTAGCATCGTAACGAAGAATCTTCGGTCTCCGCGCAGGGCTGTTTTGGGAATGGAATTTCCTCCGAAGCCCTGCTCAATCGCTGCAACGCTTGATTTCCGCCTCATTATTTGGTAATGTGAGTATGTGGTTAGGGCAGGGGAATCGTCCCTAACATCAACCCCAGGAGGAGCTTCTATGCCGCTTGAGCTGACGAGCAAGGCCGTGTCCAAGGTTAAAGAGATCATGTCGCAGCAGGAACCCCAGCCGCTTGGGCTGCGCGTCGGGGTCGCCGGAGGCGGCTGCTCCGGATTTTCGTACCAGATGAACTTTGAGAGTCAGAGCAATCCCATCGACAAGGTGTATGAATTCGATGGTCTGAAAGTCTTTATTGATCAGGCCTCAATGATGTACCTGAACGGGACGAAGATTGATTATGTGGAAACCTTGGAAGGCGCGGGGTTCAAATTTGAGAACCCCAACGTAAAGACCACCTGCGGTTGCGGCAGTTCCTTCAGCGTGTAGCTCGAAAGCCGCAAGGTTAAGGAACGATCCCGCTGCTCCCGCCAGTTTTGCCGATCCCCGGTTCGCGCCCAAAGCGCGCCGGGGGTTTTGCTTTGGCGGCAGAAACCTCCTGGCCACGGCAGTCCAGAAATCTCAACCCAAAAAAAAGCGCGGCCCCAGGATTCGAGACCGCGCTGCCCCTTGGCAAACCTTTAAAACCGAACAATTCAATCGTCGGTCGCCCGCGATTTTACCGGGCAAACAGACTATTCCTTAGTTCGGTAGTTGATGAACTTGCCTCGCCTGCATGACCCAAGTCGGTGCGGTCCAGGAGCCTCCGGTGTTTGCCGTCCCACTCGTTTGTTCATAGAACAAGAGCCCACGGGTGTTCAATGTGGGGGCAGGGGTCAAGGCAACCAACCCGCTGACCCCAGTGAAAATGGTATCGGGGTAAGTCAGCACCGTGATGGCGGTCCCCCCAAAGAGTCCGCCGCAGGGAGTCATGGTGAAGCCGCCCGTTTTGCCGTCGGATCCGGCAGCCAGCAAAGTATTGAAATTCCCCATTACGTTTCGTGGTCGCAGGAAGACCTGGTGCGCTGTCATGGTCGGCGGCGAGCCTGATCCGAGGATGCCGAATACCGCAACCTTTTCCGCCACACCCAGCGTCATGGGGCTGAAGGTGAAGGCCTGGCGATTCCAGTGTTGCCAGTTGGTAAAGTAATGGGTGGTGCTCGTCAAGGTTACAGTTAGCCCTGAATGGAGCGGAATCGCGCCGTTTAGACTGGGAATTTCATCATCGACGAGCAGGGTGAAGGAAGTCGCGTTGCCGGAACCGTCCCGCGTAACGCTGAGAACCTTTCCCAGGAACGCCGACTTCTGGCTGGATGGGGAGGTTTGCTCTTCCGAATCGACGGTTTGCGCGATGATCTGGCCGCTGGTGTTGACGATGGCATCGACCTCGACGAAAGTATTGGCCGTGAGGTCTGAGAAACTCGTTACCCCGTCCCCTTCAAAAACCGTGCTGCTGTTGACAAGGGTCGTGAACGTCTGCCCCGTGCCGTCAGCCACAGCGAGCGCGAAACTGCCGGTAAAACCGCTGGGAGGGTTAGTGGTGCTCACGCTTTGGACAATTCCGTACAGCGAATCAGCCTCACCCACGGTCGATCCGGAGGTGGTGGCAGCGCTGACAGAGATCTGGGGATCGACCGTCCCCGTGACCTGTCCGGTGCCATCAACTTGCAGTGATTTTCGCAAGTTAAAGTCCATCATGATCCCGGTGGTGGTGGAGCTGGAAACGACCAGGGCGGGATTAATCGTGATGGTGAAGGTTGTGGCCGTCAGGCTTGCCGGGATCGGCTGGGGAGTTGGCGGGCTGGTGGAGGTGTTGATGGCAATCAGTTGTGGGTTCGTCAGCGTCATCTGCAACTGGTTGTACGTCCCCGGCGCGACACTCGCAGTGCTGAGGATATTGGTGAAATCCGTCAAACGGGCAAAATCCACGGTAGCTGGCGCCGTGGGGGTAATCAGCGGGACCGGCTGCCCTCCCCCTTCCGGCACGAGGCTGGCGCTAGTGATAGTCGCAATGAACGATTCCACATCACAGGTGGGCGCATCGGTCCCGAAAGTGACAACGGAGCCGGAGGGCGTGGGTGTGGGCGTGGTCGAATCCGAAGCGGTTCCGCCATTTGATCCGCACCCCATCATCATCGCCGCGACCAAAACGGTCGCGCCACCTGCCAAGAACCGCATATTCCTTTTACTCATACATTCC
Source organism: Terriglobia bacterium (assembly GCA_049519635.1). Lineage (GTDB taxonomy): Bacteria > Acidobacteriota > Terriglobia > UBA7540 > UBA7540 > Bog-366. The sequence continues at coordinate 74,953 of JBEKQO010000006.1, read as the reverse complement.
TCCTAACCTGTTGATTGTGTGTCCATTGCTACCGCTAGCATGGGTTTTGGAAGGCCCTTTTTTTCATTCGGGTTACTTTTGCAATCGCTCCGCCAAACTTAACTTTCGAATAACCAGTGTGAATACAGCCGATTAGATCTTTTCATGGCATGAGATGAACCATGCGGCGTCTAGAAATTTCCCACCCCGGGATTCTTTCCCGAGCTTTCTGCTGGTTCCCTTGGTCACATGGCACGCCGTCCAAGGGAGAAGCCGCCCTTTTCTGATCCGATGACTGAGCACGAGCCCTATAGAAATGCATCGGGCCTACCGCTTTCAACCCGGCTGCTCACCGAAAGTTGCGCGGGGTAGATAAATCAGGTTTGTGTCAGCTTGTGCCGTTCCAACTTTGCCCGGATTTCTCCACCTGGGCTTGGAAGGGCGGGGCTTTATAGGCTGGGTAAAATCGCTCCACCACGGACAACCACCCTGGCGCCCAAGTCGCCACCCCTCCTGAATCAGGAGGGGAAGTTAAGAGGGAACGCCCCTCCTCAGATGAGGAGGGGTGGTGTGCCGAGCGCCGGGGTGGTTCTGTCGAAGAGATGAAAGGAGGATGTTGAGAATGACGGCGCTTTCGAGTTTTTCCTCAGGCTCTAAGGCCCCGCCCTTCCAAAATCGTGGCGAGAAATGCGGACTAATTGAACATAGCGCGCAGGCGGCGGATTCCGGTAAGAGCGAGAGTATAGCGGGCGTCAATTTCCACGGCCATCTGGTAGGAGGCAAGGGCGCGGGCGAATTGGTGTTTAAGCTCCCACACACGGCCCAGATTGAAGTGAGGGAAAGCCGGGTTTTCATAACGCATCGCCCGCGTGGCCATTTCCAGCCACGGGATGGCTTCGTCGATTTCGCCCTTTTCGATCAGGTAGGCCCCAATGTCGTTATAGGGGTTGCCGAAGTCCGGGTCCGTTTCGATGGCGTTCCGGCACTCGGCGATGGCGGCATCGTAGTCGCCCATGAAGCTGTAGGTCCATCCGAGAAAAGTGTACGCTTCCGCGGTGGGATAGGTTTCAATGGAGTGGAGATAAAGTTCCACCGCCTCGTGTAGCTCACCCTTCATCTGGTGACGGTAGGCGTCGCGAAAGATTTCGATGGCGAGATTGAGAGTTTCTTCTTCGGCCATGGCCTTGCCCCCGAGGGTTTTCGACAACCGTTGCAAAAGGTTCGTTATAATTATAACCCGAAGGCCAGACTATTGCTCGAACTTCTGGAAGGTCGGGAAATAAGCCTCCCAAAGCTGCGAACGCGAGTTGAGGTTTGCAGCGCTTTTGTAGCGCGGACCTTTAGGTCAGCACGCGGGGCATTCGCGAAAATGCCAACCTGAAGGTCGGCGCTACATGGTGATGACCTGATTAAAGGATGACCCGTGAAAATTGCCCTAGCTCAAATTGATACCACGATTGGGGACTTTGCCGGCAATGTCGAGCTGATCATCAAGTATGCGGAATCCGCGCGCGACCGCGGCGCCGATCTCGTGGTATTCCCCGAACTTGCACTGTGTGGTTACCCGCCGCGCGACTTGCTCGAGAAACCGGGATTCATTGAACGCTCGCAGAGCGAGTTGATCCGGCTGGCCCGAATTCTTCCCCCCATTCCCGCGCTGGTCGGTTACGTGCGTCGCTCGCGGGCGAATCAGGGCAAGAAGGTGGCAAATGCCGCGGCATGGCTGGAAGGTGGCGAAGTGGTGCTGGACTATGCCAAAATCCTGCTCCCCTTCTACGACGTGTTCGACGAATCGCGTTACTTTGAGCCTGGCGCCAATGTGTGTGTCCACGACTTTGGCGGCTTCCGCGTGGGCATTACCATATGCGAAGACGCTTGGAACGATAAGCATTTCTGGGCCAATCGCCTTTACACGCGCGACCCGGTGGAAGAATGCGTGGCCGCGGGGGCGAACCTGCTGCTGAACATCGCATCGTCACCCTACAACACGGAAAAGATTCAGTTGCGCTACGAAATGCTGAAAACGATTGCCACCAAGCAGGGAATTCCCGTGGCTTATGTGAACCACGTGGGGGGAAACGACCAGTTGCTATTCGATGGCTCCAGCCTTGCCTTTAACTCCCGTGGCGAGCTCCGCTCGCGCGCCCGCGCCTTTGCGCAGGATTTGGTGGTCTTCGATACCAGCGACGGCGCGAAGGAAATCCGCCCCGCGCCGGAATCCGAGGCGGAGGAGATTTACCAGGCGCTCTGCCTGGGCGCGCGCGACTACGTGCAGAAATGCGGTTTCAAAAAAGTCCTGGTGGGACTTAGCGGCGGCATTGATTCCTCCCTGGTGGCCACAATTGCGGCAGACGCTCTGACCCCGCAAAACGTGCTGGGCGTCGGCATGCCGGGACCCTATTCATCCCCCGGTAGCATTCGCGACGCGGAGGCGCTGGCGCAGAATCTGGGCATTGAATTCCACGTCATCCCCATTACCCCGATTTTCGAAAGTTACCTGGAAACGCTTGACCCCGCCTTTCAACGCGCACCGCGAGATGTGACCGAGGAGAACATTCAGGCGCGTATTCGCGGCAACATCCTGATGGCGCTTTCCAATAAGTTTGGCTCGCTGTTGCTGACCACGGGTAACAAATCCGAATTGGCGGTGGGATACTGCACGCTTTACGGCGACATGGCGGGCGGCCTGGCCGTCATCGCCGACGTTCCCAAAACGACGGTGTACGCCCTGGCGCGATACGTCAATCGCTCCGTGGAGCGTATTCCCCAGGCCTGCCTGGAGAAAGCGCCCTCCGCCGAGCTCCGGCCCAATCAGACCGACCAGGATTCGCTGCCCCCCTATGAAGTGTTGGACGCCATCCTGAAAGCCTACATCGAAGAGAATCGCGGCGCCGATGATATCGCCGCCGAACTCCAGCACTTGGACCCCTCCCTGGTGCGCCGCACCGTGCGCATGGTAAACGCCGCCGAATATAAACGCCAGCAGGCCCCGCCCACCCTCAAAGTTACCGCCAAAGCCTTTGGCATGGGCCGCCGCTTTCCTATCGCGCAGAAGTTTTATGAGTAGGCGAGGGTTAGTCTGCTTAGAGGCGCCCTCCCGCCCCGTATTTTCCAGTTAATGGGAGAGGCGAATAAGCGGCGCGACCCACCAGCGATATGCGGCGACCCCGGAGGGAAGCAGTGGAATGATTGTAGTTTTGGAATTACTTGCTAGGGGAGAGGTAAAAGGTGGGCAGAATCAGGGTAACGTGGGTGATGTGACTGTGGCCGGAGTGAGGAGTGCGCCGAGGCTTGGGTGGCCCTCGATCAACCCTCGACACCTGCATACTCCTCTCTCTACACAATGATCGAGCGGAGCAGGGGGGCATGCCGAGGCGGGAACGGGTATCAGGAGTCAGCCGCGGGAGTCAAGGCAATAGCTATCATCAAGGTCCTTGATCATGTTTAGGATTTCTTGTGGAGAGGAATCAGCAGATTCCAAGGGCAGGATTGTCCGGGCGCTCATCCCCGCTCAGGGACAAAGGACAAAGGCAAGTCCGCGGGAAGTGGTGAATGGTGCTCGTCCCGAAGTACCCGGTCCAGACTGGGAAGCATGCGGAGCTTGACTCTGAGTGCCGCACAGCGTTGATAGAGTTCCTGCACGCGATTAGGATCAATCGACCTGGCGCAAATCACCAAGTCGGTCACCTTGTAGAGGGCACAAAGAGTTTCCAGATTTTCCGAGCTTCCCAGAACCCGGCATCCCGCCATAAGCCTTCGGTATTTTGTCGGGTCGTCGTCCAGAAACCCCACCATGCTCATGTGCGGGAACTGACGGATGTCCTGGGCGGTCGTCAACCCCAGCAGGCCGGCGCCAAGAATCAGAACGCGGCGCGCTCCCTCGGGAAGGGGTTGGTAATGATGGTGCAGCACATAAAGCATGCGGCGCAGACCACGCAATCCCAGGCCGGCACTCAGGGCGATCAAGTACTCAAGAGTGATAATACTTAACGGGACGTGGAACATGACTGCTGCCCACGAGCTTGTGGGCAGTCCCAGGCGGAGCCCGTATAGGACCAGCGTGACGGGAGCAAATGCCGCCGCCAGGCTGGAAGCGTCGTCAAGGGTGACGTACCGCCACATCATGTCGTAAACTCCCAGGCAGCGGTTCACCACTACCCGCAAGGGCGGGATAGAGGCTATGTACAACCACATCTGGCGGCGATAGAAAGCCAAAAGCCCAGTTTCATATCGGATGGTATAAGCTAACCAAACCGCACCGATACATACCGCAAGGTCAAGCAACAATTGCCCACCACGGCTGTAAGGCGACACCTCCCGCCCACATACATTCAGCCCTCTGGCCAGTGACTTTCCTGGAATGCAGACCAGCACAAAGGTTAGCAGCAGCAGTTTCGAGTCCAGCCGGAGGGTCAGGTTATGCACGTACTCACAATCGAGAGAACGTTTTTGCGGGAGCAGGTCCGTGCGATGGACGGCCTGTGGATTGGCTTGCCGGGCACAGTAGTCAGCCTCCATGCGATGGTAAATGGAAGCATAGGAAGTTACCCCCGGCCGGACCCGCAGGAGGATAAGTTCCGTGGTATCGTTTAGATCGACTTCACTCGGTACCCGGGGCCGCGGCCCCACAAAACTCATCTCGCCCGCCAGCACATTGATGAATTGTGGTAATTCGTCCAGCTTGGTGCGGCGCAGGAAGTTTCCCACCGGGGTCAGGCGCGGGTCATGTTCGACCACCACGGATGAACCCATCGCTTCGGCTCCCTGTACCATGGTTCGAAACTTGATGAGCGTAAAAGGACGCCCGAGATACCCAACGCGAATTTGGCGGAAGAAGACAGGTCCGCGGGAGGTCAGGCGCACCAACAGCGCACAAAAGATTAGAAGGGGGCTTGAGATCGCCAGGCCTGCAATGGATCCGGCAATATCATAGAGACGTTTCCCCCAGCGGATATAGAGGGAAGGACCAGCAGTAGCCGAAACCGCCCCTGTCAGGTCGGAATTGCCAAATTTGGTCGTGATGGTTGCCATGGTTTCTGTGGGATTTCCGACCTTAGGGTATTCGGAACATTCGCAGGCGACGCAAGAACCGCTTTTCAGATGGACAGATGGTCAGGCCCTTCGATCCTCCGGCATCACTACCGGGCGAGGGCCGCCGGCGAGCAATGACTCGCGAATCCGGAACGTCGCCAGGGTGGTTGCCCAGAGGCTCTCGAAGGGTATAGGGGGAGGCGCTTTCCCGGCCACCGCGTCAATGAAGCGCCGTATTTCTTCAGCGTGCCCCTTGTCCTGCTGGAACAGGGATCTGGCATGGCATTGGTTCGAATGATGGAAGTAGGACTTGCGGAAGTCTTCACAAATCGCGGTGCGCCCCCGCCCGAAGACCTCCAACCGTTCTTTAGGAACGCTCGGGTCACCAGACGCCAGATAAAGGATTTCTCCCTTCGAGCCGTCGGCCAGCGACAATTGGATGTGGACATTACCTTCGTCGGCGCTCTCGCCCACCGCCCAGGCTTCCACCTCGACCGGTAGCGCCTCACTGAGAAACGCAAACAAATCCACAAAGTGGCAGACCTCGCTGATCACGCGGCCGTGGCCCTGCTCGGGATCCTGCACCCAGTGTCCCGTCGGCAGGCGCCCCGCATTGACCCGGTAAACAAAAGAAAGCGGCCCTCGACCGGCGCTGAGAAAATCCCTGCACTGCCTGGCAAAAGGCGAAAAACGACGATTGAAACCCGCGCAGAGGATGCGGTCCGAGCGCGCATAGCACCTCGAAATCTCATCGAGCTCTTGTTCATTGACGCACAAAGGCTTCTCGACGAAGACGTGTTTACCGCTTTCGAGGGCGGCCAAAACCATCGGACCATGCAAATGGTGTCGGGTGCCGATGAATACAGCGTCAATATTCGGATCGTGCAGTACCCCCGACGCGTCGGTGGTGCAGTATTGAAACCCGAAGCTTTTCCCCACCCGACTGGCGGAGACGCCGGTGGCATTGGCCAAGCCGGCCATTTCGAGGTTGTCGAGCTTCCGCAAAGCCGGAAGCAGTTTGGCGCGGCTGAAGCTGCCCGCTCCAATCCAGCCGATTCTGATTTTACCCGGTCTGGAACTTGTGACCCTTCTTTCGGGATGGGGCGGACGAAGTTCCTGGCGCCGGGAAGACGCTCCTGGCGTGGAAAAGTCAATTAGAATGGCCATGTATTTCTCACGCCGCTTTCCGGTGAGCAGTTCGTAAGCTTCGGGGGCCCGAGCAATCTCAAAACGATGGGTGACCAAACGCCTGAGGTCAAACTTCCTGGCTGCCAGCAGGTCCAGGAAAGCTTGCATGTTTCTCTTTTCCGTCCAGCGCACATAACCCTGCGGGTAATCAATCCCTTTCTCCTCGTAGGCCGGGTCATAACGGCCGGGACCGTACGAGCGCGAGTAGCGCACCTGCAATTCCTTATAATAGTAATGCTCGCGGGGCACTTCGACGCGAACGTCCCCCACGACAACTACGACTCCGCGGTCGCGAGCGATCTGCCCGGCCAACTCGACGGGCTGGTTGGACTTTGTCGCCGCAGTGATGATGACCGCGTCGGCGCCCCCTATCCTGGGCAGGGTTTCTTGGGATATAAATTCGGAATTCACAAAGGCGAAGGTCACGCCTAATTCCCGCGCCAGCGCCACACGGTCGGGATCGGGATCGACTCCCCACACCGTACACCCCGCGGCCAGCAGGATTTGGGCGGTAACCAGGCCTACCAATCCCAGCCCCAGCACCGCCACGTGTTCGCCGATTTTTACCTCTGCCACGCGCGCACCTTGCAGCGCGATTGAACCCAGCGCTACAAAGGACGCAGAATCGTAGTCCACGCTTTCCGGAATCTGCACACACAGGTTTCTGGGAACCCAGATCAGTTCGGCGTGGCTGGCGTAACCCATGCCTGCGCATGCCACGCGCTGACCGGCTTGGAACTCCCGCGCCCCCTCTCCTACCTCCAGGATTTCTCCTGCCGCGCTGTAGCCCAGTGCCAGCGCGCGGTCCAGCTTGGCGCGTACGGTGGCTACGACGCTGGAGACTCCTGTAGTTTGCAGGCGTTGGAACAGGCTCTTCACCAAGTCAGGGCGTTCCAGCGCCTTGCCCAGCAGGCTCATGCTGCCCAATTTCACGGTGGCGCGCTCCGTCCCCGAGCTGATCAGCGAGGCCACATTTCTTACCAGAACACCGCCCGGCTGACACCCGGGGGCGGGAACATCCTCCACCGCAATCGTGTGCGTCCGCAGATCCTGCAAGAGTTGTTTCATGGTTGTTCTTCCTGGGGCTAGCGATCACTCCGGGAGAGATGGATCGCCCTGTCCCGCCGCGCCAGAGGCAGTCCCGCTTCATGGCCGAGTCTATTGGCGAGGGCTCGCACGCTGACCCCTAATTTGTTAATCCTTAACTCTGAATCCTGCTCTTTCCGGAAAGGGCATTCGTTTTGCGGCGGCCAGAACCTTTCGACGAGCGCACAATTCACCCAGCAGATTCAGGTACAGAGCGGCTTGCGTCCGGCGGAGGTATTTTTCCCGCACCGCTTGCACTCCATTTTGGCCGAGGGCATGGCAGAGCGGCGAATCGTTCCGCAGCCTGAGAATTGCCGCCACCATGGCCTCGGGGTCTTCCGGCGCTACGGCCAATCCGGCGTGGCTGTCGACAAGAATCTCCTTCGCTTCTCCCTCGACGCCCAGAATCGCCGGCTTCCCCGCTGCCATCGCCTCGAACAATTTGGAGGGAATGGCGCTTTTGAACACTTCCCTGTTCCGTAATGGGACCAGGCAGGCATCCACGGCGGCCAGAAATGCGGGGATTTTCTCCCGAGGCTGTTTTTCCAGAATCCGCACGTTGGAAAGTCGCAACCCTTCGACGAGCTGACTGAGTTGCCCACGCTCGGCGCCGGCGCCGATGAGGAGGAACACGATATCGCTGCGGCCCCTCAGCCGCTCGGCGGCCTGAAGTACAGTCTCTAGACCGTGGGCCATGCCAAATGTCCCAGCGTAAAGTAGAACGAATTCATCACGGAGCCGCAACTCCTTCCGCAAATGAAGGCGGGCTGACTGGGCGTCGGCGGAATTGGGATGCAAGCAGAAACCTTCCTCGATGCCGTTCCGGACAACCGAGATTTTTTTCTCCTCCACACCCTGATGGATCAAGTGCCGGCGCTTCCATTCACCATCAACGACAATGTGCGAGGCGCGGCGGTAAAGGAAATTGGCAACCTGCCCCACGCTTCGGTACAGCCGGGAGTCGGCGGTGGCCTGTCCTACTCCCACGAGCGACTCCGGCCAGAGGTCCCTCACCTCAAACACCCAGGGTAGGAAGCGCGCGGCTCCCACTGCCCACCCCGATACCCCGACCAGAATCTGGGGCGAGGTGGCAATAATCACGCCATGGCGCTTGGCCACGCAGGGTCCCGCCACGGCAGCGGAAAGCGCGAAGGAAGTGAAATTGAGGCCACGGCCCCAGAACTTCCGATTGGCGGAAGGATAGAGCCAAGTCCGGTAAACACGGACTCCCTCCCGTTCCTCGCGAACGAAACCGCGCCGCCATAGCTTCCTGTACTCCGCGTGCAAGACCCCTTCGGGATGATTGGGGAAGCCCGTGAGGACCCGGACACCCGCTCCCGCCCGAACCCACTCGCGGGTGAAAGAGTCCACCCGGGCCGCGGGAGCACAAACTTCCGGCGGATAGTATTGGGAAATATAAAGGGCCTGCACCATGCGAATCCTCTATTTTCAGCAGAGTGGAATCTTGTGACCGTCGATCTCGATCGATTTTCCCGACCAGTCCGCCGCAAGATGGGGAAGGGAAGCGCCCACCGGGGTGAAGACATGTATCATCCCCGTGGGGATGGTCCCCCGCCATACCCAACGAAGCGCCGTTGCGGGTTGGCGGTTTCCGAATTGCTCCGAATACCAGCTCTTGAGGAGTTCAAAATGGCCTTCACCGTAGGCCGCCAGCAAATAGGGCTGATGGGCATATTCCACTGTCCAGCGGCGAAGGGGCGGGTCAGTGGTGGTTTCCATGCGATCAGTCTGCGCTTCGACGCGAACCCTGGGATGGAAATGCAGGAAGGACTCGACGAGGTGTGATCCACTGCCCCTGAGGAGATCGGCCACAATCCAGGTATTGGGGGAATGAAACAGAATTGTGCGTGCGTGAACCACGCCGGAGCGCCGATAGGCATCGTGTTCGCCACTGACGAAACGGAAGGCCCCGTTGCAACCTCCCCGTATTGGGCCCACGCAGGGGCGCCGGCCCACACGGAAACTCCCCCAGATTTCCGCTTGCTCCTCACCGCCAATGCGAAGGGTATTGTGCGCGGCGGTGGATCGCTCGTAGTGCCGCTCCGGCCCCCGCTCGTAGGTGCTGACCCCTGTGTCAACCACCACCCGTTGCCCATGCAGGGAAAGTTCGTAGCTAAACACGTCGCAGTGGCTGTGGCCCGGCTGATGGTCCGGCCCCACCGGGCCACAGTCGAAAATCAGGGCGCTGCGGGACTCGGGGCTCCGAATGACGCCGTATCCTGTATCCGGGAACACTGTTACCGGGGACTCGCTCTTAGCGCCCTTAGGGGCATGTGCTTCCACCAGGGTCAGCAGCTCAGCGGGCAGGCGAGTTCCGCCCAGCACCGAGTCGTTGAAAAGCGGGATATCTCCGTCAGGATGGAGGATTGCTTGCAAGAATTGCGCCATTGACCGTATTTTCTGCGACAGCAGGCGAGAGCAAGAAAGCGTCTTCCCTGGGGCGGCATTCAAGAGCCGGATTTCGGCCAAGTCTTCGAGGACCTGCGAGTGGTACATTGGTGACCGTTCGAAGTGTCCGCCGTCAGGGAGAATCTGCTCGTTCAGTTGCTGCTCCAGCAGTTCTTCCCCCTTAGCCCACCATCGCGCGCTGCACGGGGTTTCCAGCATGGCACCGGCGAACAGCAGTGCCTTGATGTTTTTCAGAAAGTGATTTCCCAGAAGATCTTTTTCGAGCCGGCGCTCGAGCGTTGCCACTTGAACGCCCAGGCTCTCCAGTAGGGTGTGGATCGTTCCCCCCTCCTTCCAGAACTCCCCCGAGGCTGCGTGCCGGGCAAGAAACTTCAGCCAATTGACGATCCGAACGGACAACACGTAAGGCTCCCACCCGACTTCGGTTCCTTTCGTATTCAGTCTGCACCAGTCCACCACGATTTCGAGAGCTGCCTTCAGCTTCGGCTCTTCATCGGGCAGCACGAAACCGACGTTTAAGAAATCAAAATAGTTGAGATGATAGAGCCACAGCTTCGCATGCCGCCGGTCGTTCCAGGGGATGGAGTCGTAGCTGGCGACAGTATGGTTCAGGAATGTGAATTCGCGCGCCGCGAGCATTTTGCGGGAGGTTTCCGGCTGCCATTCAATGAACTTCCATGGGCCCGGGACGTCGCGCAGGCCCACTGGGGCCGGCAATTTGGCCGGTGAGTTCGAACGCGGCAGCACTCGCCTGAGCGCCAGATAACCAAGCTGCGACCAACGCAGATGACGCAGCGTTCGCCAGTACATGCCGAACGTAGTAGACACCGGGGGAGCTACGCCAGCCAAGTCGAAGCAACCGTCTCCACAGGCTTCGGGAAGGCTTCCCCCCTTGGTGACCGATGATGTGATCACAGAATCAGGAATATCGGCACGCAAAAAATGCTAAGTTAATTGAGTCTCAATGAGTAATGACGGTTCGGAGGGCAGAAATCTGTTGGAAAGGAAATCACGCACGTCCCGTGTCGTCTCGCCGTGCAAATGCATTTCCCTGATAATCAGCATCAACGCAGAGGAGAGCCACAGATCGTCGAGTCCGAATAGTTGCGGTTGATTATCCACAAAACGTCGCAGGATGTCGGAGTACATCGCGCCGTGCCCGCGGTTCCTTCGTCCCTTTCTCTTATAAAGGGACCTACCGCTCCGGCAAATTCGTGCCTCGCCAAAATCGTTGATGGAGCCAGTAAGGTCTCCACAGCGGACATCGATATACTCGGTCATACCAAGTGTTTCGTCACCTCTCATACTTAGAATCAGATTCAAAGCAGAGCCGTCAGCGAATCTGACCGTGACGGATGTGTCCCCATCACAACCTTTAACTACAGGGAAGCAGGAGATTTCTTCAGGCAAGGCACCGCCGACTAAATGGCAGCCGAGATCAATCCAATGGCAAAGATTGGATATTGTCCTGCCCCCTTCAATAGGCAAGTTGTACCAATGCCATTCCGGGAGCCGAACCTCCTGGATGATGCACGTAATCGTTACCGGGGCGCTACGACCTTCCAAGGCTTTTCGGAATTGCTTCACGTCAGGAGCATATCGACGGTTATAGCCAACCGCCCAACGGTCCGGATGCTCCGAAGCACAAACGCACAGATTCGCCAACTGTCGAAAGGAGGTGACAGGAGGCTTTTCAATGATGACCTTCTTCCCGGCCTTGAGGAGCAGTTGTGCCAACTCAGCATGTGTGTGGTGGTAGGTGCAAATGCTGGCAATTGAGGAACGAGGATCTGCCAAGGTATCGCTAATGTCCGTCGTGGCATGCGTAAATCCGTATTCTTCCTTACACCGCTGGGCAATAAGTGGGTCGAGGTCGACCACCCAATTGAGGTGAATTCCTGCCCTCCTTACGGACGGAAGGACTACAACCCTGGCATAGTTGCCCGCCCCAACAAGAATGGACCCGGGGCTCTCGCTGTCCGCTTCTGCCGCATACGTGGTTGCCGCCCGAATCTGCGGCTTGGGCCGGGTAATCTGAGTGCAGATTGACCGCCATGCCCCAAAACAACCTCTCATTACGCCCGGCACGGCCTTTTCAACGTTTCTCTGGTTCAGCCAATCAGGGAGTTGCGGGAAAACAGGGGCGTGGGGATTGAGACCTGCTACATTTCTGTAGGCCTGCTGCAATTGCGCCACGGCATCTTCGTGTGGGACAGTGTTTTCATCGGTACCGAAAGGCAACACGACCCCTAGCCAAGGCATCGTCTCCTCTGCCACGTTCGGAGGCAATTCAAAAGTAAGTTGGGGAGGGACCAGCACAAATTCCGAAAAAGGAAGGTCAAAAGGTGCCAGACCCCAAACGGGTTTATCGTCATCCATGCGTCTTCCAAAGACGCTCACCAGCCAACGCGAGTTCAATAACTCTCTGTCAAGATGTCTCGATTTCACCTTCCTCAGCGTTGCCGCTAATCCTTCTGCCATGATGTACTTCGCAATCTTGGCGACGGCCGACCATCTGGTCAAACTGCCATAACCAAATGCGGCCCGCGCACCAATGGGGAAAAGTGGTACTGTGACTTGCGTTTTAATTCCCACTAGTCCGTTGCCCGGCTTAACGTCGGGGACGTGTCGCCATCTAAGTCCGTCAAAACACTGCATACTCACGACTCCATTGGTGTAACCAATTCAGGAGGGGGGAGGACGCTACCCCAACCTGACGCGACCCCTGCCGTGGAGGATTCCACGCTTCACCCAAAATCGACTCTCCGAGCTAAACGGAACGCAGAACCGCCGGCCGCATGGGCTGTTGTCCTGTCACCAGATCGACAATGCTCAATCGCCAATGGCCTGTGGCCACGCCCTGGGAAGTGAAGAATCTCTTCCCATCCGGCCCGCGATGCGCCCTCACCCGCTTCATCGAGCGGACCAGTTTGCTGTCAGGTTCTCCGACCATCCTCGGGAGTCCATACATAGGCTCTAGGCGCCCAATTTAGATTGCTTACTTTGTTCGCAAGTAAGCGAAGTTTGGACGTTGGCGTTGAACAAGGAATCCCTCGCTTCGGAAGGGAACATCTTTTTTCTTTCCATGATTTTTGCGCTCACAAGAAACGGATACCAGAAACTCCAGAGGACGTGATAAATGAAGCCGGGGACGCCGTCCAAGAAGCCGCCCTTGAAAAAGTAGCTTCGGAGGAAAAACAGAAACGGGCGGAAGAGTAAGGGCAAACGATTCCAGACTTTTAGTTTAATCCACATCTTCCGCTCGGCTTGGCCTCCCCACATGCGTGCCGGGATTGATGTCGCATGACTTGCCCCTACCTTTTCGCGCACGTACTCCTCCGCCTCAAGCTCCGCGTACCGATTGTGTCTCTGGATCCAATCACTGAGCGGCTTATTGTCGCAATGGTCGAAGGCTTGCTGGAGGTAGCCCTTTCGCCCCTCCAGAATCAAGTGCTCGCTTATCCCATGACGTCCGAAGCGGCCGGCCCTCCGCCTGAAAAGCCGCATGATCCATGTCGGGTAGAGCCCGCCGTGCCTGAGCCAGCGTCCCATGAACCAAAACCTGCGCTTCAGGGAGTAACCTGAAAATCCCTGCGCCCGGTTGGTTATGGTTCGCACGATCTCTTCCGCTAGGAGCTTAGGAACGCGCTCATCAGCATCAAGGACCAGAACCCACTCGTGGGAGAAAGGGAGGTTGTCAAGCGCCCAATTCCACTGCGCTGCGCAGTTTTCAAATGCGTGCTGGAATGTCTTAGCTCCCATGCTTTCCGCAATTTCAACGGTCGCATCGGTACTAAAGGAATCAACCACGAAAACCTCTCCTGCCCAGCGCACACTCTCCAAGCACTGCGCAATGTTCGTTTCCTCGTTGCGGGTGATCACCAGAACAGTTGCCGGCACGCTGCCACGATTTTCAAGGTCCGAAATCATATCTCCTCATCCCCTGAGGTTTCTACAATTAGAGGTCGTCACGGCCGCCGCTTGCGCGCGAGGCGGCCAAAATCAATGGCGGGCGAAAAAAGGTCGAGCGGGCCCCAGCCGTTAGATCTCGCGTCCACGCGCACGCTAGTAGCCCACGCAAAGAAAATTGATCGCGTCCGTACCCGTGCCAGTAAACGCGACCGCGCTCCCAGATGTTTGATTCACACGAACCGAAGTGGCCGCCGTTGCGTCGGTCGCCGTGCAATGATAGGTCGTAGCGCCAGTGAATGCGGCGGAACCAGAAAGAGTGATGGAGCAGTTTGTTCCCAGCGTGCAAGTGTCCTCGACGATATGCGTCTTGGTCTGCTGCGAGCCCGCGGCATTGTAGGTTGTGGGTGTAGCGGCGAGGTTGGGAACCGGGGTGGTGCTGGTGATGGAAAGCGGCGCGGTCCCAGTGGCAAGAGTTGAAACAATCTGAGCGGCGCCAGGCAGCTTGAACTGCGAGCCCCCAAAGGTGTAATCTCCGGCCCGATTGTTCGCACTAAAGATGTAGTTTCCATGGGTGGGGTCGTAGAGCATAAAGTCATATCCCGATGAATTACTATTGAAGATAATTCCCACCTGGTCTTTGCACCTGTTGGCTGTCCACGGGCAGCCGAGGCTCATCACAAAACCACTTTGAGCAGCACTCGGTGAAGAGTCCATACGGAGGCCGGTGGACCATGGCCCGATGAAATGAAAGCCGTCGGGGGGGGTTAATACACCGATATCCCCACCGCCACGATAAAACGAAGTCAAAGTCGCATTCTGCCAGAT
>JBEKQO010000006.1:0-60490 GCA_049519635.1 Terriglobia bacterium | reverse complement strand
AGATGTCGGCTCCGTCTCCTGAACTCTTGCTCCAGATTCCACTCAGGCTCGTAAATGTCCCGCTGCTTGCTTCGGCTCCCGGCGAGGGAAAGTATTTTGTGAGAGTCGTGTGGCCTGCGGAGACGTGCATCCAAGGGTAATGAGGCAAAGCAACGGCGTCAGAATTAGACCAAGCTGTGCCGTTAGGGCTTAGCGTGAACGTGTTGCTAACCGCGCCCCCTGTTTGAACCGAGGTGACTTCGGCTCCCGGGTAGATCGCATAGGAAGCACCCGGGAAAGTAGCCCGTCCACCATACCCTCCGTCGTAGCCAACCCCTGGAGTCGCGTACCAGACATCGGCGGATGTGGACGAAGTCGAGCGGATGATGGGCCAAATCCAATGCAGCGTGTTTGTCGCGTTATAGCGATCGGCGACGAATTCGAAGAAGGAGCCGCATAGGCCACCAGCGCTGACGATGGCCGTGGAGACGTGCGGCTTGACAAAGGTAGCAGTAAAAGTGCTCCCTGTGACTGCTGAAGGTATCAGCGTTTCGTAGGCGCCGGAGTCCGCAATGCACAGTGCGGTAGAGGTGGAAATACCCGTAATCGAACCCGGAGTCACGGTGGCCGAACCCGGAGCGGTCACGGTGGTTCCCAATGTGGTATTTACAGAGGATACAGGCCAACTCGTTCCTGAGCCAGTCAGAGTAGGCGGCGCCCCACCTCTAGGATAGCTGAGAGAAGAGATGCTGCCCGTCGAAATCGTTTTTCCCGGAGTCGTGTCGATCAGGAATCGGCCAGAACCTTGAGTTCCAGAACCCGTCGAGGGGGAAAGGGTCAGGGATGTCGCTCCTGTGGTCCCTCCCGATGAAATGTTAGCGCGAAATTCCACGCTTCCCTGAATTGCGGCACGGTCCAAGGTTTCGCACCCCTCATCACCTCCAGCGGACTCGCCGGCATAACAGTTTGCGAGCAGGCTCAGCGGCAGTGCATCACCGTGGCTGTAACTATTAACGCTGATGTTCGCAGGAATGCCTTGGCCGGGGGTGTACTTGTTCAGCCTCAGATCAAAGGGCATCCAATTCGACTTATTAATGTAGCCATTCTGGTCAAAGTTAATCCCGCCGTCCCAGGCATTTTCGTTCAGATTCAGCGCGACGGAGTTCATCCCCCTCGCTGAAGACGGTCTGTAGAAATTTACGTTCCAGGTCTTACAGGCTCGATAGTTGCTGCTTGCTTGTTGTCCTTGCGGGTCAACTAATGTGTCAGACTCGCCGTAGCGTAAATCCTTCACGGCTATCCCCGCGGGCGTGGAAGCACCCGCGCCTCCGCTCAGAAACATGGGGATTGATCCGGGTACCCTTTCCGTCGCGGGGTAGGAAGTGGGCACAAACACTTGGCACGGACCGACGGTGCAATCAGTTATGGCCCCCGCAATTCCCGTGCTGGATTGCTTACCGAATTGATCGGCGAAACGGATTTGCTCCAGCACCTGAACGGACCCCGCGCCAGCGGCCGTCGGGGTGGCTCGAACGGCTGTGACCGCCCTGATCGTTCCCCCGGTCGCAGTCACCCGGGCGATGGGAATCCCAGTGGGTGGAAAGCCCGTCGTGTTTACGGCCGGGGCGCACGCTGCGGCCGGATCAAGATAAACGTAGTTGGCCCCGTTCGTCATCGAGAGAGTTCCACCGGCGTATGCTGCTATCGTACCGGCACAGTTCACGCTTCCTGCCGCGAGGTTCAAAACCAGTCCCCTCGCCACCGTCGGCCAATAGCCAGGCAAAATGGCATTCGCGTATTTGCCATTCACCGGGTAGATCGGCTGGCGCGACGAGGCCTGGGGTTGCTGGCTGAAGAGGGGTGACGACTGACGAGTGACGAGTGGCAAGCCGGAAACAATTAAAAAACCGATTAGGGTTTCTATTGAGATTTTGCGCGTGTTTACCATATCAGCAAAGTACTACGGACTATGCAGCCGATACCCAGCAGGACTTTACCCGTTATGATGAGCAATTCTCTCCTTTAGGGTGTCAGCCCCCCGACCAGCAATTCGTCCGCCTCCGGCGCTGGGAGTTCCTAGTAGAGAGACAACTTCCAGGATACGTCGAACGTGGGTATCCCAACGGAACCGGGTGCGCGCTTGTTCTTGCCCCCTGGCACTCAACTGTTGCCGGAGGGAGGCGTCCGCTGCCAGAAGGCAAGTCTGGCGGGCCAGATCGTCGGGATTGAGCGGGCTGAAGTAAACCGCGGCCTTCCCGCAAATTTCGCGATTCACCGGCGTGTCTGAAGCAACGATAGGGAGACCGTGCACCATCGCCTCCACCATGGGGTGGCCGAAGGATTCGCAAAGCGGCGGAAAGACAAAGATATCGCCTTCCTTGTAGAGGCGATGTGTTTGTTCCTTGTTGAGCGGCCCAATAAACTCAACGCAGGGCGCCACGTCGGGCTGGCGCGCCAGCGCCACGTCGTCCTGATGCTGGACAGTCCAAGCTGCTCCCTCCCACGCCGGATCGACGGTCGTTCTTAGATGGAATTTCCCGGTACGGTTTTTGTTGAGGAGAGGCATCGCTCTTAAGAGCGTGGTCAAGTTCTTATGCTCGGAGTAAAGGGAAACATATATAAGGCGCACTGCTGAACTGTTTCTTGGCAGCGACCCTGCGTTCGCTCCTTCGGCCTCGGAAGGAGACGACTCCAAAGGGGCCACCCCATAATGATTCACCAGGGCTTTCCTGGAATCTACCTCAATAAACCGGCGCAGGTCGTCCAACATGGCGTGCGTGGGAGTCATAACAATATCCGCCCAACGCACGCTCTGGCAGCAAAGCCAGCGGCGAAGCCGAAAAGGCACCTGGTCTTTGAGGGGATGCAGTGGGAAAAACATCTCCAGATAGGGTTTGGAGAAATAGAGGGGGATACGAACCAGCAGGATTTGTCGAACCGGGCACCGCCACATCCCGAAGTTCGCGGTGGAAAATAAGACGTCTGCTTGCTCTCTTCTGAGAAGCCGGCGTAGAGTTACTTGTTCCCACCACAACCTTTGCCAGTCTCTTGCGTGTCCAATTTGCGTAGGGCGAAGGTGTACGTTCTGGGGTAATCCCTTCAGCTTTTCGGCTGTCTCGTGCGGCAAGAAGACCTCAAATTGGTGACCGCTCTCCGGGGGGGGGAGATAATGAAGGATGTTCATGAGGTACGTTACCGCTCCACCCATCTTAGCCGACACGGCATTGATAATGACTTTCATCCCAACTCTCCGATATTGCGGCGAATCCCTATCTCCCGAGCAAACAGTGCCCAAGGGCGCGATCAACTGGCCTTTCCGCCCACGAAGGCCTTTCCCCTGTTCGTCACCTGCCGAGTGTCGAGCGGAAGAAGATCAAGCGGGTTCGGACCAAGAAGGTCCTGCTCTACCTCAGCCCTTAATCCTTCATATAACCTGCGCCGACCCGCAGGCGTGGAGCAACCCTCCTAATGACTTTCGCAACGCATCTTCCGTGAAGTTCTCGATTGCCCACTTCCGCCCCTTCTGGCCCATTTGCTCCGCTGCGGTGGGGTTTTCGAGTAATGTGATAATTGCGCTAGCGGTCTCCTCGACTGAGGTGGGGTCCACCAGGATGCCGGTTTCCCCGTGAAGAACTGCTTCGGCCGCCCCCCCTCCAAGGCTTCCGACAACAGGTTTACCTGCCAAGGCAGCCTCGACGTAGACCCTTCCGAACCCTTCCCCCTGCCAACTCCCATTCCTCTCCGTCGTCTTACTCGGAAGAACAAAGACGTCGCAGGAGCGATAATATTTAGCCAGTTGCTCATCGGAAACTGAGCCCGCGAAAATTACATGGGTCCCGAGTTGGTACTCAGACACGAGTTTCTCTAAACGGGGCCGGTCGTCGCCCTCACCGATAATGACGTACTTTATGTTGGGCACGCGCTCAAGGGCCGCAGGCAAGGCGCGAATGACCGTGTCGAAACCCTTGTAGGCATGGGCGCTTGTCAAGCTGCCTACGGAAAGCAAAATGCGCCCCCGGTTATACACACTCGCCTCCAATCCTCCCGCCCCCGCTGGCGCTGTCAACAATCTTTCCAAGTCAGTGGGTATCGAGGTTTGAAGGATAAACATTCTCGGTGGGGAAATTTTGTGGACCTCGGAAAGTTTCTGCCCGGTAAAGCGACTCATGGGAAGCAGCAAGTTCGATTGCCTCAAGGCAACTCGCTTAAAAAGTGGCAGTGGCCCCCAAGCCTCCCTACCGTAACAGGCCACCCAGAAAGGGGTTCGATAGACAAAGTGGATTGCCGCGGCGACCGGCACCAAGCCCAAATGGCTGCACACAATCAGATCGTACTTGTTTCGGGCAACCGCCAGGGCCTTCAGCGCAAAGCGGGCCTTTGCAGCGGCTGTCAATCGCTTACTTACGGGACCCAATATACGAAACCGCGGGGGGAGGTCAGCAGGGTCCCCGTAAGCCAATAAAGCCAGAAGGTGGACGTTTTCTGGCCCAAGGAGGTCCGCCAATGTTGACGCAAAAGTATAGGTGTGCCGGGCGATTCCACCCCGTGTGTAAATGTCTGTGGCTAAAATCAGTATTTTCATGAACGGCGGGCTAATGCTCGAAATGGGGTGGCAAGCCTCTTTTGCTGGGTGCTGACCTTGTAGATTAGCAGACCTAAGATATAGAGGATGACCGACAGTTTGATAAGACCCGTCAACATTGAAAATGCGTCCGTTTCATACTTGAAGCCAAATAGGAAGATGGCGGTGTAGACGAACAAATCCCGAGGTTTCACCCCACCGCTCACACGGTTCGTGAACCACTGCGTGATGATGCCTAAGACAAACATCCCCACGGGGATTCCCCATAGGCCGAACTGGAGGCACAAGTCACCTGGATAAGTAATGGCGGTGGAGCTGAGCCGCATCGTGGCAGGGTTTCCAGAGTCTCCCGTCAGAGCAATTGTGAACCTCGCGTCTTCGCCGAGAACGGGCTTGGAGGGCCAAAGGAACCGTGGAACGAAGGGATAAAACGGAAGCATCCACCATTGTGTGTCGCCCTTTACAAAGCTCGCCCGAGGACCCAGTGAGAGCACCTCGGCAACGCTCGTGAGCAGGTCCATGCGCAGGAGCGTATTGTGCAGCCCATCGCGCCATAGATCGCCTTCGGTCGACTCGCCTTCGCCCACTTGGCTAAAGGCCATTTGGCCAGCCTTCGCGGCCCCTTCAAAACTAGTAACTTGCACATCCCCCCTATTCACCACCGCGCGATAGGCATTAGAAATAGGATAGAGAAGCACCAATCCGAAGAATAAAATGAAGAACCACCGCAGATTCAGCCTTTTCATAATGAACGAGGACACAATCGCCACCGCCAAAAAGTTTTGCAAGACCAGGGCCTTCATTCCGGAGATCAAACCCCACAAGATTTCCGTTGAGAGGGCTACTATGAAAAGTATCCTCCACAGCGGGTCATTGCGGTCGCGATACCTTTCAATAGCGGCGATGATGAGAGCTAAGGTTCCAAATTGCGAAAGGTAGTTCAGCACCTGCAATGAAGACCGATTGGAGATTACGTCCCCAAACGCCACATATGAATAGAGGTTGGTCTTCAGGAGGTAGATTTTGATGATGAAACCGAGGGTGTACAGTACGCCAAACGGTAGCAGAACGCGGCCTTTGTGCTTCTCAGGGAGAATGCGTTGTGTGCCCAGGCCTTGGGCAATCCGGTCGCCCGCTTTATACCGGGCCAGCTCACTACCAATCCAAAACAGCATCATGCCCAAAATGACGTATGAGAGAGCCTGGACCAGTTCGTCGCCGTTCGCCGATAAATGAATACTGATTTGTGTCGGGTCTATGAAATTCCCCAGAGGGACCAGCCCGAACTGAAGGAAGAACATGGTAGTTATGAACACCGGGATTTCAAACAGTTGTAGTTTGGCTCGTCGGATTCTCGCCACTATAAATACTGAGGACGAAACTCCATAAAAACCCAGTAAGGCTAGGTACCTTTGAAATTGAAGCCCCTGACTGCCAAAGATGAAGGTTGCTCCCCAGATGAGTGCGGCCAGCGCCAGGCTCAGCAGGACCAGAAAGTGAAGCGGAGTGAGCGCCGCTGCCCGCGGACGCGGTACTGTGACGCTATTAGCCATCCAATTGCCTGGACCGTTCGAAATAAAGCACATCCACTGCAAAATTACCGGCAAAAGAAGTGCAGGTTGCGGTAGAGCCGGTGGGAAAAGTTGTGCCGGCGAGTAACCGTTTTCACGGCCTCAAGGCTTGGGGGACTGTGTATTTCAATGGCTATCGTTCGAACGTGCTCGATCCAGCCATCCTGGGTTGCTGAAAATAAGGCCCGTTCGCCATCCTCGATGTCGATCTTCAGGATGTCTACCTGGGAGAGGCCTTGACTTTGAAGGAGGTCCGGCATCGAAATACCCTGGCAATCGTTGTTTCCGTCCCACTCATGAACGGATACGCCATCGCATTTTCCCGTATGTTTTAGGCTCAAACGCCCAGTTTCCCCCCACAATGCCGCACACAGCAATGTCGCGCGATCTCCATAAGGCCGACAATTGAGCTCCAACAGGCGGAAGTTCTCCGGGTCAGGTTCAAGGGCAATTACGCGAGCCTCAGGAAATTTGCTCAAGTACCAGGCCGTGGTGTCCCCCATGTTCGCTCCAGCGTCGATGATAATGCGAACGGGGGAACTTGGGAGGCAATGCCCGTAGGCCTGCCGAACCGTTGATTGGATTACCTCATCAAGATCGGTTGAACCTGGCCGGATGTAGATGGGATGGAGGAGCGTCGGTATCGTGAGTTTCGCAATCTTACCAGCAATATGGGGCCCACTTTGAGACAACGCATACAGGCGGCAGAATTCTGCAAAACCAAGTTTCGATAGACAGAAGCTGGCGTCAAGCATCTTGGCGAGGGGATGGTAGGCTTGACGGGGCAAAAGAGATCGAACAGTTCGGCGCATGCGCTCGCCGTTCGACATGCAGGGAGTAATTGTGGACGACGTCAATGTATGGCCTCAGACTCCCCGACCGAGACAAGGCTCTCATTACGCAAGCCAAGGATTTCAAAGATTTTTTGGAGCCTCAATTCGTAAGTGTGTTCGCGGTGAGCACGGGCATAAGCCCGGTCAGCAATCTCCCGCCGTTCCTTGGGATGGGCGAGGTAATAATCAACCTTTTCCTTCAATTCCTGGCGTGTTCTAAACGTAACAATTTCCTTCTCCGGCACAAACAGGTCGGGAAGCGCAGGCTTCCAATCAGCGATCTGGAAAGCCCCACAGCCCGCAGCCTCGAATAATCTGCAATTGACTCCCTCAATCTCACCAAAGTGCATGGTGTTAAGTACAATTTTGGCTGCATTGAACGCCCTCGCCTTCTCTTCTTCGGCCACATATGCGTCCTGATATATCGCTCGGAGGGGCGAGGAGAGCCAAGAGGGATAACTCTTACCCCAGAGCTTCATGTCGTAATTCAGGAAGATCTCAAGCGACTTTGCTCGGTAGTAGTACATATTGGAGGCGGTAGCCAAGTCACAGCCATACTTGCGCTGGTCCTCGTCGCTCAATTCAGCTCTCCGGTGCCAGAGGCTATTGCAGGCTTCCGGTAGATAGAAAGCATTGAGGGCCAGTTTGTCCCGGAAGATGCGTACCATGTAAGGATCTTTGAAGAACCACGCATCCAAATCGCTTGCCAACAGATACTGGCGGCCCAGGCAGCCAAGGTGGTCGGGATACCACTGTGCAATTCTGGCCGAACATGCATCCCGGACCTGCCGGACGACAGAGGGTGCCAGTGTTCCACAGGCGAGCAGAATA
Organism: Terriglobia bacterium; assembly: GCA_049519635.1. Classification (GTDB taxonomy): domain Bacteria; phylum Acidobacteriota; class Terriglobia; order UBA7540; family UBA7540; genus Bog-366. The sequence goes on along the minus strand of JBEKQO010000006.1, from coordinate 52,694 downwards.
ATATCTGGAGCAAATTCCTCCGCTGCCCGGGCAAGTTTGCGTTGTCGTCTCAGTTCAAATTTCGGGAAGACCCGGGGGGCAATCGTCCAGAAACCTGACCATAGAACGTTAAAATGTCGGTGAATCGGGGTCGCCTCAACCACGGTGACGTCATGCCCCATACGGCGGGCGGTCTCGGCGATATTGCGAGCGAAAGAATCCGGGTAGAACTGTCCTGAAACCAATATCTTCAAGCTTCTCGCCCTCCTGTTTCGCGCTCGAGAGCCTGGAGAATTCCCTCGAGGCACTGCCCATAACCGAATCCGGTTATGATCTCTTGCGAACGTGCGGCCATTTGTTGGCGCAGGCCAGGCTCTGTTACTAGCCGATTGATGGCTTGGCGAAGGGCCCCCACGTCCCCGCAGGGGTAAACAAACCCATTCTCGCCGTCTCGTACCAGATCCCCATCTCCCCACACGCCCGTGCCATCGCTGACAATTATGGGCAGGCCGCACGCCATGGCTTCGTTGATAACCAAAGGCTTGTTGTCAATCGACGAAGGGAGCGCGAAGATATCGGAGATTCCGTATATTTTGGGCAATTCACTTTGATTCTTAAAGCCGGACAAGTGGACATTCTTAAGGTTTAGTCGTTTGATCTCCGACTCAAGATGGGATCTGAGTTCGCCCTCACCCGCGAGGACAACCGCAATAGGGTGCCCTCTCTCACGCAAGGATGCTGCCGCGTATAAAAGATCCTGCGGGCGTTTCCGTGGGATGAGCTTGCCGACGAAAAGCACCACCACCGCCTCCGGCGCAATCCCTAAGCGGGCCCGGAATTTATCGCGCCGGCTCTTGATCGACGCGGCCCTGCAGGCGAAGTAATCGTTGTCAGCAGCCTGCGGGAAAAAGAAGCACTTTTCCGGTCGGACACCGAAAGATTCGTAAAATCTCCGGTTAAATGTACCGGTCACCAAGAACGCCGCTACCCTACGGAACAAGCAGGCCAGGAGAGGGCGCCGGACAAGCTGGAGATACCAAGACTTAGAAGACTCGTAGAGCACGTTAGTGTCGCCATATAACATCACGGGCACCCTGCCGACCCACCCGCCGAGGAATGCAAGCCAGGAATTGAGCCGCCCCCATCCAAATACGATCGCAGCGTCATAGGTACCTTTCGAGAGCTCGGCGGCGACTTGTGGGGAGGTGCGGCCAAAGAAGTTACTGGTGCTCCGGGGGAAGTAGGCCGGCAAGACCCTATAGTGGTAACCCTCAAGTAGCGGGATGTCCCATTTAATCTCCAAGCCGAATCCGGGGTCGGCATACTTTTGAGCGCCCATGAGACTGTTGTAGAGGACGGTGCAATCTATCTTAGGCTCCTCCGCAAGACGCCTAAAAAGTGGAACGAAATACTGGATAGGGTGGGAAATCACGACAGCAATTTTGTAGACCCTTCTGGGAAGAGAATTCTGGCGTGGGGTGTTTTCGGGATTAGTGCTCAAGGGCGGAAGGTCGGAACGCCCCGGCATTGTTACAGGTGCCATGGAACTGCTCCTGTGTCAGAGAGTGTATCCCATTCGACGGCAGAATCTCGCGGTTGGTTCAGGTTTCGCATAACGAGTCCAGTCGGCGATGAGGTTGATCGGGGTTGATGTTAAGTTCGGGAAACCGGCTCAGGCGAGGGGCAGACTGATAAACCTGCGGGAACCCGACAACACAATTCTTTTTCTCCAGACGTAAAATCGTGAATAAACCGCTGGGTAAGGGCCGAGAAGATTTCATTAAGGCTCCGTGCAGGCGATATGCCGCGCCCCCAGACGGCCGCACAGTGCGTCCTCGTAAACAGAAAGCATGCGATTTCCTTATTGGTGACGACCTAATCGATTTCCCTAGCATAAGAGTCCGCCAGCGTACGAAACAATGGCGCAAAGTACTGAATCGGATGCGTGAATTGCGCTGCAAGTCTCATATAGACCGTACGATGCCTAAGGAATCAGGGGATTGGGGACCGACGTCTAGGATTTTCATTTGCATCAACCTACCGAATCCTCCCTCCTAATGCCCAAAAATCCTTGTGCCGCCTTTTTCAACTGTTCGTAAGATATCCGAGATAACAAGTCAGTTTGTGCGGTGAAGACCACAAGCGGCTCCGCAGTCCGCTGGCGAACGGACAAGAAATGCCGCTCCACGAGCATGAAAAAGAGCCACGATACGAACGTTGCCATAACAATGGTGGTCGGAATTCCAATTATGGGTGGAAGCTCTCTGTAGCCGCACACCGCGAATAGGGCGGCGAAGGCCACAGGGTGGATGAGATAAACCGAGTACGAATAGATCCCGGCATTACTGAGGAAAGGAACGTGAGGGCAACGACGAATTACCAAAGACCCGAGCAGCGCCCCGCAGAGGACCGGCAAGACCCAGAAGCGTACGTGCAGACCATGGATGGTGGGATCTTTCAGACCAACCGCTATGGACAGAATCAGATAGGCCGCAGGCGCGAATCTGACACTCAAAAAACCCGTCCAACGGGCCGCCTTCCCGCGTACATACATGTCGGCCAAACCGGCTCCCAACGCCCACTGCCACCAAGAGACCAGGAACAAATGTTGCAATACCCAGCGCGGACCGCCCTGGAGTAACATTGAGGCCGTTCCATACGTCAATAACCCCGTGAGAGCCAGAAAAACAGTCGTGCCGACCGTTCCCAACCTGCCCCGGAGCCAAAGATACACGGGGTAGCAGATATAGAAATGAACCTCGATCGCAATGGACCAAAACACCCCATTGATACTGTAGAAGAGCGGCGGATACCAAACATGAACCATGAACGCATGAGCCAGGAAACCGGCGACCGTGGGTGCTTTTATGATATCGGTTTGCACAAGGCTTCCGGCCGCGGCGGAGAGAATCAGAGCGGCATAATGGGTGGGCAGCAAGCGCCGGGCGCGCCGTCGCGCAAATCGCCCCCAGTCGATCGTATGCGAGCCATTGAGGGAAAAAGCGCGAGCCTGCGGAAGGTGAATACAAAATCCGCTGAGTACAAAAAACAGAGTTACGCCCCAGGCGCCTAACCATGCGAACGTCGTCGCTGCGATCGAGGCTCCATCATTGGCGACTCCCCATGCCTGGGCGGCGTGATGTACTACAACCGCTAGAGCGGCAAAGCCCCTCAAGGGGTCAAGGGAGGGCACCCAGGACTGAGCCGACCAATTCGGCGAAGCTTTGAAGGTGTTCATCATGCTGCCTTTGCCTTATTTTCCATCTTGCCAACAGCCCATATGGCTGGGCCGCCTAACAGTGCGTCGACTCTCGCTCCCAAGTGTTTCAGCAAAAGTCCACGAATGAATTCCTATTCAACCGTCACAGAGTTGACAGACTCAGCGCGAGAACCGCCAGGCTAGCGTTCTTGCTTCGATGCGGCAAAGTATTTCTGGGGGCTTGGCTCGGCGGGTCGGGAGCGAGACTGGGTATTCCCCCACTCCACCCTTGCCCTACCTGCCGGCCCCACCGGCTTGAGGAGCATGACATGGTCCGGGCGCGTCAATAGCAGGTTTCGCATGCGGAAATCCTCCAGACCAATGCCGTAAGCAGGGTAGCGCGTTACGCCCCAAGGGGTAACCGTCAGGAGCGTGTAGTTGTATTTTGAAGCAAACTCGAACAGGTCGGCCATACGGTAACCCGTTCGAATCCATGTCGCATTGTACTCAAGCTGAAGCGTCCCAATTGCCGAGGAGCGAAAGAGGTCCTCCGCGCCGGCAAGCGCTGACATCTCCGCGCCCTCAATATCACACTTGACCAAGTCAATTTCCTTAAAACTTCCACTCCGGCAGAGAGAATCCAGCGAAAGCTGCTGGACAGTGATCTGGCTGTTGGCCCCGCACATCCTTGTTGGGTCTGCGCTCAAAAACGCGGCACCCCGCTTATCGAGCACGTAGCCGCTCCCGGAACCTTCAACACCTTCGCTCCAGAACTCGCAGGCACCGGAGGTCGCGCCTAAGGCCGCCTCGTGAATGGTGACGTTGCCATCATCCCGGAATCTTTTCCGCAACAAGGCAACGTTTAACGGGTCCGGCTCAATGCATGTGACACACGCCAACCCACGGGTTTCGGCGAGTACTCGCGCCGTCCAATCACCTTTGTTGGCTCCTGCGTCTACGGCCGTCCGGACCACGCCCCGAAGAGTCCGAATCAACTGATACTCGCCGTTACGGGAGGGGTCGCCGCCAGCGGCAATACCTTGCAGCCTTGAGAAGAACACCTCTCCCAGATATGCATAGTCAAGCAACTTGGTTCGAATCATTTATTCCCCTGTTGCGCGGCACCGGCAGGCTAGTCATAGTCCGCTGTAACTTGCAGTCGGTCACGTCGTGTTCCCTCGGCTTCGAGGTCACCATCATGCCATTCCGCCCTTGCGAGCCAGGATCTCGTGGTACATGGCAAGGCACAGCTCGCCGTAGCGATTCCACCCACCGAGGTCCTTCACCCGCTCCAAGGCCGCTGCCCCCATGCGGGCGCGCTCGGTTACGTGCCCAATCATCCACTCGACCTTGTCACGGATGGCAAGGGGATCCCGGATGGGGACGATAAAGCCTTCGATTCCGTCGCTGAACAGGTTCTCAGCGCCCGTATTGGTTGTGGCGATTACCGGGATGCCACAGGCCATTGCCTGCGCCTGCACCAGCGCGAGGCCCTCTTCGATCGAAGGCATCACCAGTACTGAGCCTTGGCTGTAAACGGAAGCGAGTGTCGCCCGCGGCTGCCTCCCCTTGTAAGCGAATAGGTCCTGATTCTTTGCCAGCAAGGGTTTCGCGGCGCTTTCAATACCTCCGACCAGCCACAATTCGCAGAATCCCCTTTTGACGAGCGGCCGCAACGCCTCGAACAGATAGCCAACCCCTTTCCTCAGGGAAGCGGAGCCCACGAATAGCACGCGGAATTTCGAGTCCGCCTTGGGCATGGGGTGGAACATGGAAAGCTCCACGCCGTAAGGACAGATGTAAAGCTTCTCCGAAGGTATCCCCTGCTCCACGAAGGAACGCTGGGCGAAGTCCGAGGGAACCACGATAGCATCGGCTTCTGCGTATTCCGCGAGGCAGCGTTCCAGATGACCGGGGTTGAAGTAAGGTCCAGGTCCACCCCAACGCCGGTGTTCCTCTTCCAGCAAAGCCTTCTGGGTAAGGATGTGAGAAGAGCCGCGATTGCAGATCCAGGCTTTACCATGGCATTTCATCAATCTGCCGGCTGCCGGCCCCAGCCCATCGAGGCCATCCAGAATGTCCGTGGTCTCGGGGTCGATGGAACGGGCGAGCCAGCGCCCAAGTGTTTCCATATCCTGGTTCTGCCACCACGTTGTTTTCAGCGGGGAAGGAAGGCGCTGGTTCAAGACAGCCAGGACGTGAAGGAAAGAATGCGTGTGGGTAAAGGGTCGCAAGTCCCTATCCACACGGGACATTGGATTCCCGGTAAAGATCTCGACCCTCTGCCCCAGCCGCAGCATTTGGTGCGCCAGGTCGAACATGTGAAACCGGCCAATGGCCGAAATGGCGACTCGCAGTGTGCGGCCCCGCAGCGCGGCACCCGTTCCCATGGTTTCTACCACTGAGGATTGAGTCATGCCCATCCAGGAGCGTGGCCGCCTTGTTTGCGGAGTTTGGCGAATCGAAGACAGTGGCAGCCGAACTGGAGTTGGCGGACGCCCTTGTCGCTACAGATTCTCATTGGGGGATTGCGAGGCAGCATCGGAGCTGGTCAAAGCGAAAGGCTTAAGCGCTAAGTTCTGCGGCAGCAGGCTGGAGAGCCGACCAGCGGGACTTGCCCCAGCCCCTCAGCCGGGAACGATCGTCCTTCCGTAAGGCGAGGGTCCATGCGGCCAGGGCGGCAGCAACTGTGGTGAGAGAGCCAACCTCGATCCATCGCAAGGGGGCTGGGCCGACCGCAAGGGAGTGTCCCAAGTATCCGGCGCCCCAGGCTGCACAAGAAATTGCGGCGACTCCGCACCAGAGCCGGGCCGCAAATCGAGCGTACTCTTCCTTGAGGACGCCACACGCGTCCTTAATAACGAAGTGGTAGCAGGCCAGCGCCTCTCCGATCATCACGCCCAAGGGGGCCGCAAGCAAACCGCACGGTCGGATCAAGAGCGCTATTGCCACCAGCGCGAGGACTGCGGAAATGAGGTAGTAACGTGCCAGGCGGCGGTGCCGGTTAATGGCTATCATGAAGATCGAGCTTGTCAGCCATGGAACTTGCAAGAGGATGGCAAGTAAGAAGAAGCGCAGCAGCCAGACATCCGGAGTAAGTTTCCCGCGGGTCCAGACCGCCAGCACGCTGGCGCCCTCAAACCAGAGGGCGCCGACAAAGGCCGCACTCAACCCGACGGACGCAGACATAAGCAGCCGGTGCCCGAGGCGAAGCGCGGACTCGGCCCCGACGGCGTCCAGACGGGTCAATTCAGGCCAGAGCGCGCTTTGTACGGGTCCCACAACTTGTTTGATTATGTAGGAAAGTGTGCGCGTAGTGACCAGCAGCGCCACCGCAGTACCGCCGAGCACCCTTGACACCAGCAACACGGGTCCCTGTAGAGCCAGCGCCATGGAGAGCATGATAAGGCCAAATAGGAGGCTTGGGCTCAGGAGTTCCCGCAGACCTGCCACCCTGGCTGCGGACAGTTTCGGCAGCAGCTCCGGATGCGAGCGCCGCAAGCTGAACCAGGCGCCTGCCGTGACCGCGATCATGGGCGCCGCGCCCAAAAGGGCGAGACGGAGGACGCCTCCGTGCAGCAGTAGCACGGTTGCCGTGACGGCCAGCGCTCCAATCGCTTGGAGATTCCCGATCCATTGCGTGGCGGCGAGATTTCCAGTCGAACGGTAGATGCCCCCGATCTGTCCGGCAGGCATCTGCCAAAGTACCGTCGAGGCGAGCAACCATGTGACCCAGGCGGCTACCGTTGGCGGAATGTGCCGGATGCCGATCCACGCGGGTAGGGGAAGAACCGCCGCCAGAAAGCCGAAGAGGAGTGAAAGGCTCAGGGCCATGCCGACGTAGAAAGCCATCGCCGACCCTTGAAGGTAGCGGTAACGGCCCAGGTTGCCGCGGGCGTACGCAGCAGTCATGGCGTTCGCGGCGGCGGAGTTCATGCCGAGGTCTGTGACACTGAAATAGGTAACCATGGCAGAAAGGGCCATCCACTCGCCGTATAAGCCGGTCGACCACCGGGAGAGAAATAGGGGTACCAGAAGCAGGTTGCCGACAATGTTTACCACCTGTCCGGCGAACATGGCGGAAATGCTCCTGAGTATGCGTTTCAGCACGTGGCTATTCCCCCAGACGTCGGGCGATTCACCACGCTCGCCGTGATGCCCTGCAATCCCCCAGACCTGCGAGCAAGACAGATTATGCTGTCCAGCATGCTGTTTGGCGTGGCTCGGCTCGGCCGGTGCGGGAAGGAATCCCACGAATCGAAGAAGCCGCAGACTCGAAGACCATATTTGGGCAGCGCAGCTTCGAAGAAATCTCGCGAAAAGCCAAGTGGATGGACTGCTCCGATGATCGAAAGGGTCCCGGCTCCTTTCTCCTTCAATGCGAAGTTCGGCACTTCGATGACGAGCGCCGCGTTCGATCCCAAATGCTCGTAGATGGCCGGGAAGATCGTTGACAGGTCGGTGAAATGCTCGAGGGAATGGGCGGTATAGATAACGTCGAAGCGAGTCTTGCCCAGCGATTCGAAGTCTTTGACGATTTCAACTTTCAGCTTGTTGACACCGAAGGATCGCCGACAATCACTGATTTCTATGCCGACAGCATGCCCCTGCCGCCTGTTCCACTGGTGAAGGAAGTACCCCCAGGATGAGCCAATTTCCAGCAGGCGCGAAGACGGAGAAAGCGACCGAATCGCGTCGATGCGAGCACGAAAGTACTTATCTGAGTGAGCAAAGTCTGTCGCAATGAGATCCCGAAGTTCGTTCTCGCCCGGGAGTCGCGTCGTCAGGCCTTCCGCATTGTAAAGCACATCGTAGAATTTGGAAGAGAGAAGTGGCCGGTAAATGGGATCTGTGAAGTACAACTTACATTCGGCGCACTCGCGGATTCGGGTGACAATGTGCTTTCTCGCGACCACAGAGCAGTTGCCGGAACCACAATGGGGGCATCTACGCTGCTGTCTGAACATACATTGCAGCAGAAACTCGCATCTGGGAAGGAAGTTGATCATTCAGGTCACGCGTGCCACGAGGTTCATCATGAACAGTTCCAGGTTTGCGCATTGCCCCACTGTAAACCGGCAGTTGGGGTCTGTTGATTACGTTTGTTGAGGACGATAAAAAGGGACGGCCTACCCAACACGAATTGCACCTTTCTACGCGCCCCCTCATTTTGAGTTCTCCTCCACTGGTTCGCGTGCCTAAAAGGCTTGCGTTGGCTTGGGGTGTTTTCCGTCGTTGTCAGCGCGGGTAGCACGATAAACCACATGGCATTGGCGGGGATCGGGAGGTTGTCGGCCGCGAAGCTACGGGCAAGCAAGCTGCATCCGCCCAGCGCCGTGGCGCTCCGACCCGAGAACGCTCGGCAAAGCAATGATCTCGCCAGACCGCTCCGGGTTGTTCCCATCGATTGCCTGTAACTGATATCCGAATGAATCAAGGAGCCGGCAACACCATTGATGAAGGTCTTGTCGTGTGTGGCCAGAAGAACGATTGGCCTCACGTTCTCAACATGACGCTGCCCATTGCCACCTTCTCTTAGAATGCCTTCCTCAACCCGCGTTGCCGCAAGCCAACAGGTTCGGCTATAGGCGAGGGTCGGCTTCCCCTAGCTGGGAGGGGGCGAACCGGCCACCTCTGGTTTGCCGGTTCGCTTGCTATCGCCAAAGTAATGGTTGTTGTAGTAGTGAGTATAATCTCCGCAATATCCGTTATTGCGAACGTCCACCTTGTTGAGGACAACACCCAGAACGGTTGTTCCGACATTTTGCAGAATCTTGCGGGCCCGAGTCACAGCACCTCGGACCGTTGCTCCACTCTCCACGATGAAAATCACTCCGTCCACGAGGGTCGAAAGGATCATCGCATCCGTGACAGGAAGGACGGGAGGGGAATCAATCACGACAAACTTGAACCGCTTGCGTAATTCTTGGAGCATTGAATCCATGGCAGAGGAGGAAAGCAAATGCGCTGGATCGGGGGGCTTGGGACCGGAGGGGAGTGCCCAAAGCATGGGTACCGGAGGAAATTGTTGTAACGCACTCTCGATGTCGTGCGCTCCCGTTAGGATGCTTGCGAGGCCTGGTCCATTTACCAGAGTGAGTGACTCAGCGATTCTTGGATTGCGCATGTCCGCATCGATAAGCAGGGTTGGTTCTCCTCTCTGAGCGAGTGCTATCGCCAAGTTGAGAGCTGTGATCGACTTCCCCTCACGTGCCGTGGAGCTGGTTATCAATAACGTCTGGGGTGGCTGCGGAGCCGTCGAGAGTACCACCGAGGTCACGAGGCCTCGGAAGGATTCTGCGATGGCCGATGATGGTCGACTCAAAAGCGCCAATCCCTGCATTGCGGCCAACTTGCCGTTGTTTCCCGAAAGCGACGGAGTTAGTCGCCGCAGCGCACGATCGAGCGGGACAACCGCCAAGGCCGGAGCGTTAGCCAATCTCTCTGCCTCATCGATGCTCTGGATGGAAGTGTCCACTGCTTCTTTTGCAAAGGCGAGCGCCAGACCGAGAACTAGTCCAACCATCAGGCCGACGAGGATGTTATGAAGTTTTTGAGGACGAATCGGCGACTTGGGAGGCCTTGCCGGATCGACTACATGAATATTCGTTGCGCGCAAACCCGCCGAAACCGTCGCCTCCTTGAGGCGCTGCAAAAGGTTGTCATAAAGCTGTTGATTGGTGTCAGACTCACGCTTCAGGAGATTGTGCTGGATCAAAAGCTGGTTCAGTGCCCCCACCTCGACCTTTTCTTTGGCCACCGCAGCCGCGAGGAGACTCTCCCGCCCTAAGGCCGCCATATACTCATTCTTGATCCTCTCCACCATCCGTTTTCGCTCTCTCTCGATCAGCGACTGGATCTCATCCACCTGACTCTGCAGCCGCTCAGCTTTGGGGTGTTTCGGCCCGGATTGCTGCAGGGTATCGACGTATTGCGACTTCAGGTCAGCATATTTTTCTTCCAGATGCTGCAAGAGATCGTTTTGCGCCACGAAGGCGACTTCTGATTCATTCGAGCGCACCACTTCATAGATGGACTCCTTTTGCAGCCGATCGGTTTGGGCATTCGTCAGGTCCCGACTTAGATCATCCATTCTCTGCTCGACGACACTTTCTTTGTTGCTGATATTGACGATGGCGTTTTGTCGCTCGTAATCGACCAGAGCCTGCTGGGACTTCTCGACTTTGGCTTTCAATTCATCGAGCTGCCCTTCCATCCATCCGGAAGCCTGAAGGGTGGCGTCATACTTCTGCCGAATGTTGTATTCGATGTAGTTGTCCGCCAGCGAGTTTGCGATTTTGGCGGAGAGGTTGGGGTCCGCGCTCTCGAAACTGACATCCACCACATGACTGTCGCGTACTTTCTGGACGTGCAGAGAGCGCGTGAAGGGCCCCACAATCTCGTCCGCCGAAATAGGGAGCTTCGACGAAAACGGGCCGCTGCTCGGCTGGATGGCTGCGACCCACCTCGGATCTTTCACCACGCCAACTTGCTCGATGGTGCGTTCTGCCAGGCTAACGCCCTCGAGAACCTGAATTTGCGTCCCAATGAATGCCTCGTCGGTCGGGATCTGACGAAAGAAGTCATTCAGGGATTGAATCTGAAGTGTGTCGGCCTCAATATCCAGGCGTACCGTGGCTTCATAGATTGGCGTCATCTTAAAAGAAACGATGGCGACCAGCAATGTCACGATGAGGGCGATGCTTATGATCGTCCAGCGATGTTTGCTGACGATATTCCAATAAGTTCGTAGATAACTGAAGCTATCGAACTCTTGGGCCTCGATGTCAAAGGCTGGGGCGGAGGGTGAGTGTGCCGCTGGCAACAAGTTCGCCTGGCGCGGCGCTAACCCTTGATTTTCAGGCATGTCCTTTACCTTGGAAAGCTAATGATCGTCGAAGATAGTCGTAGCCGCACTCCGCATTCTCACCAGCGGTAGACAATCCCGTAGGTAGCGGCGGTGACGGCGGCCTCCGTGCCCCGGTGGAAGGCTCTCAAAGCCGCACTTTCTGGGACAAAAAGAATGTCGTCGGTCCGCAGTCGCATATCAAGTTCGTGGCCTTCCAGCACTTTCGTCAGATTTACGGCAATTTCTTCGCGCCCATTTGTTGCCGCCGGGCTCTTTCGTATGATCATGGCTTTTCTTCGGGCCGCTGTTGATTTTAGATCTTCGGCTAACGCCACTGCTTGAATGACCGTCATGTCCTGCTGACCCATCTTCAAGGGAAACCCTCCGGGCCGATTCACGGCGCCCACCACATAAACGATCCCGGCGCGTTGAACGGTGACTCTGTCGCCAGGGTACAGATCGACGTTGAGACTCGGGTCGCCAGTCTCCGTAAGCCGGCTGAGATCTATACTGAAGGTGGTATCGCAAGAACCCTGCTTGCTGGCAGGACCGCAGGGTCCGGGCCCCTTGATGGCCTGCATGGCGATCGCACCTCGGGTTACAATTGCCAAAGTGCCCGCGTCATCCGCAAGGCCTTCTGCCTCCGATAAAACGTCCAATAAGGTGGTCTTCCCAAATACGGGATAGATTTGGGGTTTCTTCACTGCCCCGGCTATGGTGACGGCATGCACCCGGGATTCCTTGGCGGTCACCGTTACACGCGGATGGCTGAAAATTTCTGCCTCGCGATATTTGTCGCTGATAAGCTCAGAAAGCTGAGCCGGGGTTTGCCCTGCGGCTACGATAGGCGCAGAGAGCAGGGGCAGCGCGATTTGGCCGGTTGGGCTGACACGGTACTCACCGGAAATATCAGGAGCATCATAGGCGCTGATGATCAGGACATCGTCCGGACTAATGAGGTAGTCAGGGAGAGCCACGAAGGAACCCGCCGGCGGAGCAGGTCCCGGTTCGGCTTCGGAAGGACGCCCGATGGCGGCAGAGGTCTGCGCGGCCAGGAGCGGACAGCAGGCCAAGACAAGTGCACAGGCGGCCACAACCCTCCCTCCAATGAGCCTTCTCAGGGGGCTTCGTGCTACGCCAGCCGACACGATCATTTCTGGTCTCCCGATCCTTTGACTGTGGGGGATTTGTTCCGCTTGCTTCCTGCGTCAGGAAATCCGGCGACAGAACCCCGCGTCCCTTAGGCGCAAGGGCGAGGGTTGCATGTGAAGGAACGACCGGACCCTCGCGGTTCGGGCCTTGGGGCGCGTTCTACCGCCCAGGCATCAACTTCCACGGCCGCGGACTTCTGGACGAGTTCCACGGATAGCACCAGGCGGTATTGGTTCTTGTTGCGCACCAGAATGCCCTCGATGCCTTCCAGTGGACCACCTTTGACCCGAACCCAATCTCCGCACTTCAGGAACGGATGGGGTTCGAGGTGCGCGCAGCGTGCGATGGTTTGGCGCACGGCCTCGATCTCCGCGTCGGTAATGATCGCGGGAGCGCCTGCGAATCCCACCAAACCCAGGACGCCTGGCGTAGTCACAATACTGAGCTGCCGTTCAAGTCCCCCCCGCAAAAATAGGTAGCAAGGGAACAGGGGGGCGGGCAGTGCCTTCGTCCGGTCACTCCACTGGCGAACGGAGGTGTACTGAGGCAGGAAAACCTCAAATCCCTTGTAGCTCAGAGAGCGCGCCGCCAGATTCTCGTGCTGGTGCCTCGTATAGATCGCAAACCAATCTGCGCTCTCCTGCCGGTAGCCCTCAAGCGGTTTAGTGTTGCCAGCCAACATATAGCTTCGCCCTCTGACTCCCATGAGCCTTCCCCTCCCAGAGCCGTCCTAACGACCACCCCGATTCTCTCGCGGGCATATTCCCCGTCGCCTTACTACCAATCGGTCCAAGCCATCGGCCCAGTCTGGCTTGATGGGTGCAACCACTTACCCCTGCCGAAAACCCGCGGCCCTATCGCCTGCCGCTTTCACATGATCCTGGCGTTAGCGGGCCTAAGCTTTTCTACGGGAACAACCATGGTTTCCTTATTATCCAGCTCAATTATCGCAAACACGTGACGCTTCAGACCTGAATCGGAAAAATCCACAATCGCACCTTCCGTTTCCGTTTCAGCAGAGGGCTCTGGGAATAGTTCCTCAGGACTTGGCAGGAACACATCAGAGATCCGAAAGCGAACTCTCGCCCCCTTGTCCGTTGGCCGTCTCCTTCCCACTTTTCTTTAACGCCCCACTTGCTTTTGTCTATGCTAAGTGCAATCCGGGGACCGTTCTGGATTCTCGTTCGGAGTGCGTAATCTATGAGAGGCGCATCGTTTCTGGGAGTAGCAGAAACATATAGGGTTGCAGATCACCGGCCACGCGGATCAATGGTTGCACCGAAAGCACTTTCCATGGGGGGCGCGGTGAGGTTGTCTGCATGAATTGGCAGTGGGGAATGCCGGGAAAAGTGAAATGGGCCAGGAATTCTGACCACAACGGCAAGTAACTCCAGAGTTTCTGCAGTTTGGGTGAGCGGAATGAAAACCTGCGAGAATTCGCAGACCCTATGCAATTCCTTGCAGAGTATTGTTACGGCATGTAATAAGAGGAGCACGCGGGGAGTGACGCGTGAAGATCGTGCCTTGCTTTGAGTGTAGGTGTGGGGTAGGCTTCGCCTGCGGCTGCTTATGTTATCCCGCTTCGCGGAGACGCCCACGCTCAGCGCGGAAATCTGAGGTCATGAATGGTTCCAGCGGTTGGATCATGAAGCACTGCTTACGAGCTACGTTGGCCTCCTAGCTCGTAAGCCCGTATCTTATGATACAGGGTGCGCTCGCTGGTCCGCAGGCGTTTGGCGAGTTCTCTCCGGGTGCGACCTTCGTCGTTCAGGGCGGCTTCGAGCACCTTTCGTTCGAGTTGTTGGATGGCCTCCGCGTATGAAAGTCCCTGCGCGGAAATCGCACACCATACCTTTGCGGCTGCCTCCCCGAGCAAATCCGGGTGCTCTTCCGTTTTGGCTTCAACCGACCGACGGCACCAATCAGCCAACCCGAGGGAGGTGCCACCCGGCTTCGAAAAGAGCATCGCTTGAACGGCATTCTCCAGTTCACGCACGTTCCCGGGAAAGGACTGCGACTGCAGCATGCTTACAAGGTCGGGCTCTAGCTTCTCGATCGGGTGGTAGATGTCCCGATGAAGGAACGCAAAAGCGAGCACAAGGGTGGTCAAGTCCTGCCTTCGATCCCGCAACGGCGGCAGCCAGAGCCGCGCTACATTCAACCGGTGGTATAGATCCGCGCGGAAACGATTTTGCAGGACAAGGGGCTTCAGAAGCTGATTGGATGCCGCGATAATTCGCACGTTCACTTGTGTTTCCAGGTCAGAGCCTATGGCGCGCACTGCCCCTCGCTGCAACACGTCCAACAGCTTGGCCTGGACGTGGGGAGTAAGATCGTTAACGTCATCCAGGAAGATCGTCCCCCCCCCCGCCGCTTGGAAAAGCCCCTTGCGTTGGGAGGCGGCCCCCGTGAAGGCGCCTTTGAGGTGACCAAATAACTCACTTTCCGCCAACGCTTCGCTGAGTGAACCGCAATGCATGGTGACGAAGGGAAAATCCCGCCGCTTTTGATCGAGGCAGTGAATGGCGAGGGCTAGCACGCCTTTGCCGGTACCCGTCTCACCTTCCAGCAGGACCGTGATGTCGCTGACACAAGCGGCCTTGTGGGCCTGGCGCAGAAGTGGCAATAGTGCCTCGGACCCGGTGACGAATCCAAGATCATTAAAACTGCGGCGCAACTCATCATTGGTGAGCAAGGAAACTGCAATTCCCATGGGCTTGCCTCCAAAGCTGATTAACCCGTAGAGCTTGCTAGCGCATGGCCCCCACCCGCGAGCAGGGCGAAGAGGTGGCCCAGCGGCCTTCGTATCTCGCACTCATAGGGTCAGCTTGTACCACTTCGTCGGCCATTACTTTCCTCTTAGGGTACTGTCTAAGATTCCAACTGTTCGACCCACCTTTTAGTTTACAGCTTGATACCTTACATGTCGGTTATGTATCAAACATTAACCAAGGCTCGCACACTAAAACCCGCTCGCTGTCCCGGACGACAACCATCGATTTTTTGAAGGGCTTCTTAGATCATATCACATTGAGGATCGCTGATTATGACAAAGTTTCAACCACGCCTGCTCCTGGCGGAGCACATCGATAATCACCAAAACACTTGGCTTGCGCCGCAATCTGATCTGCATCAAAGAAGATGCGCGGTGGGCGGTAGTGTCTGTCTTGAATAAAGTTGGGTTCCAGTGAGCTGACTGATATTTTGCACCATCACCTACAGAAAAGGCTAATCCTTGCATCAATGTGACCTCCTGTTCACAAGCCCATCATCTTGGACATGTCCATGCTTTGGATATGCCCATACCGTGCATTTTTTTGGCCAAGCGCTATCAAATTGATGGGTCAGAACTTAGCGGGGACTGGCAGGGTTATGAGGATGGTAAATTCTATACGGATTTGAAAAAAATACCGGGTGGAGTCCGGCTTCTGCATGGGATTTCCCCGGGCGGTCGCCAAAGCGGGATCGGTTTTGAAAAATGTCTTGACCGACAACCACTTATCCTCCGCAAGAAAAGCCCAGGACGCTTTCTGGAGTCTCAGGCTTATGCCGCAATCCTCTCGAGTCGATATTGTTGTGCAGACCTCCCAAGATAGTGTTGCGAGAGCTTGATGATTGCTCGGAATCCAGCATCCGGAGAGTTGGATCACCTGGGCGCCTGCCGTCGGTTTGGGTATCACGGGCTCCAAGCGGGAGCGTGAGCGCTCCTTAGGATATCGCGCCACCAACGTAGTTGCCACTTCTAAGGTGTAAATTTGGGGGTAAGGATTTGCCGCGGACCACAGGTATTCCGAAAATGTGTTGATGAGGTTTTGGGGGGCCCTATCAAACACCGGAACGGCGCGCCGTGGGATGCTTTTTCTATACTTCCACGGCGACCAGGAACTCAAGCCCTGCCAAGGTCCAAAAGCCAGACTCTTCTTCCCGCACCCAAACCACGCGGGTCGGGATGGCATGCGGGAATTCCCCCTTGGCGACGACTCCCACCCACTCTCCTGGAACCAGCGCGAGAGCGGTCCGAACGCCCACGCCGCGCAGGGAAATGTCAACGGTGGTCGCGTCGTCGTCCACCTTGAAGTCCTCGGCCCTCAAAACGAGACTAACTTGGATTGCAGCTGGTTTGCGCTCCCACCGACGGAGATTGGCGGGGGTATTCGTTCGCATTAGAAGTTGTTCCTCCTTCGGTCAGCCTAGCGGGGCAGGTACATCTTAACCCTTCGAACGGGGTTACGTCAAACCGGTGTGCCTCAATTTGGCATAATCTCGGTTTGAAAAATCTCCGGCATTTGGCGCGCGAGGGCTAAAATCAAAACTCAAAAAACCATCTCCCTTCTGGAGAGGGGCGACCGCAAGGAGGAGGGGGTCCCACGTTTTGCAGATAGTGGGGTGAGGGGATCGAATAGGGAACGGGCAGCTTAAGCGAACAGCATTGTTCCTAAAAGTGTGTTGGTGCTGGGCGCGGATACGATCTCAATTATTTGCGGGCCAGCAGATTTTTCCTTGCGCGGAGGTAAGGTTGCCCCCGGTCGGAAACCGGGGGCCGATGTTAACATCTCTGGATCGTAATCCGGGCACGGCAAGGGCGCGCCGTGTGCGCTTGTATCTCTGTGGCGCACTGAGTTTGCATTTTGCTGCGGTACATCCTCCCGGTCTTGCGGCAGCACAAGAGCGGGAGACCGCATCGGTCAAGCGCATGGTTCAGCGCGACTCGCTTACGGGGTTAAGACAAAGCCCATCAGCGCTTCGGCGTCGTATTGGCTTTGCCGGTTCCATCCATTGGTCATAGTGGCGGCGACATACACCTCTGCGGCAAATCCTGCGGTGGGGCATGTTCCCAGCAGATCGCCCACTTTTGCCGTGACCGGCGACGCACCCGGAGCCGTGCTCACCGGACCACTTGGCAAAGTCGGAGGCGGCCCCACCGGAGTGACGCCGCGAACCAGAGCGAAGGAGAAGGCGGCAAAATTCGCGGGTTGGCTCGCCGTAAATGCCAACGAGACAGTAGTGGTCTTGTTGGTGCCATAGTGCAGCACTCCACAGGCATCGGCACCCGTTGGAGGCGTTGAATTCAGCACCGGCGGGGAGAGGGTGGCCACGCACGACTGATTGTTCACCAGGATCTTCAGCGGCAGGCTCTTCACGTCCGGCGTCATTTTTTTGCCTGCGCTATCCAGGAATTGCAGCACGATGGTATGCATCCCATTGCTGAAGCTGGTGGTATCGAGTTCGTATCCCAGTGCGGGAGGCTGATAATCAAAAAGGTCCGCTACGGGATGCACCGGGTAGCATCCAACGGTGCCCCCGATCGTTTGGGGAAGGACAGTAATCAAAACATTTCCGCCCGGCGGGGGGGTGGGCGTCCAATGATAGGTCGTCCAGCTATCGGTTTGAGTGATGCCGTCCACTTGGACTTGATAGTAGGCAGCACCGGCGCTATCGGCCGACTGGTAATTCACCATGATAGGCAGCGTTCCACCGAATGGCGCGTCCGTAACCTGATACGGCGAGCTCGCCGGAGTCGTAGCCAACCCAGTAGTAGCGTTCACGTAGTCGGCAGGAATGTTCCCAATGCCCATCAATAGCGGACCATCGCTCAGAAAGACGAAGAAAGTGACTTCCTCAATTACCGAATCGGAACAAATCAGCATCTGTCCCGGGTACGGCACGGCCACGCTGGAGGGGCGGACGGGTACGCCGCTGACCACTATGTTCGAAGCCCCACTCGTCACATTTACGCTAACGATAGAGTTGGCAGGATCACGCTGGGGGACGAACAACGAATCCTGCGCTGCATCGGCCCAGGTCAAGAAGAAAGGGTTCGTCAAACCTTTGGCGAGGGTGGTGCGTGCGGCACTGCTGAGCTGGATCTTGCTGATGCGTCCCTTATCGGGACCAGTTGTTTGCTCGCTGACATAGGCATACTGAAGATTCGAGCTCAGCACGACGCCAACCGGATTGTCCAGAGCCGCGGTCACCACGGTCTTGGCGCCGCTGGTGAGATTGATTTTGAGCAACCTTCCGGGAGAGGCATACTCCACCACATAGGCGGCGTTGTGCGCCTCATCCAGAAACAACTGCTGCGGCGCGGTCATCCCGGTGGCCACTACGGTGGCGGCGCTCCGATTCGCGCTGCTGAGCGCTACTCGCACCAGGTCGCCGGTACGTTCGGTAACATAAGCATGAACACCGTCCTTGCTCAGCTTCACATCTTCGGGCTGATTGTAACCCGTCCCCAGTACCTTATAGCCTGGAGTAGCAGGGGCGACGGTTAACGCGGACAGTTTTCCGGTATCGTATTCCACGAAGATCAGTTGACCTTGTGCGGTGCGGAAATCGCATCCAATCGCACCGCCGAGTCCGGTTTGGAGTTGCTTTTGTGTTGGTGTCGGTGTCGGCATTCAAATCCTCCTTGTAAGGTTGCCTTCGCAGGCTCTATCTGAGTAGTGATACATAACAGGAGACCGTTTCAATTAAAGATAATGCTCAATCATGTTATCTGGCCCGTATTTCTGGCCACACCCGGACGGACCCGGAAGGGCAGGGCTGAACGGGTTGCGGAAAAGACCCCTCCGGTGCTGTCATCCTAAGCCCGCTCGCTGTCATTCTGAGCACTGACAGCCTTGCGGCTGCCCATGATAGGCGGAAACTCGGGCCGAGGAAGGGTAGCGCGGACCTGTTTTTTAGCCCGGATTTCTCACTACGTTTGGACGATGCTGGAAGGGCGGGGCTTCAGCCCCGCCGAAATCGCGGCTCCCGCCCTCTATTCGTACCGCACCCCGCGCAGCTTGCGGCTGCAAGCTGCGCGGGGTGCGAGACTTGGAAATAATCAGGACGGCCTTGCAACGGCGGGGCTAAAGCCCCGCCCTTCCAGAGTGGTGGTGAGAAATCCGGGTTAGGTCCGCGGCTTTTCCTTGTCCATCGGGGAAGTGCCGCGGACCTAAAAAACAGGTCCGCGCTATGCCTGCTGAATTCCAAGGACTTACGCGTCGAGTTTCTTCCGAGCGCAGCGAAGAATCTCGCTCTGCCGCTCAGGGTAAACTACGCGAAGGATCTCGCCCTGAGCATTTTTATAGCAATGCGAGATTCTTCCTTCGCGATGCTCAGGACCGCCTGCCGCTCCTCAGAATGACAGCACCGATGAGTTTCTCCGCAGCCGGTAAAGCCCCGCCGTTGCCAACTCGGGGTGAGAAGTCCCGCGTAAATCTCCCGATTCGGCGCGAAGGGCGCCGCGTCAGGGGTGAAACATCGGAGTGCCCCGGAGAATGATCGAAATCGGGCGGTGTGGGTGATGATGGTGCGTGAGCACCGTCGTCATGATCCGATCTTCCCAAGCACGATGCACGAGCTCCCGGATTTCCGCTTCGTGGCTGTCGAAGCGATGCTCGCCGCCATGGAGATCCTCCAGAAGGAACCCCTCGAAATCACCGAAGTGGTCGAAGACGAGTCCGGCCACCTTGCCGGTCACGCCCTCCTCCTCCCTTTCCTCTTCCCTCACCTCTTCCCGGTGTAGCAGTTTGAGCAGCGCGTTGCCTTTGATGCTGCCCAGGCCGGTGCAAGCGTCCCATCCTGGCACCGAGACGTATCCGGGAGCCCCGCCGGTGGCATTGGTGCGTCCGTCGGCAATATCGCGGAAGATTCCGGCCGCACGGTGCGAGTAGAACGTGGGGTTGAGGTACCCGACGCGTTCGTCGAGCCGGGCGTTAATGATGGCGATGAGCGCGGCGTAAAGCGGGGCCGTCTCACTGGTGCCCCACCATCCAGGCGAGCTCACACCGCCGAGGACGATCTCATACCCGTTCGCGTAGCCGGCGATGTCGGGCACACCTCGGCCCTTTCGATGCCCCGGATTGACGGAGAGCGGGATATGGGCGTGCCGCTGCCAGTGGGGCAAGTCAAAGAAATCGCTGATCCCGCCGCCGGTGATGCCGTTATCGGTCCATGACACCTCCGTGAAGGAGGAGCCCGAAACGTTCCCAATGGTTGTGCCGCCGCAGGAGGTGACCCAAGGGTCCGATTCCGGATAGTAGACGTGGGCTTTCCCGTCATAGACCTGGCAGTTCGACCCGTCATCGCCCGAGGCCACGAACACGGTCATGCCGAACATGGCAGCCTCCTGGAAGGTGGCGCTCACCGCGGCGATCGCCGCGGGAGTCCAGGCAAGGTGCCCCAAGCTGTCAAACTCGGCCCAATCCCAGCTAATGGATAGGACCGACGGCCTCGGCTCACCAGGATGCGGATGGACGGCCCGCTTGACGGCCAAGACCCATCCGTTCTCGTCCCAGGTTGTGAAGTAGACGGCGATATGCGCCCCCTGAGCGACCGATCCCGAGACCTCGATGTCAAGCGCCACCTCAGCGTCACCGGGTCCTCCGGGCGAGTTGGTGGCTCCATTGACCCCGATGTCCGTGAGCGTCGGCGTGATAAACCCCGGACCGATGCCGAGTGCGGTGGTGAAGTACGCATTGATGTCGCTCGGAAGGTAGCCGCACAGTCCGGCCACCGGATCGCTGAACTCCAGCAAGCCGATTGTCTCCTTGCCCATGTGATGCGGCGGCTTGGGGAAGTCATAGAGTTCGGCCACTTGGGGAGGGGTGAGCGGCGTGATCACGGGCAGAGGCACTATGGCTCGCCGCGCCGTGCGGCGATTGTCGAGGCCGAATACGCCTTCCACAACAGGCGCGACATCCGCTGGCAAATGGACGTCGCCCTCGTAGCCGCGGTAAGTCTCGAGTTCATGCTTGATGGGCCTCGGGTCGCCCCCAATCCGCTTGCGCTCTCCCTCCGGCCGGGGTTCCACCTCGTAGCGTCCCAGTTCTACCGCGAAGGCCTCATTGAGGTGCGCGACCTTTCCGGACACGATCACGGTCCTCTGCGCGGCGTTCTTCTCGACCACGTTCAGGCCATGCCTCGCGGCAAACTCTGCGACCAGATCGAGATCGGCTGGGGCGGCGCCGTACTGAGCGGTGAACTCCTCGGCAGTAACGTACCGCCGCTCGCCGGGAGGCGTCGTCGCCCAGTGCTCCTGGTCCGGCAGCGCGGGCGCACCCGGCCGTCGCCGCACGGTGATGGTGATGGAGATTACCTCATTGGGGTCGGCCGGTCCCACCCGCTTCGCTTTTGGTACAATATGGCGCGTGCTGTTCTCGAGCCGTTGGTAGTCCTTTGGAATAGGCATTGGAATTCTCTCCTCGGGTAATGTACCCCCACAGAATTTTTCCTACTGTCAGGATAGTGCTGAAAGGAGGGCCAGCGTTTCACCTCACGAAGCAAAAGGCCGGGAAAAAAATTGCGGCGACTGGAGTACTCGTCGCGACCTACGACGTACTGCACTCTGCTTAACAGCCGGTGGTGCAAGTCGCCGACGAAATGAATCACGAATTTGCGGGCCTGGGGATTCGGGATTTGGGGTTGGTTCCGCAGAGCTCTGTGCGCCCAAGCTTTGAGGCAGAACTCCGCGCACCATTATCAAACCGGACCACTGCCCACTGGAGGTCAAGCTGAATCACTGTCGTGCGTCTGTGGTACCATAATTGGCAAAATATTGTTTAGGGAGGTTGCCATGGACTTACAAGGAAAACGAATTGCCGTTTTGGCGGCGGATCTTTACCAGGAGTTGGAGATTTGGTATCCACTTCTACGTTTTCGCGAGGAGGGAGCGGAAACCGTGGCGGTGGGGGCGGAAGCAGGGAAGACTTATTCCAGCAAAAAAGGCTATCCGGTAGTCGCTGACGAGTCGATCGCCGAGGTTCGCGCCGAGGATTTCGATGCGGTAGTCATTCCCGGCGGCTGGGCGCCAGACACTCTGCGCCAGGACGAGCGGATGCTGAACTTCGTTCGCGAAATGGACAACGCCGGAAAAATCGTCGCAGCGATTTGCCACGCCGGCTGGGTGCTGTGCTCGGCGGACATCCTGCGCGGGCGCAAGGCCACCTGCTTCAAGGCGATCAAGGATGATATGGTTCACGCCGGAGCGCAGTACTTGGACGAAGAGGTGGTCCTAGATGGGAACCTGATCACCTCCCGTGTACCCACGGATTTGCCGGCGTTTTGCCGGGAGATTGTCAAGGCGCTCAAGACCCAAGCCGTGGCTCACCGTGCCGCAGGGGCATGAGGTCCTTGGTGGTCGCGGCGAGAGGCTGTTTACTTTGGCTTTGTCAAGGAGGGTGTTTGTTGTTCGATCCTCGAATCCCCTTCACCTCCAACCTCTCTCCCCCAAGGGGGCGGGGGGGGTGTTAATCCGAACTTACAATCCTCGCGGCCTCGAAGGAAAAGTCACTGACGACTGAAAACTGAGAACTGAAGATTTCTGCCCTCGCCCCCTTGGGGGAGAGGGTGGCGCGAAGAAGCGCCGGGTGAGGGGGTCACCCCGGAACGAATTGAGAGGCAAAAAACTCCTTAGGTGAATAGCTTTGCATCCACGACGGGCAGCGCCGCCGCAACCTGCTCACAATTGTCATAGTGTTGTCATCCCGGGGAAATCTGCATCGAGGAGAAATAGAGTGAGACAACAACGAAAGGTTTTGTGGTTTTTGGTCGCAGCGCTCGTGTTATCGGCCGGGGGCGGTCCCGGCGGCGCGTGGGGTAAAACTCCGAAAGGCGGCAAGCTGCTCTACATGACGCTGACCAAAGGTTATCACCACCAGAGCACTGAACATTCGGAGCAGATTGTTAAGGAGATGGGAGAGAAGTCGGGCGGTTTTCAGGTCACGGTCACGCAAGACGTGGGCGCGTTTACCAAGGAGAATTTGAAGAATTACTCCGCGGTGATGTTCTATACCACCGGCGAACTGCCCTTCACGGACGAAGAAAAGAGCGCCCTGGTGGATTTCCTCAAATCCGGACATGGGTTTGTGGGCGTCCACAGCTCCACCGATACGCTCTACGAGTGGGGCACATACAATAAGATCATCGGCGGCTACTTTAATAATCACCCCTGGCATCAACTGGTGAGGGTAGACGTGGTCGACCCGAACAGCAAGCTGGTGAGTTCGCTGGGGAAATCGTTCCAGATTACCGATGAGATTTACCAGATCGCCGATTTTCAGGCGGACACCTCACACGTCCTCTTGACGCTCGATCCCACGTCGGTGGACTTGACCAAGTCCGGAGTGCACCGGCGCTATTACGGATGGCCGATCTGCTGGACCCGGACGTTCGGTAAAGGGCGCGTCTATTACAATAGTCTGGGGCACGAAGAGGCTGTTTGGAATGATCCTCGTTACCAGGACATGATTCTCAAGGGCATCAAATGGGTCATGCGGGAAGAGGACTGATCGACGCCTTTGCGGAACCGTGGGTTGATGTGATGCTGTAGCGCTGACGGGCACACCCCGCGTGGCAGGAGCGGCGAGTCTATCTTGCCTAATGGCGGCGGAAAGCCGCCTCTACGTGGGAACGATGGGAAATTTATGAAAAGCTCATGCTATTTTGCCCCGGCGGGACCTTTTTTCTTGACAGGGGAAATGCCGCGCTGCTATACAAAAAAAGCGGCCTCTCGTCCGTTTCGTTTTGGTCGGATGCCGCTGAAAAAAGTGCAACCTCGTTAGGCGAGGTTACCACACAAACATAAGCCACTGCCCAGAAACTCGGAGACGGGCCAACGGGTGGAGCAGGCAAGGTCGGCCTAAGGCTTTGCCTAATGTGGCTGTTCCGGATTACGGGACACTACGTTGTGTGGAGCCAAAGCTCTCACCAGGAGGTTTGAGGAACCGGGTTTGTGCCACCTGGTTTTCAAGGATCGCCCCTGCGGAGCTTTTGCTCCGGGGGGCGTTTTGCTTTTAAGGCATCTTCTGTGGGATGGGCATTCACGTGGCGGGAATTCGTGCATTCATGATCGGGAAGCGCGCAGGGTGGCGCTGGGCGGAGTTCGGATGGCTGGGAGCAATGCTGCTTCTGGTTGCGATGGCCATCCCCGCCGCGCGCGGTCAAGACAGTTCGACGCCGGATACGGTCCAGGGTGCGACCGACTCGACGGCCCCAGATCCCCAGTCTTGGAACATTCACATGCAGTCTACGGTGGTCGGTCAAGGCCACCCATCATTCCTTGCCGAATATACTGGCTTGAACAGTCTTACCCCCGGTGCCTCCGTAAGAGAGACTGTGTCCGTGGACGTAATGGGCGGTGTACGCTTGTGGCGTGGCGGAGAGTTCTTCGGGGATGTCCTCATGTGGCAAGGATATGGTCTTAACAACTCGCTCGGTGTCGCGGGGTTTCCCAATGCCGAAGCGTATCGAATCGGCAAGACTTACCCGGATTTCTACCTCTGCCGCGCTTACATTCGCGAGACGATTGGCTTTGGTGGGGAAAAGGAAGCCGCTGATGGCGGGTTGGGCGGTACAAAGGACGTTCGGAACCTGACGTTGACGCTAGGCCACCTCAGTGCCAAAGACATCTTCGACACCAACGCCTATTCCAACGACGGCCGAACCCAATTCATGAATTGGGTCTTGGTGGCCAATGGCGCCTGGGATTATCCGGCGGACACGCTGGGTTTTACGAATGGCGCCGCGGCGGAATTGAATACCCGCGCATGGACCGGACGGCTGGGCATCTTCCAGGTGTCGAAGGTCGCCAACGGAATTCGCTTGGACTGGAACCTGGCCCATGCCTGGTCGGCAGTGGCGGAGGTCGAAAGGCGGTATTCACCGCGAGGACATGCGGGGGCTCTACGCCTGCTTGCCTACGACGCGCGGGCGCACATGGGAAGCTATCAGGATACCCTGAATAATCCGAGCCTCGGCGAGGTTATCGTGCTCACCGCGGCGTACCGATACAAGTATGGCTTTGGCATCAATCTGGAGCAGGAAATCCGCAAGAATCTCGGGGCCTTCGTGCGCCTGGGTTGGAACGACGGCAAGAACCAGACCTACGAATTTACCGACGTGGATCGCACCGCCACGGCGGGGCTGGCCCTGAAAGGGGCGCGGTGGCGCCGCCCGCAGGACACGGTGGGCGTTGCCGTGATCGTCAATGGCATCAGCGCCGTCCATCGGCAGTACCTTGCGGCGGGTGGTCTGGGAATTACCGTCGGCGACGGGGCCCTTGACTACCGCGCGGAGCACATCGTGGAAGCGTACTACAACTGGAAGATCGCGAAACACTTCCAGTTGACGCCGGATTATCAACGCGCCCTGGACCCGGCGTATAACCACGCCCGCGGGCCTGTCGATCTCTTGGCCTTGCGGTTCCACACCGAGTTTTGATTGGGCCGTCTTCCCAGCGAAGGCACTTTGAGTTGTAGCCCCTTGATGGATTTTGTAGCGCCGACCTTCAGGTCGGCAGATTTGCGACATTCCCGCGGTGCTGACCTGAAGGTCAGCGCTACATGATCGACGCTTCGCGATGCGTCCTCGGGTGACCCCCTTACCCGGCGCTTCGCGCCACCCTCTCCCCCCTGGGGGCGAGGCGAGTGATTCAAACCAGCGCCCGCGTCGCAGCTTTTTGTTCGGGGAATGTGGTTTATTCTTGACAAAGGAAATAGGCCGTCCGTATGAAGTGAACTCGGGTTCTTTTCAAGTCAAAAAACGCGCGGCACGGGCACATTTAGAAAGATTTGACTTCGTTGGAGGTCGGCTCCCAAGGCCATTTGTCTTTTGGCGCATTTGTGCCGATGGGGAGTTTGAGGGATGCGGAGATCCGCGTTCGCGTGGAAATGAGGCCGGCTACCCCGGATCTTGGATGCTCATACGGGCCCCCGGAAGGAAGGGGTTAAACAGGCTGTGGAAAAATGCCCCCGCCGCGGACAACCACCCCGGCGCCCAAGGCGCCACACCTCCTGAATCAGGAGGGGAGTTGTCTAAAACGCTCCCCTCCTCAGATGAGGAGGGGTGGCGCGCCGAGCGACGGGGTGGTGCTGACAAGGGGACAAAGGGGTACCGTCGATAATGACGGCGCCAAAGCGTTTTTCCGCAACCTGTAAAACCCAGACCCGTGGTGAGAGGTCCGTGCTAGTGCTTAGTTGCCGAAATTAGCGCTATTTCAAGTCGGCGGATGGAAGGGCGGGGCTTCAGCCCCGCCGCAGAACTCAGGAGGGGTTTAGGGGCTTTAGCCCCTGAAGCGAGCTTGCGTCAGGGCCTAAAGGCCAATTCAACCTTCCACTTTGCGACGGCGGGGCTAAAGCCCCGCCCTTCCGAGGGCCATGATTAATATCGCTTTCTAATGCAACTAGGCACGAGACCCTGTCCGCTCCGAATTCGGAGCAACTGCGGCCATTGTGGGGGAGGATTGCCATGATCTATTTCACCGAGCTACAGAATCTTCCGTTCTACGGGATAAAAGGTGAGTTCCTGGGGGAACTGGAGGATATGTGCGTTGATCCGGGCCACAAGGCCGCGCGGGTGGCTACTTATTTGGTCCGCACGCCGCAGAAGAAACTTCAGTGCATTGCTTACGCGCAAATCCAATCCATCTCCGTGCGCGCGGGACAAACCAATGTGCCGCGAGATGAAGTCCGGTGCTATGCGCCGGATGAGGGGCTTATACGTATCAGGAAGGATGTGCTTGACCAGCAGATCATTGACGTCAACAACCGCAAGGTGGTGCGGGTAAACGATGTGGATTTTGACATTGAGCCCATCGACGGCCACAGCGAGCTCCGCATTGTCGCGGTCAACGTGGGGCTGGCCGCGGCGGTGCGACGATTGCTTCAGGGCATGATGTCCAAGCACAGAATCCGCCTGATCACCAACGCCTTTTCGAACCGGACCATCCAGTGGGAATTTGTGAATCTCATTGAATCGGATCCGGCGCGCCGCGTGAAGCTGCGTATTTCCTACGACCGGCTGGCGGAGCTGCATCCCGCCGACATCGCGGACATCCTGGAGAATCTAAGTCATAACGAACAAAAAGCGGTGATCGAATCATTGGACGACGAGACCGCAGCGCAGGCTCTTTCCGAGATTCCCACCAAAATGCAGGCGGATTTACTCGAAAGCATCCCCACGGAGAAAGCGGCAGACATCGTGGAGGAAATGCCCCCCGATGAAGCGGCCGACGTCTTGAACCAGCTTTCCCCGGAGACTTCGGCGGAAGTGTTGGCGGATATGGAGAAAGATGAGGCCGAGGAAGTCAGAGAGCTGTTGGCGTTTGCGGAGAATACTGCGGGGTCGATGATGACCACCGATTACGTTGTGGTGCATGAATCCGCTACGGTCGAGGGGGCTATTGAGGCTTTGCGGAATTTTGAGGGGCAGGCGGAAGCCATTCACCAGATTTACCTGATCGATAATGACGCCGTTCTGAAAGGGGCGGTACCTATCGGGCGGATTGTGCTCGCCGCTTCCAGCACGCCGCTGGTGGATCTTGCCTCCGAACCCCTGATTTCGGCGCAGGCGCACCACAGCGTAAGATCGGTGGTGGATCTCTTTCATAAATACAATTTGATGTCTCTTCCCGTCGTTGATGAGGAGGCCCACTTGCTGGGCATCGTCACCGCTGACGACGTTCTGGAGCATGTGATCAACAGAAAATAATTGCCGATTTTCGATTGTCGATTTGGATTTCGTCAATTCATCCATGTCGGAACTGCCAACTTAACCTGCGGGTTGCACATTCTCGATTCTGCGCCCCGGGTTTGATTCCTTTCAATCGAAAATCGACAATCGGCAATCTGGAGTTTCGATGGCTTTGAAAATCAAAAGATTTCGCAACATTGGTATAAAGCTGGTGATCTTTATGTCGGTGCTGGGCCCGGGCATCATCACGGCCAATGTCGATAACGACGCGGGCGGCATCTACACCTATTCGGTGGCGGGAGCGAAATACGGATTCTCGCTGCTCTGGACGTTGATCCCCATCACCGTCGCTCTGATTATTGTCCAGGAAATGGTGGGCCGCATGGGGGTGGTTACCGGCAAAGGCCTGGCGGATTTGATCCGCGAGGAATATGGCTTCCGGACCACCTTCATCCTGATGGTCCTGCTGATTATCACCGATTTGGGGAACACGGTATCGGAGTTTGCCGGCCTCGCTTCGGGAACGTCCGTTTTCCATATGAGCCGATTCGTAGCGGTCCCGCTGGGGGCCCTATTCGTTTGGCTGCTGGTGGTGAAGGGAACTTACCGCTACGTGGAAAAAGTCTTCCTGGCGGCGTGCGTCATTTACCTGGCCTACCCCGTCTCCTGCTTCCTGGCGCATCCCGATTGGACCAGTTCGCTGGTCAGCACGGTAAAGCCCTCGTTCCAATTCAGCTCGGGTTACCTCTATATGGTCATCGGTTTGGTGGGGACGACGATCGCGCCCTGGATGCAGTTCTATCTTCAGTCCGCCGTCGTGGAAAAAGGGGTGAAGCTTAAGGATTACGTCTACTCGCGATTGGATGTCATCGTCGGTTGCATCATGACCGATGTGGTGGCGTTCTTCATTATCGTGGCCTGCGCGGCAACGATCTACGTGACCGGGCACCGTGAAATTAAGGATGCCGGAGACGCTGCGATGGCCCTCCGGCCCCTGGCCGGCCAGGCGGCCAGTGCCCTGTTTGCTTTTGGACTTTGTAATGCTTCACTCTTTTCCGCCTGCATCCTGCCCCTCGCCACCGCTTACTACGTTTGTGAGGGACTGGGGTTGGAGTCGGGGATCAACAAGAGCTTCAACGAAGCCCCGGCTTTCTACTGGCTCTACACCAGTTTGATATTTCTGGGCATGCTGGCCGTGGTCCTTTTGAGTGAGGACCAGCAGGTTCCCATCATCCTGCTCTCCCAGGTGGCCAACGGCATCCTGCTGCCTTTCGTGGTGATTTTTATGTTGCAACTCACCAACCGCGAAGATCTTATGGGACCCTATAAAAATAGCCGCTTCTTTAACATCATTGCCTGGGCCACTTGCATCGTCATGATCGTCTTGACCGTCATGCTGGCAATCACCACCGTCCTGCCCGGCAAGTTGCCGGGGTAAGGCTGCAACGCTCGAAGGCAGTAAGCAGCAGGCGGCGAGCGCCTGTTTCCTTAGCCCGGATTTCTCACCACGGGTTTGGAAGGGCGGGGCTTTACAGGCTGCGGAAAAACCCGTCGGCACTGTCATTCTGAGGAGCCGCAGGCGACGAAGAATCTCGCATTGCACCGAAAATACTCAGAGCGCGATCCTTCACTGCGCTCAGGATGACAGCATTGTAGGGTTTTTCCGCAGCCTGTAAAGCCCTACCCTTCCAGCCGCCCCATCCAAGCGTAGTGAGAAATGCGGGTTAGGGATGGGCCCTCTTCGTGCCTTGCCGTCTTGGTGGTTCAATTTTCTTACCGCCAAGACACCAAGGCGCCAAGAAAGGTTTGGGCGGCATGACTTTGAACCCCAAACGGGTGCCCCGGCCCTAGCCGGACGTTTGGGGATTCCTCGACGCCGCGCAGGCATTCAAGATCGATCTGCATCCCACCTGCCGCCCGGAGGGGACCTCAGGGCACCGTCAAAGTCGAATGGGGTTCGAAGGGACCCCTCACCCGCCCTCCTCCGTCGGGCACCCTCTCCCAGGGGAGAGGGCTGTATTTTTGATTTCCCCCCCTCTCCCTTGGGGAGAGGGGGGACCGCAAGGCGGCGGGGGCCCCACGTTTTGCAGGTCGTGGGGGTGAGGGGTTTCTTCGCGGGTGACGTATTCATGACCATCGATGTATGCGACCCCCGCGACTTTGACGGAACCCCACAGGGGACCTTCGGGGTCTTGACGGGCTCGATTAAATAGGCTACAATATGAGGGTGGATCAAAGCGGCCGCATGCTTCACCTCAATTTTCCCGCGCTCCTCTCCCGTCCCTTGCCATCCCTTGGGCCTTGCCCGGCAAGCAGGCAGGGGCGCGGCCACCGCCGGGGAATCGGGCGGGGTTCGGTGGTACACCTGGAGTCCCTGGCAGCCTTACCCGATGCATCCGGGTGCCATGCAGGTTGTGGACATGATCCCCGAAATGTCAGCGGCCGAATTGTCGAAAATGAAGGTCCAACCGGCTATATTGATGAAAACAAAGATGGTGACAAATTGTCATGCAAGGGCTTCTGCCGTTCCGTAGGGGGCTAATCGCCGGCCTTCAAAACCGGTCTGCACTACGTCCGCCGGCCCATTTCTTCCCCCGCGCATTGCTTGCGGTAACCATGCGGGTATGCTAGGGTTTCAAGTGCCGTAAGATGTGCACAAGGTCTAATTTCCCGTGAAGATAGAACCTGTCGAAGCAGATCTCCTGAACCAGATCGATCTCGACCGCCTGCCCCGGCACATTGCCATTATCATGGATGGAAATGGGCGATGGGCGAAGCGCCGGCATCTGCCGCGTATCGCCGGCCACCGCGCGGGCATCAGCGCGGTGCGGCAAGCCGTGGAAGCGTGCGCGCGCCTAGGTGTTCCTTACCTCACCTTGTATGCTTTCTCCATAGAAAACTGGAAGCGGCCGCACACGGAAATCAAACTCTTAATGGGCTTGCTGCGCGAGTACTTGAAGAAGGAAATCGGCGAACTCAATCGGCAAAATATCCGCCTCGAGGTAATCGGGAGGATTCAGGAGCTGCCCAAGCCGGTGCTCCAGGACTTGCAGAATGCCCTTGACCGAACCCGCCAGAATACCGGTCTGCGCCTGGTCCTGGCGCTGAACTACGGGGGCCGGGCGGAATTGGTGGATGCCGTGCAGGAACTGATTGCCCAGGCGAAACGCAATGGGTCGATAACGGTTGATGAGGCCCTCGTGAGCGAGCACCTTTACACCAGTGGGCTGCCGGACCCCGATCTTCTGATCCGCACCAGCGGGGAAATGCGCCTGAGCAATTTTCTCCTCTGGCAAGTGGCCTATGCGGAACTCTGGGTTACGGAAACTCTTTGGCCGGATTTCACGCAAAAAGACCTGTTCCGGGCGATCATCGATTTCCAGAAGCGGGAGCGCCGCTATGGCGGCTTGGGGATGAGCTAAAGAAATTTTGGATTTTGGATTTGCGCTTTTGGGTTGACATAGAGGCGGCTTTACGCCGCCAAGTGGCGAAGCAAACCCGCCACTACGAAAGAAACTTTGGATTTGCGATTTTGGATTGAATGGACTACGGAAGAAATCGCCGGCGCTGTCGATTCCCGATCCCCGCAGGGGATACATACAATAGCCGGGGGCTACGCCCCCGGAACGGGTGCCCTCAATGAGGGGCGACCCTGCAGGGGTCGAATCCGGCTAGCATCACGCCATCAATAAGTCCGCCCAGAGGGATGCGACCCCTTCAGGGTCGGGAATCAAAGGGCACGATTTCCAGGGGCGCTGCCCCCGGCTAGTATAGGGTGCCCTTGCAGGGCGTACCGGAATCTAAAATCCAAAATAGAAAGTTCCATGCTAAAACGGACTCTGACTGCCCTCCTATTAATTCCCCCCGTCGTTTACCTGATTGGGTGGTCCCCCAAATGGCTCTTTCTGCCGGCGGTGGCGGCTGCGGTGGTGCTCGCCCTCCGCGAGTACTTCGCGTTGTGCCGCGCCATGGGCTATAAGGTCTTCCCCTGGATTGGCTATGGGGCAGGAACGGCGCTGTGCGTGGTGCAGGCGTTGCCGGGAAATTTGGGCCGCTCCCTCGTCACACCGTTGCTGGTGGTGTGCCTTCTGCTCATTTCCACTTTGGCCCTGCGGCGAAGCATGGATCTAAAAGAATACTTGGTGGCCGTGTCGGCAACCATATTCGGGGTTTTGTATATCGGGCTCGCGCTATCGTTCTTGGTGCCGATTCGTTTTACCACCGAAGTGCTCTGGTATCACTCGATATTCGGAGGCGAAGGAGACCACTGGCTCGCGCTGAGCGTCGGTTCCGGTTTGCTCCTGCTTTTGTTCCTGGTGATTTGGGCGGGCGACATCTGTGCCTATCTCGTGGGGCGCCCGCTGGGCCGCACACCCTTCTTCGCCCGCATTTCTCCCCGCAAAACTTGGGAAGGGGCGCTGGCGGGTCTGGCAGGAAGCCTGCTCGCCGCCTGGGCCTTTGCCCATTGGTTCTGGAAGACAGCCGACGTGAAAGTGATTATTCTGATTGCTGCATGGGTAGCAGTGGCCGGCCAAGTGGGGGATTTGGTGGAGTCCGCCATCAAGCGGGGAGCTAACCAAAAGGATTCCGGCACCCTGTTGCCGGGCCACGGGGGATTCCTCGACCGCATTGATAGCTTGCTCTTTGCTGCGCCGGCGCTCTGGCTGGCTTTATTCATTCTAGGACCTTGGGAGTGACCCAGGGGGATGTGCATTCGCGAAGAGCCGCAGGCCTTGCTGGGGTTATTTACGAAATCGGCGATACTTGCAAGATGAAAGGTGGGTTTAAGAACAATTCACACAGTCGCTCATGTCGCTTTGCGTCAACCCGAAGCATGAAAATGACCCCTCACCCACCCTCCTTCGTCGGGCACCCTCTCCCCACGGGAGAGGGAAGTAAAGCATCGAGGAACCCCGCCCTCTCCCATGGGGAGAGAGTGTCGAGCGGAGCGAGACGGGTGAGGGGTCCTGTCCGGAATTTTCGGAGCAGAGTTCACGGAGAATCGAACCAATGAGATTATTGGAACCCTTCGCACAAAGAACACGGAGAACTACGGCGCAACCGTCTGAGCTTTTCTTTGTGCTCTCTGTGAATTCCTCTGTGCCCTCTGTGTGAAACTCTTTTTTCTCTCATGATTCAAGGATTGTGCATTCTCGGCTCCACCGGTTCCATTGGCCAGAACTGTCTGCGCGTGGTGGAGAGCCTGGTCAACCGTTTCCGCGTGGAGGCGCTCTCAGCAGGGAAGAACCTGGAGGTGCTTGCCGCGCAGGTGGTAAAACACCATCCCAGAATCGTGGTGGTGAGCCGGCGCGAATACAAAGAACCCTTGCGAGAGCGCCTGAAGCACCTTGGGTACACCCGGCGGGTTAAGATTACCTTTGGAGTCGAGGGCCAGGTGGAAGCTTCGACGCACGCGGCCGTGGATTTCGTCGTTTCCGCGGGGCACGGCACCACCGGACTGGTGGCCACCTACGAAGCCGTTCGCGCCGGCAAGCGCGTGGGCCTTGCCAACAAGGAGACCTTGGTAGCCGCCGGGGAACTGGTGATGCGCGCCGCGGCCCAAAGCCGAATCGAAGTCCTTCCCATCGATAGCGAGCATTGCGCCGTGCACCAGTGCCTTCGCGCTGGGCAGCCGAAGGAAGTCAAGCGCATCATCTTGACGGCTTCGGGAGGGCCTTTCCTGAAAACCCCGCGGCGGCTCTTTGATTCCATAAGCCCTGAGCAGGCTCTGAAGCATCCAATATGGAGGATGGGGGGGAGGATTACCATTGACTCGGCGACGCTGGTAAACAAGGGGCTGGAAATCATTGAAGCGCGCTGGCTTTTTGGAGTAGCTCCAGGACAAATTGACGTTGTAATCCACCCTGAATCTATCATCCATTCCATGGTAGAATTTGTAGACGGGTCTGTTTTGGCGCAGTTAGGCGTCCCGGACATGCGTATTCCGATTCAGTATGCGCTGACTTATCCGGACCGCGTGGCCATGACCGAAAAAGGGCTAGGGCTTGACCTCATATCTGCGGGCCGGCTCCACTTTGGCAAACCGGACACCCGGCGATTCCCCAGCCTGGATTTGGCGCGCGAGGCATTGGTGCAGGGTGGGATTATGCCTTGCGTTCTGAACGCGGCGGACGAGGTTGCTGTGGAAGCCTTCTTGCATAACCGCCTGCGCTTCTCCGCGATCCCACGGTTGATCGAAGAGGTAATGCGGCAAATGGGCTCCTTTGGGACCGTCAAATCGCTGGAGGACGTTCTGGAAGGGGATCGGGAAGCCCGGCGCCGCGCGGGGCAAGTGATTTCGGATATTTCTGCTTAGGGAGACATGATGGGTGGCTTCGTTACCGACGCGCTGGTGGTGGTCGTGGTCCTGGGGATCATGATCTTCATCCATGAGTTGGGTCACTTCATGACCGCGAAAGCCTTTGGCGTGCGCGTGCTGGTGTTTTCTTTGGGGTTTGGAAAGTCGCTCCTTCACATCCAGCGCGGCGATACGGATTATCGTATCAGTGCCCTGCCGTTTGGGGGCTACGTCAAAATGGCGGGGGACGATCCCTCCGAGGTTCGACACGGGGATCGAGGCGAGTTCTTGTCGCAACCTCGCTGGCACCGCTTTGTGATTGTGGTGATGGGGCCGGCGATGAACGTGCTGCTGGCCGTTGTACTTTTGACAGGACTCTACCGGTTTCATTTTCAGCGCCCTGCCTACCTGGAGCAGGCCGCACGCGTCGGCGATGTGGAGGCCGGGTCACCAGCCGCCCAAGCCAATATTCATCCCGGTGACTTGATCCTCCGTTTTGGGGCTCAGGACAACCCCAAGTGGGAAGACGTCGATTTTAAAATCCTGACCACCGTGAATGAACCCATTCCCCTGGAGCTTGAGCGCAGCGGCGAGATTGTGAACACCTCCGTCACGCCGATCGCCAAGGGCGCCAATCGCGTGGGCTATGTTGGGTGGGAGCCGATCGCCCGCGGTATCCTTGAGGGAATAGAACCCGGACTTCCCGCCAGCAAGGCGGGGTTGAAACCCGGCGACGAGATCGTGGGAATCAACGGGCACAAGGTTTTCTACTTTCCGAGCATCGCATATGCCATTCAGACGGGCAACGGCAAGCCTGTGGTTTTTGATGTTATGCGCGCGGGCGAAGAGTTGCAGATTACGGTCCAGCCCATTTTTGGTGAATTGATGGGTGAAAAGCGCTGGCGGGTGGGGTTTTGGTTCCACAATGGCATGGTCGTCCGCCGCTTGCCTTGGGGGCAGGCCCTGTCAGCTTCTCTGGATGACAATGCCCGTAATTGCCTAGCCACCTTCGACGTTCTGGGAAAGATCCTGACGCGACGTATGTCGGCTCGCTCGCTTTCCGGCCCCATTGGCATTGCGCAGCTTTCCGGAGAAGCCTATCGGGCGGGGATTCCCGAGCTTCTCCTCCTGGTTTCGTTCATCAGCCTGCAACTGGGCATTTTCAACCTGCTGCCCATTCCTGTTCTCGACGGCGGCGTGATTCTGCTTTTGTTGGTCGAAACGCTGATTCGGCGAGATTTGAGTTTGCAGGTCAAGGAGCGCTTCGTGCAAGTGGGAATCGTGTTCCTGCTCCTGCTGGCCGCGTTTGTGATGTACAATGATCTGGTGAAGACATTTAGACCGTACTGAAGTGCAGTGGCTAGTTGCTAGCGGCAAGTGGCTAGCGGCGAGCAAGACATTCGAAGCGGCGGCGTTTGCTTGTAAATTATCGCGGCGCACTTTCGAAAGCTCGTTTTTGGCTGACCACTAGCCACTATCCACTAGCCACTGCTTTAAGGAGCTGCTGTGAATTTTAGCGATACGGAATTTTTCCCCCCTCGGAGAAAGACCCGCCCGGTGAAGGTGGGACGCCTTACGGTGGGCGGAGATGCTGCCATCGCCGTGCAATCGATGACCAAGACGGACACGCGCGAGGTGGGGAAGACGGTCGAGCAGATCCAGCAGATGGAGGCGGCCGGATGCGAGATTGTCCGCTTGGCCGTGCCGGATCTGGAGGCTGCCCAGGCGCTGCCGGAAATCCGCAAGCTTTGCCCTGATTCCGTTCTGGTCGCGGACATTCACTTCCAATACAAGTTTGCTCTGATGGCCCTGGACGCGGGCATCGATAAGCTGCGCATCAATCCCGGCAACATCGGGGACGCCGATAAGGTCCGCATGGTGGTGCGGCGCGCGCAGGAACAGAAGGTGCCCATCCGCATTGGCGTCAACGCCGGCTCCCTGGAGCGCCGGTTGCTGGAGAAATACGGCTACCCCACGCCGGAAGCTATGGTGGAAAGCGCCCTGTACCACATCCAGATTCTGGAGGACCTGGGCTTCACCGACACGATCATTTCCTTGAAGGCTTCGAACGTGAAGTTGACGGTCGCCGCCTATCGTTTGCTTTCCCGGCAGGTGGATTATCCGTTGCATTTGGGCATCACGGAAGCGGGCACGCAGTTTTCCGGCACCGTCAAGTCCTGCGTGGGAATGGGGATGCTGCTGGCGGAAGGAATCGGCGATACCATCCGTGTTTCGCTTGCCACCGACCCGGTGGAAGAAGTGCGCGTGGCCTTTGAGATGCTGAAGTCCTTGGAATTGCGCAGCCGCGGGCCCGTGATCATCGCCTGCCCAACCTGCGGGCGGCTGGAAGTTGACCTGTTCAAGATCGCCGGCGAGATTGAGCAAGCCACCAAACACATCAAAACTCCCATCAGCCTGGCGGTGATGGGCTGCGCCGTCAACGGCCCCGGGGAAGCGCGCGAGGCCGATTTGGGCGTCGCCGCCGGCCGCGGCAATGGCATGATTTACCGGGAAGGGAAGGCCATCCGCCGCGTTAAGGAAGAAGATATCGTCTCTGCCCTGCTGGAAGAGGTGGAACGATTCATCGCCGACAAGGCTGCCGGCGTCAACACCGCTCCCCCCGAGATTGTGCCCGCGCCAGATCCAGAGGCTAGTAACGTTTCACTGGTAACCCTGCAGTAAACCTCAAGGCTGTCCAAATTAGCGAACGTCCTGAGTGGTTCACGCGGCTCTGCCGCTCCGCTGTGCGGAAAGGCTCCGCCTTTCCGGGCCCAGTCCCATGATTATTTCTCCTCCGCGCCGCCGGGAAGGCTATGCCTTCCCGGCGGCGCGGAGGAGGTTGGTGGGTGTTCTCGCACGACGGAAAGGCCCAGCCTTTCCGCACAGCAAGCGGCAAAGCCGCGGGCCGTGCCTCCCTGAACGCTGCGCACCTTGGACAAGCTTGAGTAAACCTGTCCTACTGATCCGCCGCTGACCCGTCTTCGAACACATATTCCGGGCGGTTGGCAGGCTTGTAGGGGTGCTGCGCGGCGATCTTTTCGTTCAAAGTTACTCCCAAGCCTGGGCGCGTAGGCAATTCCGCATAGCCGTTCTTGATTTCCGGCCCCGGGCCATTGAAGAGCTCATCCATCCAGGGGCTATGGCTGAGGGTCGACTCCTGAATCACGGCAGCGGGCGTGGTGGCATCCACGTGCAGCGAAGCCATGGTACTGACGCGGCTTTGCGGATTGTGGGGCGCCAGATTTACGCGGTAGGTTTCCGCCAGCACGCCGATTTTCTTCAGTTCCAAAATGCCGCCCGCGTGGCAGACGTCCGGCTGGATGTAGTCCACAAGGTGGCGCGAGCAGAATTCCGCAAAGCCATATTTGGTGAAGGAGCGCTCGCCGGTGGCCAGGGGCGTCTTCGTCTTCGAGCGCAGCAAGGCGAGTTCACCCAAATCCTCCAGTTGGGTGGGCTCCTCGACCCACATCAAGTCGAGGTCCTCAACCCGCGTACAAAAATCGATGGCCATGGCCGTGGTGCAGCGCCCATGCGCGTCCATCGCGATGTCGAAATCGTCCCCCACGGCCTTACGAATCTCCTGAAGTTTGCGCACCCCTTCGCGCACCACGCGGTCCGGCTGGATCACAAGATTGTTCGGCTCAATGGTGGTGGTCTTGGCGGCGGTGTAGCCCATTGCTTTGGCGCGCAGGAAGGCCTCCGGGGTCGGGTCCACATCCACATACATGCGGATGCGGGTGCGCGCCGCCCCGCCCAACAACTTGTAAATCGGAACGCCCAGCGCCTGCCCCAGGATGTCCCAGAGGGCGATCTCCACCGCACTGATCGCCGAATTCAGGACCGGACCGCCCCGCCAGCGCGGATAACGGAACATGCTTTGCCACAGCAGTTCGATGTTGGTGGGGTCTTTGCCCACCAGGAACCGTTCGTGCTCCATGATGGCTTGCGCCACCGTCGCTTCTTTGCTCGTCACCGAGCCTTCACCCAGTCCTACAAGCCCCTGATTAGTGTAAATCTTACAAAACACCCAGTTCAGAGAGCCAACATTCACCACCAAGGTTTTGAGCCCGGTGATTTTCAAGTTCAGCAGCTTCGCCCCCGCAGCGACCTCTTGGGCCGCAGCCGGGAACAGAGCGGAAGTAGCGCCGGCTGCCGCTCCGAGCGTGGTGGATATGAATCCTCTACGATTCATGGGTGTAACCCTCCTTGTCGGGGCGCAGTATATCACGCCCGCCAGGGCGGGGGCGGGTGGGGCCGATTTTCCCACGGCTCACGCCATGGGCTACGGACCTCCACCTGCTTCGCGAGCTATGGCGCTGGGCAAGCACGCTCGAAATAGTCCTTGACAATGGCCAGTGAATAGGCTACTGTCATGGCAGGTGCTGCGTCCGGCCGGCGCGATGAGCCTTCCGGGGTCTCCCCCGCCACGAGGACAAAATACCGGGATGATTGCCGTGGGTGGCCGAAGAGATGCATCCCGGCACGCGTACACAGGAGATCGACATGCTGCCTTTGGGTCTTAGGGGCGAGGGCTCTCCGTGCGCAGGCGGGGAGGAAAGAACCACCAAAACACGACGGCGCCAGCACGGAGGATACCGGCTTTCGCCAAGTTTGGCGGCGGGCAGGAGTCCGCATCAAGGAGTCAGGAGGTTAGGGGCGGAAGACAGGAAACAGCGAGGAAAAAACAGCATGCTAACTCCCTACTCCCTACTCCCGATTCCTGAGCGCGTTCTCAATCCGGATGAGTTTATGAAAACAGAGTATGTTAGCTGCGAAAAGGGCAAATTTCGATGGGCGGCAGGAATAATCAAGTGTTTGAAAAAAAGGAAGTTATGCTGATGGGGTTCGGGAATGAAGCGCTGACCCAAAAGATGTTAAAAATGAAGAGTCCCCTGGATGAGTCATTGAAAACAAAGGGGGAAAAAAAGTGCTCTGGATGAGTTGTTGAATATAAATGATTTAGCCCTATATGGCGCTGAGCCATTGAAAGGAAATGGGATAGGTGCTATTTAACCGTATAATCCTGGAATCCGCCGATCCGCGGAGCGGCAGGGGCAGATTCTTACGGCTTCTTGGCCGGATTGCTCACCTTGGGTTTCGAAGGGCGGGGCGATCACAGGGCGGGAGCCGCAATTTCGGCGGGGCTAAACAGGCTGCGGAAGAACGCCCCGGCGCGGATAACCACCCCGGCGCTCGACGCGCCACCCCTCCTGAATCAGGAGGGGAGTTGCCTAAAATGCTCCCCTCCTCAGATGAGGAGGGGTGGCGCGCCGGGCGCCGGGGTGGTTCTGAACAAGGGTGGCGTTGATCACGACAGTACCAGCGGTTTTTTCCGCAAGCTCTAAAGCCCCGCCCTTCCAGGCCCGTGGTGAGAAATGCAGGCTAAGAGCGTCCAAGCATGGTGAGAAATCCGGGTGAGGATTACAGCGCGGCGGGAAATGCCGGAAGGATTAAAACGGGCAGTACCGACAGGCACCCCCCGCGTGACACACTCCCCCACATCGGCTATCGGCCGCGTCCGGTGAATAGATGAATCAATTTGACGACTTCGAAAACCGCCAATCGCAAATCGGCATATTACTTAATGACTCAATGGCCCGACGACCCGATGACCCGATCCCGTGGCGTGTTGCCGGTATTGTTTGAGGAGGCGGAAGAACTTCAGGGAGCGGCGCGCGTCTTCCTGAATCTGCACTTTGAGGATGGCGGGGTTTTGAAATTTCATCTCATCGCGAAGCCGGTAGAGAAACTCGATTTCCATGTCGGCCTCGTCGATTTGGCCGGAGAATTCCAGCAGAAAGGTTTCCACGGTCAGACGATGGTCGCCGAAGGTGGGTTTGAATCCCACGTTGGTCACGGAATCGTGGGGCACGCCGCTCAGCAGGGTGTGCGTTACGTACACCCCGACTTTAGGCAGTTGTTCTTCAATAGGAGCCAGATTCAGCGTAGGCACCGTATGTTTGCGGCCCACACCCATCCCGGCAACGATCGGTCCGCGCGAGGAAAACGGGCGTCCCAGCAGGCGATTAGCTTTATGGACCTTCCCCTCCGTCAGCAGTTCCCGGATGCGGGTGCTGGATACGCGGTCACCTCGCACCACGAGCATGGGAACGACTTCTACGCTGAACCCTTCCTGCTTTCCGAGTTCTTCCAGGATTTCCGTGTCGCCGGATTGGCGATAGCCGAAGCGAAAATTCGGCCCGACATGAACGGAGGCCGCGTGCAGTGGGTCAACCAGCACGCGGCGCACGAATTCCAGGGGTGTTTGGTGGGCGAGATCACGCGTAAAAGGCAGCACGACCAGCAGGTCGATTCCCGTCGCTGCGATCAATTCCACTTTGCGCCGGAGCGGCGTGAGGAGTTTGGGCGCGTGGTCGGGCGCGAGAACCTTGATGGGATGGGGCTCAAAGGTGATGGCGGTTGCCCGTGCGCCCCGCGACCGTGCCGCTTCCACCACGCGGCGGAGCAACGTCTGGTGGGCCAGGTGGACACCATCGAAGTTGCCAATGGTCACCACGCTGGGCGCCCACGGTTCACCGAGTTCCTGAAGATTGCCGATGACGCGCATAAAAGCAAGTCCGTGGTCCGGAGTCCGATGTCCGAACCCCGATGCCTACAGCTCCAACTTCAATCCATCATAAGCCAATTGCACGTGCGAGGGCAGGGCCGAGTTCGTTTCCTCATGGCCAAGGTCGTGGGCGATGTGCGTGAAGAACGCGCGCCGTGGCTTCAGCCGCTCGACCATCGCCAAAGCCTGGGCGACGGAAAAGTGAGTGGGATGGGGCTTGGGGCGAAGGCAGTCGATAATGAGAATGTCCAGGCTCTCGAGCAAGGGAATGCTGGATTCCGGAATTTGGCTGACGTCCGTCACATAGGCCGTGTTCCGAATGCGGAATCCCAGGATCGGCAGATCGCCGTGCAATACCGGCACCGGGATGACGTTCAGCCCCCACAACTCAAAAGGTCCTTCGATAAGGTGCGGATCGAGTTTGCCCACGCCCCCAAAGGGGTAATTTCCGTTAAAGATGTACGAGAAGACGGTGCGAATTGTGGCCAAGCAGTGGGCTTGGGCATAAATGGGAATCGGCACCTGCTGGCGGAAATAGAACACGCGCGTATCGTCGAGGCCCATGATGTGATCGGCGTGATGGTGGGTAAAAACCACGGCGTCCAGGCGGGTCATGCCCTCGCGCAAGGCCTGCGTGCGGAAGTCGGGAGTGGTATCAATCACCACCACCCGGCCGTCGTATTCCAGCAGGATGGAAGGCCGCGTGCGCTTGTCATGCGGGTCGGAAGAGGTGCAGACGGGGCACCGGCAGGTGAGGATGGGCACCCCGGTGGAAGTTCCTGTGCCGAGAAACTTGAGAGTCATCACCCTTTGGGTGCCTGCCGCTTCTGCAATTCCACAAACGTCATCCGCAGTTCGTAGAGGACGTCGTCGAGGAGGCGGGATTCGTTGGGCGTCAGGTTCCCCTGGGTTTTTTCCTGTAAAACCTGCAACAGGTCAATGGTGCGCTGAGCGTTGGTCATATCGGCAGGAATGCGCTCGCCCCCTGGCCCCGGAATCAATCCAAGCTGAAACATGGTGGTGGTGCTCAGATAGGAGACCAGGGTTTCAAAACCCGACGGCTCGTCGGAAAATTCAGCCTCCGAGGGTTCGATGAATTGCGGCCGCGACACCCGCTCGGTCGGCGGCGGCCCAGCCTTTTTCACCTCGGACGGACTTTCGTCGCGCCGGGAACCTTCCGGCGTGAAGCTGCGACGATCAACCACTTTGAACCCCGAGGGTTCGTTCTTTTCATCTGCCATGAAATGCCTCGCGCCCGGACGGCCAACCGTCAGAAATTGGCCGGAATCGACTCCCTATTGATGATGATTCAGTGTAGCAATAAACCCGGCAACCAACAAGTCCGCGTGCAAAGTACGCAGGGTTCCGTCAAAGTCCGGTGGGCTTCGAAAAGACCCCTCGCCTGCCCTCGCCCGTCGGGAACCCTCTCCCTTGGGAGAGGGCTGTTATTCTGATTTCTATCCCTCTCCCATGGGGAGAGGGGGGACCGCAAGGCGGTGAGTGAGGGGTATCTTCGTAGGTGATGCGTGCATAGCTCTGGGGGTATGCAACACCCGGGACTTTGATGGGGCCCTGGCAAAGTTGCGCGGCGCGATTGCTGCGGCGGCTCCAAGGCGGCTGCTTCAACCAGGGGTGCTGCGGGATTCGGAGAGGCGCCCTGACCGTCCATCCTATGTTAGAATCCCCGCGGCATGCGATCTGAAAGGTATCACCGAATCCTTCCCCGGCTGTTGCAGGCAGCAAAGCTCCAAGGATCGAGCCATTTGACCGGATTTCTCCGCGGCCTTGAGGGCTGCCCTTCCGGACCCTTGGGGTGAAATCCGAATGAGTCAGGACCCAGCGAATCATGAAAACCCAGGCACAACTCATCGAAAGTATTCAGCGTTTTCAGGAAAGCTTTTGGGACAGGAAAAGCCTTGACCGCCCTCCGGTGGGTATCTATGACGAAGGGATCTACCTGCCTATCGATTTCCTGCGGCGGCCGTTCACCCGTCCCACGGTCTGCCCGGAAGATGTGAGCGGTGATTTAGTGGCCAGCGAATACGAGCACAGCTTTGCCGATCGAGACGTATTTTGTGACGACTTCATGGCCTTCTCTGCGCCGTGGCGCGCGATACCCTGGCTGGAAGCGGCTTGCGGCTGCCCCGTACGGTATTCCGAGGGATCCCTGGCGCCCCGCCATTTCGTTGAGTCGGCGGACGATCTGGCTCATCTCCCCATCCCTGCCTTCAATGGTTGGCTCGATTGCATGCGGCGTGAGACCCAGCGGCTAGAAGATCAGGCGCCGGCCGATTGCTGGATCAGTCCTTCGATTCTTCGTGGGCCCTCGGACGCCCTGGCAGCCATGCGGGGGATGACGGAGTTCTTCCTGGATTTGCATGACAACCCCCAAGCCGTGGAAAGGGCCGCCAGCCGCGTGAACCACGCGCTGATGACGGAAATCGATATCCACTATTCCATTGTTCAGCCCAATCTGGGCGGATACGGGCACATCTTTGGGTATTGGGCGCCCGGGAAGACCATCACGATCCAGGAAGATGCCCTGGGGATGTGTTCACCTTTCCTCTATCGCGATATCTTCATGCCACTTAATGCGGCGATCGTTAGGCACCTGGGCTCCCATGTCTTTTTCCACCTCCACTCCACCGGCTGCAAACACTACGCGCACGTGATGAATATCCCCGGCATTGCCGGACTGGAGCTTACCCTCGAAACCATAGGGCCAAGCTTGCAGGACTTGGCGCCGATGTGCAGGGAGATTTTGGAGAAAACCCGCCTTATTCTGCAAGTGAGCACGGGCTTTGAATACCTTCCCGAGGCCCTGCGTAAACTTCCCCGAGAGGGATTGTTTCTGATCATCCCGAG
Source organism: Terriglobia bacterium (assembly GCA_049519635.1). GTDB lineage: Bacteria > Acidobacteriota > Terriglobia > UBA7540 > UBA7540 > Bog-366. The sequence continues at coordinate 9,331 of JBEKQO010000006.1, read as the reverse complement.
TAAGTACATCCCCTCAGACGAAGCGTTTCGCGAATTTATCATGGCGAATTGGAAGCGTTAGCAGGAAGGCCGGGAAGACAAAGCCTCGTGGCACACGGTTGCCATACCCGCTCTTGCGAAGAGTCGGCGGGGCTTGGTAGATTACTGGATTAACCTGATCTGCTGCCGCTCATCACGAGCCGGAGAATCGAGACCCAACCTGGCCGGAGAGAATCTTCGTAAATTGATTGCGCTGATGGCGCACTTGCGAGGTCCGCAAGGATGCCCATGGGACCGCGTGCAGGACTACGATACTTTGAAGGGTCTGCTGCTGGAAGAGGCTTACGAGGTGGTGGATGCTGCGAACGCGCGCGATTTTGACGGGCTGGAGGATGAACTCGGGGATTTGCTTTTTCTGGTCGTGTTTTACTCCCGGGTCGCCGAGGAGGAAGGGCGCTTCGCCATCGATGACGTGGTGGAGCGCGTGCACGCCAAGCTGATTCGGCGGCATCCGCATGTGTTCGGCGAAGTGCGGGCGGGAAACGCCGGCGAAGCGCTCCAGAGTTGGCTCGCCGTCAAGGAGCAGGAGCGCGCCGCCGAGGGCAAGCGCGCTAAGAGTTCCGTGCTGGACGGAATTCTCCCTTCGCTCCCGTCCACGCTGGTGGCGCACGAGTTGGGCACGCGTGCGGCGGAGGTTGGGTTCGAGTGGGCAAACGTAGGCGACCTGCTGGAGAAGATTGAAGAAGAGGTCCAGGAGCTGCGGCAGGAGTTGGCCGCCGAACCGCCCGGCTCGGCGGCGCGGAGGGAAGAGGAAGTGGGCGATTTGCTCTTCGCGGTGGCCAACCTCTCACGCTTTCTTCACTTCGACCCGGAGAGTTGCCTGCGCCGGGCCAATCAGAAATTTCAACGGCGCTTCCAGGCGATGGAGCGGGAAATCCTGAAACGCGGCAAGCAATTGAAGGAATGTTCCCTGGAGGAAATGGAAGCGGTGTGGGTGGAGATCAAAGCACATGAAAATTGAGCGCATCGAACTTCGCGAACTGCAAATGCCGCTTGTCCACTTTTTTGAGACAAGCTTCGGACGCACCACCACGCGCCGAATCGTTCTGGTGCGGGTTGACGCCGACGGCCTGACCGGATGGGGTGAGGTGACCGCCGGCGAACAGCCCTTTTACAGTTATGAAACGACCGAGACGGCTTGGCACATCCTGCGCGATTTCCTAATCCCCTGGACGATCGGCAAGGATTGGGCGGCGCCCGGCGACGTCGCGCCGCGCTTTCGCCCGATTCGCGGGCACAACATGGCCAAAGCGGCTCTTGAAAACGCCCTTTGGGATATTGCCGCACAACAGCAAAATCTGCCCTTGGCGAAGCTCGTGGGTGGGACGCTGACGGAAATTCCATGCGGTGTTTCCATCGGAATTCAGACGTCCATTGCGGAACTTCTCGACAAGGTTGAGTGCGAAGTGGCGGCGGGGTATCAGCGGATTAAAGTGAAGGTCAAGCCGGGATGGGATGTCAAAGTGCTTGAGGCGATTCGCACCCGGTTTCCGCACATCCTCTTGATGGCCGACGCGAACAGCGCTTATTCGCTGGCTGATCTCGCCCACCTGAAAGAATTCGACCGGTTCTACCTGATGATGATCGAGCAACCGCTGGGTTGGGATGACTTGCTGGACCATGCCAAGCTTCAGAAGGAAATTGCCACGCCCATATGTCTGGATGAATCCATTCACAGTGCCGACGACGCGCGCAAAGCCCTCGAAATCGGCGCGGGCAAGATCATCAATATCAAGCTCGGGCGGGTAGGCGGATTTACGGCCGCGCGGCAGGTCCATGACGTTTGCCGCGCCCGGAACGTCCCCGTGTGGTGCGGCGGCATGTTGGAGGCGGGCATTGGCCGCGCTCATAATATCGCCATGTCCGCACTGCCGGGATTCACCTTGCCCGGTGATGTTTCCGCCAGCCAACGCTATTGGGCCGAAGACATCATTGTTCCTGAGGTCACAGTCGGCGCGCAGGGCACCATTCACGTTCCCCAAACGGCGGGATTGGGGTATATCCCCAATCAGCCCCGGATCGATAAGTTGACCGTGCGGAAGGAATCGTTTGACTAGCGCCGCACCGGTCGTCACTTCGAAATCTGCACCCCGCACCGGCCATGGCCGCATGCATTGGCTGATGCTGTTGGTGGCCATCTTCTGGTCCAGCAACATCATCGCGGGCAAAGAAGCCTTGACGGGATTCGGCGCCCTGGCGCTGGCGCAATTGCGCGTGCTGGGCGCGGCGATTATTTACGCTATCTGCTTTCTGGCCAGCGGCCGAGTGCGCCGCCTGCAATTGTCGCCGCGGAGGTGGTTGTTCCTGGCGGCGACGGCCTTCAGTGGCATTGCCCTGAATCAGCTTACCTTTATCGGTGGAATGGCGCGCAGCACCGTGGCGCACACGGGCTTGATTGTGGCCCTGGAACCGGTAATGGTGCTGGTGATTGCGGTGGCAGTGCGGTTGGAAGAGCTGACGGCCGGGAAATTTGCGGGGATGATCATCGCGTTTGGCGGCGTCGGCGTCTTGACGGCCGACAAGGCGGGGCAGGGAAGCGCCAGCCCTTGGATCGGCGATCTCATTCTGCTCGCGAGCACGCTGGTGTTTTCCATTTACATTATCATGATGAAGAAAGTAGCCAACCAATACGACGCGCTTACCCTGAACACTCTCACCTATGTACTGGGCGCAACCATGATGCTCCCCTTCTGCGCCCACGCGGTGGTGCTTACCAACTGGGCCGCCCTCAGAGCGGGGGCGTGGTGGGGGCTGGCGTTTATGGTTGTGTTCGGGTCGGTGATTTCCTATCTCCTCTTTGCTTATGTGCTGACGGAGTTGGCGGCATCGCGCGTCGCGGCCTTCAACTATTTGCAGCCGGTTATCGCCAGCGGATTGGGCATCTGGTTGCTTTCGGAACGGCTAACCGCAATGGATTTGATCGGAGGCGGCCTGATCCTGGCAGGAGTTTACCTGACCGAGCGCGAGCGGGGCGAAGAGGAAACCTCGGGAAATTCCGAAGCACCAGCCTAAGAGTATCGAAGCGTCGTGAGAAATCCAGATTGGGGCTAATTCAGCTCGCATAAGAAGCTTTGAGGTGGGCGTTCATCAAATTGTTTTTGAGTGATCCCCTCACCCCCACGTTCTGCGGGTCGTGGGGGTGAGGGGGTCGAATATTGGAAACGATCAGCTTAAGCGAACAACACTGAAGTTAGGATACCATTTCGACGACGGGGCCGCGGTGTTGCGGGGGCAAGATGAGGGCCAGCAATACGCCCGTCGAAAATCCCCCAATATGGGCCCACCATGCGACGCCGCCGGCCGTAGCGGTCTGTATCGAAAGCATCTGGAATCCGGCGATGAACTGAATAAGGAACCAGTAGCCGAGCAGCAGGAGGGCAGGAATTTGGACGGTCCAAAAGAAGATGAAGAGTGGGATGAGCGTGGTGATGCGCGCCCCGGGGTAACAAACGAAATACGCGCCCAGCACTCCGGCAATGGCGCCGCTGGCCCCAATGGTGGGGACGCGCGATCCCGGGCTGACGATGATCTGCGCTAAAGCGGCCGCAACCCCGGAAACCAAATAGAGCATAAGGAAAGGGAAATGCCCGAAGCGGTCTTCAATACTGCGCCCGAAGACAAAAAGAAAGAGCATGTTTCCCAGCAGGTGCAGCCACCCCCCGTGGAGGAACATGGAAATAAAGATGGGTGCTAGGGTGAGTCTTGCCGGAAGCGCGAAGAGGGCAGGCGGAGAATAGCGCGCCGGGATCAAACCATTCAACATGATAAAGCGGTTCAAGTGCGGTCCCAGAGAGAGTTCGATAAGGAAGGCCCAAACGTTCGTGACAATCAGGAGCAAAGTGAATGCCCAGAACGTACGCCGGCGAATGTGGTCAGTCAGGGGGATCGGTACCATGCCAAGGCATTTTACCTTGGGGAGCCGTGGCTGCCCACGGGAAAAGCATGCTCACCGGGGGGACGGTCGCAAACATGCTTTTCCGGGGTGGGCAGGCTTGGCGCCGCCGCATGCCCAACGAACCTTTCGCGACACTGCGGCGGCGGCGATCGTGGCTAATCATTGAACACAATGACTTCGCTCGATCCGCGGAAGCGGATTTCCTGAATCTTACGCCCACCATTGCCAGCTTCGTTGTACACAATCTGGTTGTCCTGGTACTTCTTTCCACGGTCCACAACTTTACCTTCAGCGGTCGCCACAACTTTGTTTCCTTGCAAGAAGGAAACCGTCGCCTGGGGACTGTGGGTTTCCCATTTGATGTTGTATACGCCGCTTGCCAGGTGTGATCCGGCTACCGTGGCATCGTAGTTAAGGCGCACGTCTCTGGAATCCTTTGCTTTCGCCGCGGCGCTGGCAGCGACGAAGAGAGCCATCGCGATAATCGTAACACTCAAAGTTTTTCTCAATCTCATATCCATCCTCCTCATGAATGGTGGTTGCCCTGGGTGTTGATTTTGGCGATCCTTGATGCGGTACCGAATGGAACGCCCGCCTGTTCGAATTGAGCTTTCGCTTGCATTTACCACTGAAGCTCCCCTAAAATCAGGCGGGGTTAAATGAAAAACGGGAGGCCGGAAGGCTTCACGTGATTCCTGCGGGATTGTCGTTGCTCAGGCCGCCAAACCGTCGGCAACGGCAGTCCATTTAACCCCGATTTGTTTCTTAACCCTTGCCTCTTAGAGGCTGCAGCTCTTTACAAGTCACCACGGTGTTTGCGCCCAGCCTCTTTTTGCGTGTCTATTCCTTAGACGCAGAATCCAGACATTGGTAAGCCGCTTAGCATTTCTTCCACCCTGTTATCTTGTATCTTGAAGGCGTGGCAAAAATCGAGCAACCCGAATCCTGCTCTTTCGCCGTGCAACCTCTCCGGTCTATATCGCTCAACCGCTGTTTCCGCGTTCCTCCATCTATACGAAGGAAGGACACGCGAAGTTCCAACCTTTTGTGAAGGAATTGTGAACTTTTCGTCACGGGAGGCTGCGCGAACCTTGGAAGTATGCGTGCCCCGGCAGGCCACTCCCTAAAGGTTTGTCCGGGGGAGGATTTGTTTGTGTACGCGGCAGTTTGTGGGCGCGCCAATTCTCTCCCCCCATGTTGTCAACTTTGCGCGCTTCGGCTACAATCGTACCAATCTGTTGGCCTTTTATACGTATAGCCATGCCCTGAAGGTCGGTGGCTCGCTTGACAGGGGGGCCTTCACCAAGGAAAGCGCGGCTACGGAGTCTCCGTGGAATTCAAAGTCTCGAAAGGTCCCATCGCGATTCTGGGATTAATGCCGATCCCGAGGGCATGCGGAAAAGCCGGAGGTAACAGTATGATTAGTCGAGGATTCATCCGCTGGTTATTTCCACTGATTCTATTACTGCTCTTAAATTGCGCCACCCTTCAGGCTGACGAGCCTGCGGTCAAGGTGGCAGTGGACTGGAGCAAGGTTCTACGCGTCTCCAGAACCACTCCCACGCTCCAGGTGGTGGTGACCCCCGCGATGCGGCCAGGCCATGCGATGCACGATTCGGCTTTCCGCGCTCTACACGACCTCGGCTGCGACATGGTCCGCTACGTTCCCTGGCTGCCCTACCCGAAGCTGTCCGTCGCCGAACTCGATCCGCCGAAGGACGGCAAGACTTCCTGGGACTTTTCCTTGATCGATCCCATGACCGCCGATTTCATGGAGGCGACAGCCGGGCATTCCGTGTTAATGAATTTCAGCGCGCCTCCCCAATGGGTTTGGAAAACCGCGAAGCCCGTGCCCTATCCGGCGGATCCCGACGAGGTCACCTGGAACTACGAGCAGGGGACCGAGCTGCGTGATCCCAGCATGAAGGAATTGGCCGATTACTACGCGCGCCTGGTGAGCTGGTATACGCAGGGCGGCTTTAAAGATGAATACGGTGTCTGGCACCCATCGGACCACCATTACAAGATCGATAACTGGGAGGTGTTTAACGAAGTCGATGACGAGCATTCCATGACTCCTCCGCAGTACACTGCCTATTACGACGCCATTGTCGAAGCCATTCTGCGCGTCGAGCCCCACATGAAGTTTGCGGGCATGGCCCTGGACAACACCTCGCGGCGCCCTGACTATTTCGAGTACTTTCTCAATCACAGCCACCACAAGCCCGGGATTCCCCTGGACATGATCACTTATCATTTCTATGCCAACGCCACGTCGGACCAGCCGCCGGAAGTGCAGGAGTATACCTTTTTTGAACGGGCCGACCACTTTCTCGACGCCGTGCGCTACATCGAGTTCATCCGCCAGCGTCTCTCGCCTCAGACCCAGACGGACGTCGACGAACTCGGGTCGAATGCCGACGACGGCACGGGAAAAAAGCCGGGGTACGTTGCCCCACCACTGCCGCACGGTTACTGGAACCTCTCCGGCGCGGTGTACGCTTACGTTTACGCCGAGCTGGCGAAACTCGGGATCGAGTACGCGGGCGAGTCGCAATTGGTCGGCTATCCCACGCAGTGGCCTTCGGTCACCATGGTGGACTGGAAAACCGGCCAGCCCAACGCTCGTTACTGGGTGCTGAAGTTGCTCCATGAAAACTTCGGCCCCGGCGACCAACTGATAGAAACGCACATGGGCAGGCCCTCGGTTTATGCGCTGGGCTTCATTACTCGCGACGGCAAGCGCAAGGTGCTGTTGGTGAATAAGCACGACCGAACTTTCGTCGCATCCATTCTCGGCGCCGCCGGTGGCCGCCTGGAGGTGGTTGATCAGCAGACGGCCCTTCAGCCGCCCGCCGTGAGCCAACTCGCGGGCGATGATGTGACCCTGAGCGGATTCGCCGTGGCTGTGGTGATTTTGCCCAAGTAGGGACGGGGTGAGAACTGAGAATTGCCTTACGTCGAGGCCGCTTTTAGATTGAACTTCTCACCGCGGGCTGGGAAGGGCGGGGCTTTACAGGTTGCGGAAAAACCCTCCCATGCGGTCATCCTGAGCGCGTTCACTGTCATTCTGAGCGCAGCGAAGAATCTCGCTCTGCCGCTCAGGGTAAACTACGCGAAGGATCTCGCTCTGAGTATTTTCTAGGCAAGCCGAGATTCTTCGTCACCTGCGGCTCCGCAGAATGACACTCCCAAGGGTTTTTCCGCAGCCTGATTAGTGCTGCCCTTCCGGCAGCCCCCCAAGATCCTTTAGGCAAGGAGCAATGATGAAACGCCTGAATCGCAGGGAACTATTGAGGAACTCTCTATCCGCAGGGGTCGCGGCACTGGTGGGAGGACCATTCGCAAAGCGCGCGGAGGCGCGTGGGGATACTGCGGCGCCGGTTGTCGAAACTCAATACGGGAAAGTTCGGGGCGTCGATTGGCGAGGCGTCCGTGTCTTCAGGGGCATCCCCTATGGAGGCCCGACGGAGGGAACGGCACGCTTTCTGCCGCCTGCCAAGCCCACCCCGTGGCCGGGCATTCGCGAGGCGACGGAGAACGGGCCGCGTTGCGTTCAGGGAGTGGGGAGAATGTACAGTGACCCGGAGACCGGTGATTACTTCCGAGGATCTACAGACCGGGCTGAACTCGCCGAGGAGAAGAACAGCGAAAACTGTCTGGTGCTGAACGTCCTCACCCCGGGATTCAAGGGCAAGCGTCCGGTGCTCATCTACATTCATGGGGGAGGCTACAGCAATCTATCGAGCCAGATCGTGGTTTTCGGGGATGCCCTGCCCCGCGATGAAGATGTGGTTCTGATGGGCATCAATCATCGTCTCAGCGCCTTTGGCTATCTGTACCTGGGCGGCCTAAGTGAGAAGTATGCGATCGGCAACGTGGGGCAATTGGATCTGGTTCTGGCGCTCGAGTGGGTGCGCGACAACATCGCGCATTTCGGCGGCGACCCGGAGAACGTCACGCTCTTTGGCGTTTCCGGTGGTGGTGGAAAGCTGAATACCTTAATGGCCATGCCTGCGGCCAAAGGACTATTCCACCGGGCGATTATCGAAAGCGGTTCCCTGTTGCGTGCCAACGACAAAGAAGCCGCCACCCAAACCGCCAAGGGGGTGCTGGCACACCTGGGACTGACAGAAAACCAGGTTGACGAGCTTCAGAACGTTCCCGCCGACAAGTTGTATGCGGCGGCCGAAGCGACTGAGTGGACAAGGATGGGGCCGGTGGTAGACGGCCATTCCGTGCCCCAGCAAATCTGGGACCCCACGGCGCCGGAGATTTCTGCCGATATTCCCCTGATCATCGGCAACTGCAAGGATGAGTCCACGCTGTTCTCAAAGCAGGATGAGGGGCTGTTCCATCTCGATGAGGCGGGCCTGCGCGCGCGCATTGTGAAGGCCGGCATCCCCGAATCCAATGTTGATCCCTTGCTCGCTGTCTACCACCGCGATCACCCTAAAGATACGCCGAGCGACATCTACTTCCGCATCTCCACCGACCGGGGAGCGCGCTGGAACGGCGTCAGGCAAGCAGAACTCAAGATCGCGCAGGGCAAAGCGAAAGCCTATCTGTATGAATTCGTCTGGGAGCCTCCTGTGGCGGGCGGTAAGTACAAAGCTTTTCACACGGCCGAGCATCCACTGTCCATGCGGATTGTCCGCTATCCGGAATCGGAGCAATTATCCCGGCAGATCAGCGGCGCATGGGTGGCTTTTGCCCGGCATGGCAGTCCCAATCGGCAGGGATTGCCAGACTGGCCCGCCTATTCCACCACGGATAGAAGCGTTATGATCTTCGATGCTGACAAGAGCGAGGCCGTGAACGATCCAGATCGGGAAGAACGTCGGATGCTGCTGGACTGGCCGACACACCACCTGTTGTGATTCCGGGTTGGGCAAGAGGTTAAGGCGCGAGCCCGGAGGGGGGACGTGAAGCCACAGTCTCGGTGAATACTTCGGAGTCCGGAGCAACCACACTTGCCTGGAGACTGCCACTGGCCATCACGTGGATACGGGCCAGGTCTTCACGGTGAATTAGTAAATAGGCGCCGGTCACAACGCGCAGCCGAAGGGAAGTCAAAGGAAAATTCCTATGTCCGCCTAAAGGGTCTTCACGCGAGAGAGAATGCATGACTCGTCTGAGTATAAGATCTGCAGGCAAAAGAAAGTAACCATTAAGCGAGCTACATGCGCAAGGGACGCAGTTATAAAAAGCCCGGAAGCGATGCCATTATCTAATTTCAAGGCTGCCCAAATTAGCGAACGTCCTGACTGGTTCGTGCGGCTCTGCCGCTCCGCTGTGCGGAAAGGCTCCGCCTTTCCGGGCCAAGTCCCATGATTATTTCTCATCCGCGCCGCCTGGAAGGCTATGCCTTCCAGGCGGCGCGGATGAGGTTGGTTG
>JBEKQO010000005.1:0-66056 GCA_049519635.1 Terriglobia bacterium | reverse complement strand
GACGTGCCGCGGACCTAAAAAACAGGTCCGCGCTACTCGTGCTGAATCACAAGGGCTTACGCTTCGAGTTTCTGCGGAGGAGCAGCGGCGGTCCTGAGCCTTGCGAAGGAAGAATCTCGCATGGCCTTGAAAATAAATTGAGCGAGATCCTCCGCGTAGTTTACCCTGAGCGGCGGAGCGAGATTCTTCGCTGCGCTCAGAATGACAGCGAACGGGCTCAGGATGACCGCATTGTAGGGTTTTTCCGCAGCCTGTAAAGCCCCGCTCTTCCGAAACTCGTGGCGAGATATCCAGGCTAGCGCCCCTTCTTCTCGCGGGCACGGCGAGATCGGGACTTCGCCTGCGCGCTGGCCGCACGGCGGCCTTCCGCTTTGTCCCACCCCTCGCCGAACAGCACCGCAGCGTGGCCCAGGTGGGCGAATTGATGGCGCTATGTGACCGGTTGGGAGCGCAGATCACCACCGCCTTGCTAAAAAAACAAGAAACCCCCAGTTTGCAACGCATGGGAAGTATGATTAGGAACCTATCGTTGTCTGTCTGGCAAATACCTGAAGAGGGTCAGCAGTCAACTATGTTAAATTCTTAAATCGACCCTCGCGTGGCATGGCTCCTTGGTCTACGGATCGGCGCTTGGGATCCTCACACGCATTCCGGTCAGAGGGAAAGATGGCAACATCCGATGCCGATGGCAAAGCAGGGGCTTTGGCTGGCAAGCTTGGAACGGCCGTGTCTAAGGTCGCGACGTCACCAGTGCGCCCGGACAAGCCGCCGATTCCAACCAAGGCGAAGAACCAGAATATTCGTGTTTCACCTGCCGTTCTCGACGCCGCCCGGAAAGACGGCGAAGCGCTTCTCCGGGATTTGCGAACATCGCTGGGTGGGCTAACGCAAGCGGAGGCGGAAGATCGGGCGCGCAAGACGGGTCCGAATGAAGTCGCACAAGAGAAGAAGCAAGGTTGGCCCGTCCGCCTTCTAAAAATCATCCTCAACCCGCTGGTGATCCTACTGACAACTTTGTCGGCAATCTCCTTCCTTACCGGCGACGCGCGCGCCGGTTTGGTGATGGCCGGTATGGTGGCGCTGAGCGTGGGACTCCGTTTCTGGCAGGAAGCCCGTGCGGATGCCGCCGCCGAGAAGCTCAAGGCCATGATCCACGTGACCGCCACGGTGGTTCGGGACGGCGCGGCGAGGGAAATACCCCTCCGCGACTTGGTGCCCGGAGACATCATCAACCTGGCCGCCGGCGATATGATTCCAGGTGACGTGCGACTGCTGACTTCCAAAGACCTTTTCGTGAGCCAGGGCAGCCTGACCGGTGAATCGCTCCCGGTGGAGAAGATCCACGATCCCCAAACCAAAGAGGAGAGTTCACCCACTGAACTCATGAACACCTGCTTCATGGGGACGAGTGTAGAGAGCGGCACAGCGGCGGCCGTGGTGGTCACGACGGGGGTGCAAACCTACTTGGGCAGCATGGCCCACTCGATCACCGAGGAACGGCCGCAGACGAGCTTCGACCAGGGCCTCAACCGCTTCACCTGGCTCATGATGCAGTTTATGGCTGTGATGGTGCCTCTGGTATTCTTCATCAACGGCTTCACCAAGCACGATTGGAAGGGGGCCTTCTTCTTCGCCTTGGCGGTGGCCGTAGGACTCACTCCCGAGATGCTGCCCATGATCGTCTCCGTCTGCCTCTCCAAAGGCGCGCTGGCCATGAGCCGCAAGAAAGTGATCGTCAAGCGCCTTAACTCCATCCAGAACTTCGGGGCCATGGATGTTTTGTGCACCGACAAAACGGGGACGCTCACCGAGGACCGAGTCGTGCTGATGCGGCATTGCAATGTCGCGGGGCGTGAAACGGATGACGTGCTCCTGAACGGGTATCTGATCAGCTACTTCCAGACGGGCCTCAGAAACCTGCTCGATCGCGCGATTCTGGATAGCACCGACTTCCACGGGAAGGCGGTTGTCGAAAAGTATAAGAAGCTGGATGAGATCCCCTTCGACTTCACGCGACGCATCATGTCGGTCCTGGTGCAGGATGCCGAAGGTCAGGCGATCCTGCTCGCCAAAGGGGCTCCGGAAGAGATATTCCTCCGCTGCGCGCAATTTGAACTCGACGGCAAGATTTCCCCCATGGCCCCGGATCTGATGGTCGGGCTGAAGCAGGAGTATGACAGCCTGAGCAACGACGGCTTCCGCGTGCTGGCGGTGGCAACCAAGGATCTGCCGGGGAAGCAAATCTGCTCCAAGGATGACGAGCGCGAACTCATCCTCCGGGGGTACGTCGCGTTCCTGGACCCGCCCAAGAACACCGCGGCCCGCGCCCTTGCGGCGTTGCACAACCATGGCGTGGCCGTCAAAATCCTCACCGGGGATAACCACCTGATCAGCCGCAAGGTGTGCAAAGACGTTGGCCTTTTAGCCGACCCTATGCTGGAGGGCGGCGAAATTGAGAAAATGTCGGACTCCGAACTCAGCGAGGCGGCGGAAAAGACGGCGCTGTTCGCCCGCCTCTCACCCGCGCACAAAGAGCGGGTGATTCGTGTCCTCCGGGGCAAGGGGCACGTGGTGGGATGCATGGGCGACGGAATCAACGACGCTCCTGCCTTGCGAGCAGCGGACGTCGGCATCTCCGTGGACACCGCCACGGACATCGCCAAGGAGTCGGCGGACTTGATCTTGCTTGAGAAGGACCTGATGGTGCTGGAGGGAGGCGTTGTCGAAGGCCGCAAGGTCTTCGCCAACATCGTTAAATATATCCGCATGGGAGCCAGTTCCAACTTCGGGAACATGTTCAGCGTGTTGGGGGCGAGCGCCTTCCTCCCCTTCCTGCCGATGGCTCCGATTCAGGTGCTGACCAACAATCTCCTGTACGACTTTTCGCAGGTGCCAATCCCTGCGGACGCCGTGGACGAAGAACAGGTAGCTCGGCCGCGGCCCTGGAACATTGGGGAAATCAAGCGTTTCATTCTCTTTATCGGCCCCATCAGCTCGATTTTCGACTATACGACTTTCTTCGTCATGCTCTATATCTTCAAATGTTGGAATCCTGCGCGGGCGCCGCTTTTTCAGACCGGTTGGTTTGTCGAATCGTTGATGACCCAGACGCTCATCATCCACGTCATTCGGACCAACAAGATTCCCTTCATTCAGAGCCGCGCGAGTTGGGCGCTGACGGCCACCACCTTGGCCATCATGGCTTTCGGGATGTTGTTGCCGTATTCCCCCCTGGCCTCGGCGCTGGGCTTCACCCACCTGCCGCCATTGTACTGGCCGATCCTGATGCTCACGCTGCTCGCCTACATGGGGCTTACGCAAATTATCAAAGTGTGGCTGCTGCGGTTGCGATGGATCTAAAACCGGCATTTCCAGCGACGGCGGTGTTCGCTAGCACCGAAGGAAAATTATGATCGAGGGGAGATTGACGCGGAATTGACAACACCGGTCTGGAAGGGGGGTGCTTCAGCCCCGCCATTACAAAGCCGTCCCGATTATTCCTGTATCTGACGCCCCCCGCGCAGGATACCTCCGCTCGCCGCGGCGGTTGCGCAGACGGAAGATTCATTCTTTTCAAAACGGACCTGTAGATAAAGCAACAACGGAAGCGGAGGACCCGGACTGGAACGTCCTTCGGCATCGGAAAACTGGAACGATCGGGTTTTTGATCACGCGCATGACTTCGCGCCGCAACGAGAAGATTCGTGGAAGAGGGATGCCGCAGGTGCAGGCTTGCCGTTTTGCCTGGCGTCGCCCCTTTTACGACACACAGCGAAACAAATACAGGATTCAGGTCTTAAGGAATGTTGACATTGCGACTGATTCTCCCAAAGCTTGCCGAATTGCCGCCAGGAATTCATGATTATTGGGAGGTTTCTGGAAGAAGGCCACCGCCCCGGCTTCCAGCGCACGTTTCTCATTGCCAGCCGGATCTGCGGCGCTAAGCACGATCACGGGGATTGTCACCAGGCCGACCAGGTTTCTCATTCGTTCCAGGACTACGAAACCGTCGCCTGCCGGTAGTCCGAGATCGAGGATGACCAGGTCAGGCGCCTCCCTTCGCGCCACGGTTATGGCGGAAATGGCATCCGCAGCGCACATCACGTTATAGCCGTTGGCTTTCAACCTGGCAGTCAGGCCCAGCAGAAGGTGTTGATCGTCGTCAATGATCAGAATTTTTTTTCCACTCATTTAAGGCTCCCTTCGCCCACGAGGTGCGTTTGAACCAATCGTTCGATTTGTACCGTGAATTCGCTTATCTGCTCATCCCTGGACTGGCCGGGTGCCATGCGCAGGGTCGTTGTGGAAATTGCCGGCTTTAGTCTTGCAGCATCGTCGAACTGCTGCAACTCCGTGCCAATGCGGTTTGCCATGACCTCAAATCCGCTGGTGTCGGTGGACGCGACAATGAAAAAGGTCCCTGCCGGATTTGCATCACTCGTCGAGGGCAAGACCACATTGTGACCAGGATGAACACAGCGTTCCAGCGCTTGCCGAATCTCCGGCAGGATATCCGCCTGAACCTCTTCCCCGCCCGAACCCACATCCACAGTAATGAGGGCCACGCTACCCGACTCCGACATTGGCGCGCCAAACACGGGGGCACACAGTTTGGCCAGTGAAAACACAGGCAGGGTAAAGTAAAAAGTGCTGCCGTGTCCCAGTTGGCTTTCCACCCAGATTCGCCCCCCCTGCTGTAACACCAGCTCTCTTGAAATGAACAGTCCCAGACCCAGCCCGCTGCGACTTGCTTCGGTGCCGCTTTTTAACTGCGCCAGCCGGTCGAAGACGAGCTGGTGGTTTTCCGGGCTGATTCCGCATCCCGTATCGGACACCCATAGACACAAGAAACCGTCTTCCGCGAAGGGTCGGATCCCGACGGTAAGGATTCCAGCTTCGGGCGTAGACTTGATCCCGTTATCGATCAGGTTGATAAGAATTTGCCGCACGCGGGCGGGATCGGCCCAAACAAAAGGAAGACCCTGCGGAACGGCGGAACGCAGGCTGATATGTTTCACGGCTGCATTCTTTCGGCACGTACTCAGAGCCTCCGCAATCAGCTTTACCGGATTTGCGTGCTGGGGTTCAACACTGAGTTTATGCGTATCGACACGGGTGATGTCAAGGAGGTCGCTGACCATATCCTTCAATTGTTGAACATTGTCGAGTGCGAACGTCAGGTGCTCGCGCTGCTGGGGATTCAGATCACCAAAAAGTCCGTCCAAAACATTGGTCGTGAAAAAGTAGATTGCCGTCAATGGAGTACGGAGTTCGTGCGATACATGTGAAAGAAACGTTTCTTGCAGGCGCGCGCGCGCCCGGCGGGTCTCTTCCAGCACGATCGCGATCTTCCTCCGCTCGGTCACGTCTTGCAAGATGAGGGCAGCCTCCATCTTCTGTGCCAGGCGGATTTTGTCCTCCAATAGCTTTCGAGCCGTGATGTCTTCCTTCATGGCGACAAAGTGCACTATTTCTCCATGCTCGTTGTGCACCGGGGTGATGGACATCTTTTCCGTATAGAGGCTTTCATCCTTGCGACGGTTGATCACTTCCCCTCTCCACACCTGCCCAGCACGCAGGGTGGCCCACATGGTGGCGTAAAAGGCAGCGTCTTGCTTGCCGGACTTGAGGATGCTGGTTTTCTTGCCGAGTGCCTCCTCACGGCTATAACCCGTCATGGCTGAGAACGCCGGGTTAACGTACTGAATTTCCCCATCAATATCTGTAACAACCACGCCTTCAGCGGCCTGCTCAATGGCTGTCAGCAGGCGCACACGTTCCGCCTCCGTCCGCTTGCCTTCAGTGATGTCCTGCAAAACACAAGTTATTCGATCGATACCCGCGCGACCTTCTATGGGAAAGTAGGATGCGAATATGTCGCGTTCGCCCATCTCGGGATGCTTGTATTTCAATTCGTATTTGATCACTTTACCTTGGAAACACTCATCCATTATTCTCTTGGCAACTCCCCCGAAGAGATCCGTGTCGAAGAAATCAGAGACCGATTGCCCCACCAGTTCCCCTCTCGTCTTTCCTCGATAGGTCAGGAACGCACGATTCGCAATCACATAGCGGTAATCCCGGTCTAGGACCACGATCATCTCGTCTAAACCTTCCACCGCCTTTTCATATTCGCGCAGCCGTTCCTCCGCCTCTTTGCGCTCGGTAATGTCTTGCGCAACCACCACATAGCGGATGACTTCCCCCTTATTGTTATACACAGGAAAGCCGCGGTTCCAGATCCACAGAATGACTCCATCGGGCCGGATGATGCGGTACTCCTGATCGAGAACCTTTCCGCTCTTCATGATTTCGAGATGGCGGAGTACCTCCGCACGGTCTTTAGGATGGACCGGTTCAAGAAAGGATCGAGGATTCTCGTACAGGCTCGCCTGAGTGCGTCCCCACACACGCTCGTAGCCGGGGCTGATGTAGGAAATCTTGGTAATATTGGGGTCAGCTATCCAAAAGACCTCATCGATGGTTTCGGCAATAAGCCGAAAGCGCTCGTCGCTCTTCCGTAGTGTCTTCTCCGCCCGCTCGCGCTCGGTGGCATAGCGAATGGCTCGCAAAAGCCCGCGCGTTTCGATTTCGCCTTTGACGAGGTAGTCTTGGGCGCCTTCTTGCAAGGCTTGAGCAGCCATCGACTCGTCGTCTAATCCCGTAAGCACCACCAGGGGGATGCCGGGCGCGGCGGCATGGGCCCGCCGCACGCCTTCCAGTCCTTGTGCATCGGGCAACCCCAGGTCGAGCAGGATAACGTCAACCACATGTTCCGCAAGATACTTCTCGGCTTCAGCCATGGATTCTACGTGCGCCAATTCGGTGCGGCTCGCGCCCTGTTCGTTGAACATCTCACGAAGCAATCGGCCATCTCCAGGGTTGTCTTCGACCAGGAGAGCGGTTTTGATCGGATTCGTGCTCATATGCTTTGCCTCTGTGGCGGCAGCTTTACCCTGGTCAGCCAAAAATCATTGATGCTCTTCACCAGGGTCGCGAACGCCTCCAACGGCAGGGGCTTATTGAGGTGGAAGTTCGCCTGGAGTTGATTGCTTCTCACGATCTCAGCTTCCTCCTGGGAAGTGGTCAGAAATACCGGGGTGTGATTCCATCGAAATCCTAGCAACGATGGGTTCCCCGTCGACGGGAGGAGCATTCTTCCTGGGCTTGCACACCTCCGCCTCCCGACCAGGTTTACCTTTTATGGTACCCGGTTGTACCCCCAGTGCATCCTCTTACATATTCTAAGTTGGATTGTAGGATATAGTACATTCCAAAGTCAGTCCCGTATCGACCACACGCTTGGTCACAATAGCTCAACTAAATTAATGAAGGAACCTTGCCGGCGGGACCGGAGGGCGGGTGTTGGCGACATCACTACGACTGGTGCAGGACCGCGCGCAATCAGAATTCGGTTGACCGTGCCGAGTCGCGGTTGGGGCGGCCTGCCCTACGCCGTCGCCAGAATTTGCGAGACGGCGACTGACAGGCGTTCCCATTTGGCAGTTTCCACTTCAAGTTGTTTGCGCCCGGAAACCGTCAGGCGGTAGTACTTGGCGCGGCGGTTGTTTTCCGACGCGCCCCACTCGGAATCAATCCACCCTTGCTGTTCCAACCGGTGGAGCGCCGGATATAACGACCCTTGTTGCACCTGGAGCGAGTCCTGCGAGATTTGCTGAATGCGCTGTGAAATCCCCCAGCCGTGCATCGGCTCAAGGGCCAGCGTTTTAAGGATCAGCAAGTCCAGCGTGCCTTGGAGCAGATCAATGGACTTCCCCATAAATCCCCCTTAATTCATAATTCACAATTCAGCATTATTCCTGGCAAACGACATCTATTCGTACCTCAGCGCCACCATGGGATCGACCTTGGTGGCGCGCCGCGCGGGGATGTAGCTGGCCAGCAGTGCTGAGGCGGCGAGCACCGCGGCGACAGCGGCCAAGGTTGGCACATCCCATGCCTGAGTGCCGAAAAGGAGTTTGCGCATTAGCGTCGCCGCGACCACCGAGCAGATCAGGCCCGCGGCTATTCCCACGGCAATTAACCACCCCGCCTCGTTCAAAATGAGCCGGTACACGGAGCTGCGCTGCGCGCCGAGTGCCATGCGGACTCCGATCTCGCGTGTTCTCTGGCCCACCGAGTAAGCGATCACTCCGTAAAGTCCTACCACGCCCAGCAGCAGCGCCAGGGCGGCAAAGCCTCCGATCAGCCACGCGGTGGAACGGTGCAGATAAGCGGTGGCGGAATCGTTGATCCTTTCGACCATGGTCGTCTCCCCCATCGTGCCGAGGTCGGGGTCAATCTGGTGGACGGCAGCGTCGAGAGCGGGCAGCACCGAGGGGGCGGACTGCGAGGTGCGAACGACGATGGCAAAATAGGGGTCGGGACCCTGGTTAAAGGGAAGATACTCCGCCGGCATCACCTCGGAATCGAGCGAGCCTTCCCGGATATCGTCCACGATGCCGATGATCTCCTTCAGCGACTCCGGCTCCAGCGCGTCATTGCCAAACTGCTTGCCCAGGGGGTCTTCGCCGGAAAAGTATTTTCTTGCCAGCGCCCGGTTGATGATGACCACGCGCGGCTTCGACGCATCCTCGGCATCGGTAAAGTTGCGGCCCCGCAACAGGCTGGCGTGCAGCGTGGCGAAATACGCGGAACTCACATGCCGCTCGTTCACCTCGTTGTGCTCCCCGTTGTAGGGCCGGCCCACAAACCGGATCCAATCCGTGTTGCCATTGCCGCCTAAGGGGATTCCCTGGATTGCGATGCCGACAGATTTCACCCCGGGCAGGCCGCCAATTCGGCTTACCACCTCGCGTCCGAGCGCCACCACCTGCGCGTCCTTTCCGTACCGGACTTGCGGCACGGCCACCTCGAGCGTGGCCAGATGGTCGGGCTCAAAACCGAGATCGACATGAAGCAGGCGGTAGAAGCTCTTGCCCAGCAGCCCGGCGCCAGCCAGCAGCACCATGGCAATGGCCAACTCCACCGCCACCAGGTTCGAGCCGACCCGCCGCCACATGGTTCCCGCCGATCCGCGGCCGCCTTCGGCCAGGCCCGCGCGCATCGCCGACCAAGAGAATCGCAAGATGGGAGTGAGCGAGTAGAGGACGGCGGCGAGGAGCGATATCGCTCCCCCAAAAACGAACACGTGGAAATTCAAACCCAGGCCGTGCAGGTAGGGCATGCCAGCCATCATCTCCGGCGGGATGAGCTGGGTGAGGATTTGAATAATCCACTCGGCGGAGACCAGTGCCAGCGTGGTACTGATCGCGACCAGCACCAGCCCCTCCGTGGCGAACTGGCGGACCAATCTCCAGGACGATGCGCCCAGCGCTTCCCGCACGGCCATCTCCCGCTTGCGGCCCTCCGAGCGTGCCAGCAGCAGACTGGTGACATTGACATAAGCAATCAGCAGCAATAGACCCGCCCCGCCGAGCAGCGTCAGAAGGATAGGACGGACATCCCCAACAATAATATCCGCGAGCGGCACCACGCTGGCACCCTGACCCCGATTGGAATCGGGATATTGCCTTTCGAGCTGCGCCGCGATCGAGGTCATATCGGCAAGCGCCGCCTGGACCGAGACGCCCTCCTTGAGCCGTGCGATTCCATTAAGGCCGTGGCAGCTTCGCCGCAGGTCACAGGAGCCGGAAGCGTGCAGCGTCGCCCAGAACTCCGCCCGCCCGCGGGGAGCAAATTGGAAATCCTGCGGCAGCACACCCACGATGGTGTACGAAACACCGCTGAGCGTGACCGGTCGCCCTACCACACTGGGCTTTCCGCCGAACCACTTTTGCCACGCCGTGTAGCTCAGCATCACGGTGTCGGGCGCGCCCGCCAGGTCCTCGCCGGCATTAAAGTCACGCCCTAACATGGGCGTGATTCCGAGCGTGCGAAAGAACC
The DNA here is from genome assembly GCA_049519635.1 of Terriglobia bacterium. Classification (GTDB taxonomy): domain Bacteria; phylum Acidobacteriota; class Terriglobia; order UBA7540; family UBA7540; genus Bog-366. Next base: position 56,150 of record JBEKQO010000005.1, on the reverse strand, counting down.
CATCGGTGACGCGCGCGGCAGGCACCGGTTGAACCCCCTCCGCCGTGCGCAGCAGGTAACCGGTTCCGGTCCACACATCGAAAGAGTTGAATACCTTGTTCATTCTCTTCCAGTCGAGGTAATCAGGATAGGAAAGGTTGGCACGCCCTAGCAGCGCGACGGTTTCCGTAACGGCGACCAGACGGGAGGGGCCCCGGTAGGGCAGAGGCTTGATCAGCGCGGCGTCCACAAAGGCAAAAATGGCCAGACTGGCGCACATGCCGAGTGAAAGAATGAGGACTCCTACGATCGTAAAGCCGGGGTTCTTCGCCAACATCCTCAGGCTAAAGCGCATGTCCTGAACAAGATCTGAAATATAATTCACTTCACGCATGTCGCGGCACTCCTCTTTCACTTGCTCGAGGCCACCGAATCTGCGCAACGCAGCGTAGCGGGCTTCCTCCGGGCGCATCCCCGCCGCGATGTTCTGCTCGATCTGTTTTTCGAGATGGAACGTCACCTCATCGGAAAGCTGGCGATTTAGCTCCTCCTTCCGGAACAGCGCGCGCAGACCACGAAGAAGTTTCATAGCACCCTACCTTTGCTTCCGCGATAGCGAACCGTGTCGCTGAGATTCTCTCCCCTAGACACTCGGCAAGGGGAATTTACGCTCCGCCCTGTAGATTGTCAAGGGGAAAAGATACACGGAGGTAGCGGTCAAGCAAAATTCCTGGATTGGGGAGCATTGAACAGCTTCCCGCCCTTTAACTCGATGATTTACTCGTGTTATTTGAATAAGCAGGCGTAGCGTGGACCTGTTTTTTAGGTCCGCGGCACGTCCCCGATGGACAAGGAAAAGCTGCGGACCTAAGAGACAGGTCGCGCTACCCTTCCTCTGGCCCGAGCTTCTGCCGATCATGGGCAGCCGAACGGCTGTCAATGCTCAGAATGACAGCGAACGGTCTCAGGATGACAGTACTGGAGTTTTTTCCCGCAGCCTATTCCGCCGCCCACTCGGGGTGCAGGGAAAATCCCTAATACCCTTTCTCACTGTCCCCGATTTTTACCTTACCGGCAAAACTGCGGTAGACATGGATCGTGTAGCCGGTGACCAGGACCATGCCGACAATCCACCATGCCAGCCCGATGCGCAGACCGTAATCGCCGGCTTTGGCATTATCAACCGTGAGCGAGTATGCAGGATTGGTGCTGGCAGGCAGAATCAGCGGATACAACCCGAAGACCACGCTGGTCAACATGCCGACGATGTACGTGCAAGAGGCCAGAAAACTCCTCAATTCGTCATGCTTTCGCATGAACCATGCCATCCCGGCAAGACCAGCCAGTGCCAGGGCCGGGAAGATGTAGCCCCAAGGATGGGTAGTTAGATTCGCAGGAACTTCCGGCTGGACTTTGAACGTAATAGCTGTGAGCACGATCGTCAGGACCAGAACCACCCACCACGTGCCGTGCGCCAAGCGCAGGGAACGATCATGCACGGGGCCCTCGGTCTTCAGGGCCACCCACAGAGCCCCATGCAGCGTCAGGGTAACGAGGGCCGCAACTCCCACAATGATCGTGTACCAATCCAGAACGCCGGTATTGGGTCCCAAGCGGAAGTTGGTCCAAAGGGCTTCAAAGAAATACCCTTGATCGTTCAAAGGCACGCCGCGCACGACGTTGCCCAAAGCCGCTCCAAAGAATACTGCAAGTAATAAACTGGCCCCGGCAAAAACCACGTCCCAAAATTTCAGCCAGACGGCGCTGGTAAGATGCCCGCGGAATTCCACCGCAATACCGCGCAGAATGAGCAGCCACAAAACGATCATGAGAGGCAAATAGAAACCGCTGAAGCTGGAGGCGTATAGGGCCGGGAAGGCAAAGTACAGCGTTCCTCCTGCCGCCAGCAGCCACACCTCGTTGCCATCCCACACCGGACCAATGGAGCGGATGACCTGCTGCCGCTCCCCATCATCTTTCGCCACCCACAGATGAATGGCGCCGGCGCCAAGGTCGAATCCATCCAGCACTACGTACATGGCGATCATAATTGCAATGAGACAAAACCAAACGGTTTGCATGAATGCGCCTCTTCAGGAGTGAGTGGTCAGTGGCTAGTGGTTAGTGGTCAGTTTTGAGGTGCTCGCCACTAGGCACTAGCCACTGTCCCTCCCGGCCCCTTCTCGATCACTCGATAAACCAGAAATAGAAACAAAATGCTCAACACTGTGTACATGCCCATGAAGCCAATCAGCGTGAACCAAACGTTGCCCGAGGACACCTGCGGCGAGATTCCGGCTTGCGTGCGCATGAGCCCGTAGATCAGCCACGGCTGGCGACCGAATTCCGCGGTCATCCAGCCTGCCGTGTTGGCAATGTAAGGAAACGGAAGCGAGAGCATGAGCGCCCAGAGCATACCCCGCGAATCATAAAGGGTACCGCGTCGCAGCTTCCACGCCGCCGCCACCATGATGGCGATGAAGACGGTGCCGAGCCCCACCATAATATGGTAGCTGTAATACAGCAGCGGAATATTGTCGGGCCAATCCTGCTGCGGGAACGCGTCCAAACCTTTTACTTCCGACATCCAGCGCCGGTAGGTGAGAAAGCTGAGCGCGCGTGGCACTTCGAGGGGATTATCCAACCGCCGGTTCTGCAGGTCCGGCTGCCCGATCAGAGCAATCGGCGCGCCCCTCTGGGTCGCAAACATCCCCTCCATGGCGGCCAACGTGACCGGCTGGTGGGCAGCCAACATCCGGCCTTGCGCGTCGCCCGTGGGTACCAGTTGAATGAGCGAGGCCACCAGGCCCGCCAGCACGCCCACCCGCACAAAGGTTTTCGCCTGCGCCGCGAATTGTTTCGTCAGCAAATAGAATGCTCCCACGGCGGCCATGACAAAGGCCCCCGTGATGACCGCGCCGCTCATGTTATGCGCGTACTGCCAGAGCGCCCAGGGATTGAGCAGCAACCCCCAGAAACTCGCCAACATAATTTCCCCGTGCGGACCCAGCCTGTAAGCCACCGGGTATTGCATCCAGGCATCCGTGGCAACGATGAGGTAGCCGGACATCCACGAGCCCAGGAAGACCATGAAGGCGGCCCACCAGTGGCCCCGGGGGCCCAGACGCTTCTCACCGAAAAGGAAAAGCCCCAGGAAACTCGATTCCAGAAAAAATGAGAACACGCCTTCCATGGCCAACGTCTGGCCAATCACCCCGCCGGCGGCGCGGGAGAATTGCGCCCAATTGGTGCCGAACTGAAACTCCATGGGAATACCTGTAACCACGCCCATGGCGAAGTTGATGCCGAAGATGTGCGCCCAGAAGCGCGCTGCATCGTTGTAATGTTCGTCGCCTGTTCGCAGCGCCATGGTTTTCAAAATCACAATGAGCAGCGCTAACCCCATGGTGAGCTGGGGGAACAAATAATGGAAAGTGACCGTATAAGCAAAGTGCAAACGATGAACGGTTAAGGCGTCAAGCATGAGGGCCTCGAATTTGTTGCCAGTAATTTATCTCTCCAGCGCCGGGTTCGGAGGAGCAGAAGCTCGAACGTCGAGATAAACTCGCGCGGAAGGGGTTTGCTGCAACCTCCGGCAATGGGAAAAGAGGGGGGGGCTAGGTGCTGCGTCCCGCGCGACGGCGGGAACGCTGCAAGTTCGCGGGCTAATCGTCCCCAGTCTATCCATCCGGGAAAACGCTGCATGGATATCACTACCCGGCCTGTGTGTCAAGGTCTCGGGCTGGCTTCGGCGCCTCTGCACTGAGCGAAGCGAGAAACGGTAATTTCCGTTTGAGCGCAGGAATAATTTGACCAGTTGGCCGAAGTCAAAAACAGGCCTACTCCCACTCCATAGAACTTTGCGTACTGTTTGCCCACACCGGAATTGGGATTGCCCTCGTGAATCTCCCGACAGAGATCCACCAGCGCAGCAAGGTTGGGCCGTGGGCGCCCGTACGCCCGCGTGAAGATATACTCCGTCGTCCATGTGGGCTTGGGGGTGTCGAGATCCAAAGAGAGAGTCGCGTAATCCCTGAGCTCGCCGTTGCTCTTGTCGTACCAGCCAATTTCCACCGCAGGGTTGTCGAGGTATACGGGGCTGACTGCGGGGACAATGTGAATCACACACAACGGTCTTCCCTCCCGGTCCGGAAAGAGCCGGAAATCATCCCGATGGATATGGCCCGCATACATCTCGCGGACTACGCCACGGAAATCAGTTAATTCTGCTATCAGCTTTTGCGTGCAGTCCTCGGTCCAGAACGCCCGCGGCGCGCCACTTGAGGATTTTATCGAGTCGATGCCGGGGAGAACGTGCATGATCAAGGTGGCCGTCCCCCCCGCGCGCTTGACCTTGCCCAAAACCTGTTCCAGCCATTGGAACTGCCCGCCCGGATCAGGATCCGATTCACTGCAAGCTTGGGTATTGCTGGCCGCCCAGAGGTTACTGTTCAAGATGACGAATTCATTTTTCGGCACAGCGGGGTTTGGCGCCGCATAATTCCCTGCCCTTTCAAATGACACCAATGCCGTTGCCCGCGTCGCCGCGGGGAGGTTCCCCCACGCGCGGCTCCAATCCCTACCCACACTCTGAAGGAAACCATCACTGGGTTCCGTGTAATCCCCCTTATCCGAGTCGTTGTTTCCCAACGCGGCGAAAACCGGGACTCCGGGTAGGGCTTTGGCAAGCATGCCGTCAACGAAGCTTATCGTGTCGCTGGCAAACTTCCGGTAGGCTTCATCCCCACCGCCCACACACTGGCGATAGCGCGCGTCGAAATTGTGCGCCAGGAAGTCGCCGGTCACGATTACGTAGTCGTAATGAAAATGGTTCGCCCTAGACGTCGCCACAACATGGTCCAGCACTGACTTGAGGAGAGGATAGTTGGTATCGCTGCCAAATTTCGAAAACGACCCGGAGCCGGGAGTTTGGCATCCCGCGAGCGGCTTTGCCCCAAGCTGTTCCATGATCGTGGGGTCTGCGTAGGGATCGAAGTGAAGGTCGGAAAGCATTAGGAACATCCCCGTCCCTGGATAAGGCTGAAGCGCGGAGCGGTTATACGGCTGGCTGAGTGTGGGAGACGTTAGGACTGTGAGCAGGACGAGGGCTTTCGCTACCGTTCGGCGCAAGGGTTTCCTCCATGGGTTCGGCAAGGGACAATACCTGCGGCCCCATTTCCGACCTTGGAAGTATACACCGGCCTTCATGCCGCCCTGGCGCCCCCGTCAGAGCTAATTGTCCTGGATAAGATGAATGGACCGGATGGCAAGCAGCAAGAATAATTCGCCGTGAAATGCGTTTCGCGCCGCTATTCTGCCGCGGACACGGAGACAAGTTCCGGAAGAGTTTCGACGCGCTGGACTTCCCTCTCGATCTTGCCCACGACTTCGCGGGAATACGGAATAAAATGGTGGCCGGAAATCATGATAGTCGCGGCCATCCAAATCTTCGGTGGATTCAGTGCATAGTGGCTGAGAATCCTCAGCAGGTATTTCCAATAAACGCCCCGGTAGGATGATCTGATGCCCTGATGCCAAATCGATCGCGCCACGATGGCCACGATGCCAGCGACACTCGGTTGCCTGGCAGGCCGCTGATTCTTCCTGATCTTCCACCTTTCCATTGACCGCCACGCGCGTTCGTAAAACGCCTTCGGTTCGTAAATTGCCGCGAGCGTCTTCGCCTGCCCCCGCAGCAGAACCGCCGGCGCCAGTTTGGTGCGAAAGTTGGGAGGGTTGGTGTCGCCGCTCGAGTGCAGGGACTCAGAGAGCAATCGTCCTTCTTTCTGCATGCGTTCGTAAAGGGCGGTGCGCGGCATGGCGTGCAGGGAATTCAGCAAAGCCCAGGGGATGGCGGTGCGCTCGATAAATTCGATTTGGCGATCAAAGATATCTTCCGTATCGGAGTCGAAGCCGACGATGAATCCGCCCGTCACCCACAACCCCTTCTCGTGGAGAAGGTCGATACAACTCACAGGATCCACCGCCAGGTTCTGGAATTTCTTGGTCTCCTGCAAGGATTCTTTGGAAGGACTCTCAATCCCAAGGAAAACGTAGAAGAAGTTGGCCTTCACCATGGCATCGACCAGGGCGGTTTTTCGGGCCAGATCCATGGAAGCCTCGGTGTAGAACATCACCGGGAAGCGATGCGCCTGCTGCCATTTTTCCAGCTCCACGCACAGTTCCAGCGCGCGCTGATGATTGCCGATGAAGTTATCATCGACAATGAATACCTGCTTCATCCATCCCAGGCTCAGAAGCGCGTCCAGTTCCGCCGTCACTTGCTTGGGAAGCTTGGTGCGCGGCTTTCGTCCGTAAAGAATTATGATGTCGCAGAACTCGCATTGAAACGGACAGCCGCGGGAAAACTGAATCGACATGGAAGCGTAACTGTTGAGTTTGAGAAGGTCGAACCTGGGAATGGGGGTGCGGGTGACGTCCGGTTTATCGGTGATTTCATAGTGTCTTTTCGCCGTACCAGCTTCCAGATCTGCGGCGATTTCGGCAAACACTTCGTCGGGCTCACCCACCACCACATGATCCGCGAGCGCCAGCATGCGTCCCGGTTCGCTGCTCGCGTAAGGGCCACCCACTATGGTTCGCCGGCCCAAACGGCGAGCGCGAGCCAAAATCTCCTGCATCCCCGCTTTCTGAACTTCCATTCCTCCCACCATGACGAGGTCGGCCCAGCGGAGGTCGTCGTCCGTCAGATCCTCCACTGCCTCATCGACCAGGCGCAGGGTCCATTCGGGAGGACAGAGCGCCGCGACCGTGACCAGCCCCAGCGGTGGCATTACTACTTTTTCGGGGAGCAATTCCAACATCCCGTTGAATGCCCAGAAAGAATTGGGAATCTTGGGCCATACCAGTAGCGTCTTGATTTTCTTGCCGAGAGGCGGAAAGGCCTCTGCTGCGTCTAGAGAAGGAGCGGACATGGGGATCATACGTGAGCCTTTCACCTGAATCTCCACCCTGGGAAGCCATCAAGCGGAGAATGGCCGTAGTATCTATTTCACTTTCGCCTTGCCCCTGCCCTCAGGAAAGGAAACCACTTTGGCCGGTCCGCACGTGGAGCATCCAAGGAGTGAGGCTCACATCGTAAACTTTGTGGACTCGAGTTTGCGCGGTTGGTACGTAAGCTGCAATAGCCAGCTTCGTCTTCAGGCCGTACACAACTATACCTCGGTTCGGGTTTGCAAACAATACAAACAATGAAATCATTAACACTGAGATCCTCCTCACCACAGAGGTGCAGAGGCGCAGAGAAAAACAGGTGTCAGGTGTTAGGCGCTGACTGGCACCTAAGATCTGAAACTTGACATCTTCTTTGTTCCACGTCTCAGCGCCTCTGCGGTGAGATAAATCGCGGGGAGGATTGGTGGGTACTTTGCTAACTGGAATGGCTCATTTGCACGCCCGTGGTGGTAACGAAATATTTCGCCACCATGTTGGGCCGCTCCCACGAGGGCATCGATTTAGGTGATTTCAGATACTTCAAAAACTCCTCCAGCACTTGGCCAAAGTGCGCCTCGTGGCCCACCCGGTAACGATCCGGAATTACAATGTGAACTTCGTCCCCGGCAGTTTCACAGGCAATTCCCGGATAAGTCGCCTGGAGACGCTCAATCCGGGCGCACACGGCTGTCTCAATGGCGGCGTGGCGTTCTGCCCCGTTCGGCGCCACGAACAATTCCGGCAGGTACTTCTCCTGCACCGTCTGGCGCACCTCAACGCTCGAGCGGGTTCCCCGGTAAATGGCGTGATGAAAATCCACACCGGCCGGCGACTCCCAATTCCAAAGCACTTTCAGCCGCACTTGGGCTCCCCGAATTTTGTAATCCACCTGATTGTTGCAGTCGTAATCGAATTGCTCGCCATGAACATACGGGGCAAGCTCGGAGGGAAAAGTCGCCGCGCCGGTGATCTGCCGAAATTGCGCTGCGGTGATGGGGGTCGCCCAGTGCTTGCCGCCCTGAACTTGGATATCCTCGCGATAATTGAGGGCTTGATCGGGAAAGAGCGTCCACTGGACCAAGTCCACCAAGTGTGTGCCCACATCGGTGAGTCCTTCCCCTTGGTCTAGAATGTCAAAGAAAAACGGGGGACGCGGGTTGGGGGCGCCAGCGACAGTCTTAAGAATAAAGTGGGTGCTCTCCATGAAAACGGCCGGATGGTCCTGGTCAGCCGGAATGACGCTGCCAAAAACGGCCGGGTCATTCACCAGTTCACGCTGCAGGAGGCTGGTGATTTCGTGACGTTCGGTCATGATATCGTAGGCCACCAATCCCTTTTTGTCGGCCAAGGAGAGAGCCGCCTCCAGCGCCGTAAAGTCTTCGGCGCGGATAATCCAGGGCTTGTCCGACAATACATTCAACCCTGCCTCGAGAGAAGCTTCGATCTTGCCGATTTTAATGCGATTGCGGCCCGCCAGCACCACTACATTGCCCGGCCGCGCTGCGATCATCTCTTCCAGTGACCGCGGGCTACAGTGAATATCAAGTTCCCAGCTCGTGGGGTTGTCAGGCCGGCTGTTGAATTGCTCGAGGAGCTTCAAGTGCGCCAGCAAATCCGGGCCGAGCGGAGCGTAAATGGAAACGCGCTTGGCAATTCCAGGCAACATCTGCTTTTGCACCAGGGCTGCGTGGAAGTGGGCGGGATCTAAAGTTATAAGTCTGACGAGGGCAGGATCTCCCATAGATTCGACCATTTCTCGCGGGGGCCGCGAACAGCATTCGGTCTCTGGGGCTTGCCCCGCGGGTAATTTGGAATTGGCGGCGGACCCGGCAAGCAGCGCGCCTGCTCCTGTTGTCTGTAAGAATCTCCGCCGGTTGATATGCTCGTCGCGCATTATCCGCTCCAGAAAGGTGTTTGGTTTTTTGGAGCTAAGTTCAATATAAACCTTACCCGGCTCAAATTTGGTGGGGGGGGGCGGTCCGGAAACCGCCCCTACTTTTCATTGTCCCGATCCGTAGGTTTCATCTGCCGCTAATGATCGTTCTCCCCTTCGGCGAGCCCCACCCATCTGCGGAAATTGCCGGAGAACATCCGCGCCACATCGCGGTCGATTTGCTTCCGGGTGAGCGGATAACCATCGGCAACCAACCGGGAATAGGACTTGTACAGCGCGCCGGAAATCGTGCGGCGGGAATGCGCCCATTTGTAGATTAATTGGTCCAGAATCCGCGCGTCAGAGTGCTGCGGAATCACCGTGGCGCCGAGCAGTTCCAGACGTTCCGCCGTGACTTCCTCCACAATCGAGGGGTTGTTGAGGAACCACCAGCATCCAAAAGGCATCAGGTTGCTGAACTTCCGCGCGGCAACGCACAGCTCATGCTGGTTCTCTCGCGACAGCATCGTGACCAGGAAACGCACATCCGGGTTCTCAACGCAGATTCGCTCCACCGAGCCCGCGTCGGCGTATCCCACGCTGTCACCGGCATCCCTTAGGGCAGGATTCACTTGCCGAGAAACGCCGATCATCAGAGTGAAAGGAACATCGTGTTGAAGGCAAGTCGGAAGCACAATCTCGCGGATCAACCGAGTACGAGTAGAATCATCCGGATAAGTAAAAGTGTAGGGCAGCGAAACCGCGAGGTAAACAGGGCGCATGCGGGCAATCCACTGGTCCAGGAAACGGCGCGCCTCGCTCACGGTCCGCGGCGTCAAATCCGCGCTGGTTTTGTATCCTGCCGCCGCCATTACTGCATGCGCGGTTTCCCAGTCATTGAGGATCGGGTCCATCCGCAAGGCGCGATGGAAGCGCTCCGGGCAAGGGATATTGCGCTCCCACATCGCCCTCTCCACGGGGTTGAAGGGATCATTCGTCATCACCAGTTCGGAAACATGGGCGAGTTCCAGAACACGGTCTATGTACTGTTCAACGGTAACCGAGGCAAAATACTCGCGCGCCTGTTTCAAATCCGGCTGAGTGGGATCAAGCCCCAGCTTGACCATGACCGCTACTACGCCGGCGGTCGCCTCGGAAAGCGGAGTGTTCTTGACGAAGAGAGCGTCCCAAATCAAGTCGGCCTGCTGCGATTTGGTCAGCGCCCAGAACTGCTGCGGGGTCACCGGCGATGACCGAAACAATTCCGCCACCAGATAATGGTAATTCACCAGCTCGTCGATCCCCCAATAACATAGGCTCCCGAAGCTGGAGGGGTAAAGGTGCGTGTGAATATCCATCACCGGAGTACTTTGGACGGCCTCCTCAACGTTTTGTTGCAGCTCCCCTGCCCGAACTGCCTCGCCTCCTTGGGTCATCGCTTGTCTCCTCAGTGTTTCAGCTCGAATGCTCGTTCCGTTCGTTCATTTCGTCCCTGGTGAAGTGGTGGCCCGCCTTGACGTAATGCAATCGTTTCATCAGGGAATCAACTTCACGCCCGCTCCCCCCTCTCGCCGTATATTGCAATAGCCACTTGCGAAAAGCTGCATTGAGCGTCTCGCCTTGAGAGCGCGCAATGTGCCGCCCCTTCTCGATCAGATCTGCATCAGCACTGAGGGTTACGTTTTTCATTCGCATAAATTGTGCGCGATTACCGATTCCCTTCAATCCAGTCGGATCAGCCCGCATGCTTGTCACTTGTCCCTCCTCACTTTCCCCCCGAGTAAGTCACTGTTTGCTCCCTCGCTAATGATGCATTCCGGGAATTCGGCAACGTACGTATTGCCTTGGTACTCCAAGTCCTGATGGATGCCAATCGCGGAGGAGTAGTACCCATTCACGGTCATCCGCTTCAGGGTAACGAAAAACCGTTCGAGGTCAGACTGCGGATTCGCCTCACGGGCTGCCGCGCGCGCCAGGGCGCCGGCGACGGAAGATCTTGCGGCCTCTTCCTTCAGCAGTTGCAACCCTTTGCGCCACGCGATTCTCCCCGCAGCGCTCCCCGTGGAGACCATGAGGTCGGCGAACAGGCTCACCTTCGCGGCATGGGCGCCGCCGGATTGGCGGTCGGCGGGAATAATCATCTCCATCACCTGGTCCAGCAGATCGTTTTCCGCAGCAGTGAAAAACTGGAGTTTGTAATCTCCCGCTGCCCACGCGGCGTGTTCATCCGAGGGCGCAGAACCCGTCGCGCCCCTGGCGCTTGAACGGATCGCAAGAGCGCTCAAGGCAACGATTTTCAAAACGTCACGACGTTTCATAATTTGGAAGCGTGGAGCGAGGAGTCATAAGTCAGAATGTGGACGCCTTTCCCCTGGCTTCTGACTCCTAACTTCTAACTCCTTCCTTTAGATGATGCCCAACCTGCGCTGCTTGATAATGTACTCCGCCGTGCGCATGGAGAGCGCCATAATGGTCAGCGTGGGATTCTTCTCGCTCGACGTGGTGAAGCAGCTTCCATCCGTCACAAACAGGTTCTTCACCTCATGCGATTGGCAAAAGCCATTCAAGGCGGAAGTCTTGGAATCTTTCCCCATACGAATCGTCCCCACCTCGTGGCTGGCAAATCCCGCGGGGGCGGTGCTCTCGTCGAGAAAGACATCGGCGGAGAGTTTGGAAGCAATCTGCTGAAGGCCCTTTCGCATCCCCTGCCAGAGCAGCGCGTCATTCTCGACGAACTGGAAGTGGATCACCGGAATTGGAATGCCATGCGCATCCACGTGGTTCTTGTCCACGGAAACGTAATTCTGCTTCGCGGCGGTTGATTTGCCAAAGGCTCCCAACATAACAAAGCCCGGCTGCATCGTGCGCACCCGGCGTTTGAACTCTGCACCGTAGCCCTTCATCAGCAGCGCGTGGTGAGGAAACATGTAGGAATCGTAATTCACCTGAATTCCATACCCCCCCGAGTACCCGCGATGCGAGTCTCGATAATCGTACCGGGGAATATAAACGTGATCGGTGGCGCCATCCTGGTTAATGGGCTTGGTGCCTTCGAGTTCCTTCAGGTAGGCCCGCATCCCGGTAACGACATGGCCGTGCAGGTAATGCCCCACCACGCCGCTGGAGTTTCCCAACCCGCCCGGGTGCAGTGGAGAAACCGAATTCAACAGCAGCCGTGCGGATTCCACCGTCGCGCAGCACACCACCACAATGCGCGCAGGGATCTCCTGCGTTTGTCCGGTAGCTGTATCGACAAAGGAAACTGCGCGCGCCTGCCCTTCGCGGTCCACCAGGATTTCACGGGCCAGGGCGTTCTGCCGCAAGGTGAATTTTCCGGTGGCGGCGGCTTTGGGCAGCGTGCAGCCCGGCGAGGTGAAAATCGCGGAAACGTCGCAGCCGTCCATACAGTGCCCGCAGTAATGGCAAGGCGGGCGGTTGTCATAGGGTTTCGTCAGGACGGCCTTACGCACCGGGATGAGAGGAATATTCAAGGCGTCCGTAGCGCGCTTCAGGATGTGCTCGCTGCATCGCCACGGCAGCGTCGGCAGGTAGTGTTTGCCCCCCGGAAGGATTTCCAACCCATCGTCCTGGCCGCAAACGCCGATAATCTGCTCGACGCGCTCATAGTAGGGCGCGAGTTCTTCGTAAGTGAGCGGCCAATCGTCTTCCACCCCGGCCAGCGTCCACTCGCGGAAATCTTGCGGCGCGTAGCGCAAGGTGACGGCGTTCCAGTGCATCGTGCGGCCGCCCAACACCCGCACGCGGTCAACTCCTACTTTGGCGTTCGTTTCATAGCGGATGGATCCCCGCACGTCGCCCTGATAGAAGTATGCTTGCTTTTCACCCCGCTGATTGGCGAAGGGCAATTCGTAAGGCCACTTGTGGGAAATAATTTCAGAAGGGCGCACCTCCTTCCCGGCCTCCAGCATGATGACCCTGGCGCCGCCTTCGCACAATTCTTTGGCCATGAAGCCACCCGCGGCGCCCGAACCCACAATGCAGACATCGAAGTCCTGCGTTTGATTCCCCATGCTTTAAGCCCCCGCGGCATATTATCACCGTCCGCCCGATCGAGCGCAATTTGGACAGGCTTGTTTTGTACCGCCGCAATTCCCAGATCACTTCCCCGCAGGTTCAGCGGGGTCGATGAGGGGCGGCAGCAAGCGCTGATCATAGATTCTCCGGCTACGGCTAATCCGGCTGGAAGCCTCCTCCCAGTGTCTCCATTCCTGGTCGTAGCGAGCCAGAATGTTGCCGAGGAAATACGGCTGGTTCTCTGCCAGCCAAAGCTTCTGGTACATGTCGCGCAACAAGATTGTCTGGTGGCCCATGTCCTGAATTAAGCCATTAATGCGGCTCAGCGAGGAGTGGACCGCAGCGCGGTCAGAGGCGTGGCCCTCCGCCTGAGAATAGAGATCAGTAATGTACTTTGCGTAAATGGCCTTTTGGCCGAGGAAGTCGAAACGCCGCGCGGCGAATTCCGTGTAGTCCAGCAAATCACCGTTGCGGCGGGCGAGGTGAGAATTTTCCAGGAGGTCGGCGACCACGTCTTCAGAGGTCAGCCGAATCTGATGCGCGGCGGGCTCCATGCGAAGGTAGAAGCTTTGCCCTTCCGGAGTCATGGCATCATGCCAGGTCAAAGAATCGTTGCCGTCGGTATGAATCGCCTGGCGCAGAAGATTATGGATTTCCGAAAGACTTTTGACCTGGCCCACAAAGTGATGGTCGTCGGCGCGATACAACGTCCAGTCCCAACTGGCGTTGAACTGCTCATCGTCTACGGTTTTTTGCCAACTGTGCGCCGCTCCATAGGCCAGGCCGTACCAGGTAAAATTCACCATGCTCTCGCCATCGTCCATCCAGGTGGTATTAAGGACACCGGTAGCCCCAAGCGCTTTTCCGTCGTTCACGAATTGCCGGATGTTGGCGAGCGCCGTGCTATAGTCGGGGTAAATGCGGCTCCAGTTACTTACACCCGGCGCCACCCATGTTTCCAGTCCTACATCGCGGAAGGGCTTGATTAATTTTACAAAGGACGGACTGGCGTTGTAGTCCCACGGTACGGCGATCATATCGTGCGGCAAGTCCTTCAGATGCTCAGGGTGCTGAACGCCCATGTCACCCCAGAACAAAATCTTGCGATGATAAGGGCTCAAGGTCTCGTCGATCTTGCGCAGGTAGTCCACGTAGACCTTGCCATAGCCCTCTGCCGCTACTTCCGGCTTGGTGCGCCCCTCACCCAGTTCCTGGGTTTCATCGGCTCCGATATGGAAGAAGGGGCCAGTAAAAACCGCCCCCAGGTCCCCGAACATCTTGCCAATAAAAGCATACGACCCCGGCGCGGTGGGCGTAAGAACTTGACCGTAAGGTACCTCCGCCAAATCCTGGAACCGCTCATTTTGGAGCGCCAGGTGCAGGTGCCCGAAGGACTCCTGCTCCGGGATGACCACCACGTGATACGCCGCGGCGTACTTCACCAGTTCCTTCGCTTCTTCCGGAGTAATGGCTCCCGCGGGAGCGGCGACATTCGGCAGACTGGAGTAGGCAAAGGTGTTCTCTATGAAGGGCGAGACAATGTTGATCTTATATTCGGCCAGCAGCGCCACCTCGCGCTTGAAGGATGCCAAGGTGGGAATGGGACCGCGGCTGATGTCCAGGCTCACGCCGCGCCAGCGCATGGCCGGCCAATCGACGATCCTGACTGCCGGCGACTCGGCCCCGCCGCCCTTTGCCGGGTGGAGCAATTGGCGCAAGGTTTGCACTCCGTAGAAAATGCCCGCTGCCGTCTTGCTCACAATGGCAGCTTCGCGGGTAGTCACCACCAGGATGTAGCCTTCGTCGTCGGCCTGGGCAGGAAGTTCCAGGCCCGACTTTTCCAAAATCTGTCTCCCGGAAGCACTATCGGCACGCGCCAGAACAATGCGCGATGAGCCCTTCCCCTTGCCGGCAGCCACCCCGTCCAGCGAACTCAGATCTCCAGAAAGAAGCGACGCCGCAAAGCGATCCTCTTCTGAGTTGCCGATCACGTCGATGCCGACAGTCTTTCCCACTTGGAATACTCCCTGGCCGAGTTCAAGCTGATTGGGGTAAGGAGTAAGAGGCAAACCGGCCGCATAAATGGCGGGGCTGGAAAGAATCAGAGCGAAAAACAATAGTAAGAGTCTATTGGACACGGTGATGAATTCCTCTCCCTAGGACTAAGCCTTGATACTGTTCACTTCACGGGCTCCAGGAAATCAATTTGCAACCTGTTCTTGGATACCCTAACCCCCACGACCAGTAAAACGTGGAGCCCCCTCCGCCTTGCGGTTTCCCCTGTCCGCCAAAGAAGCGAGGGGAAGATATTTCTTGGCGTTGGCGCTGTACCGAAGAGCCCCTATTTTCGTCATAGGCATGCGCCATCGCGACCCTCGTTCAAACATCAAATCGTCAATTGCAATATTTTTCTACCGCGCCATCCAACCGCCATCCACGGTGAGAAGCGTGCCATTCACGTAATCAGAAGCTCCCGAGGCCAGAAAGACCACTGCCCCCTGCAAATCCCCCGGCGCGCCCCAGCGACCAGCGGGAATCCGCGACAGGAGGGCGGGATTCCTTTCCGGGTCGGCCTGCAAGGGTGCGGTTAAATCTGTGGCGATATATCCAGGTGCAATGGCATTCACCTGCACGCCCTTGCCGGCCCATTCGTTGGCCAGCGCTTTGGCGAGTTGTGCTACGCCCCCCTTACTCGCGGCATAAGCGGGAATGAGTATTCCACCCTGGAATGACGCCAGGGAGGCGGTGAAGATAATCTTGCCGGAGCCGCGCTCCACCATCCGCTTGCCCAAGTCGCGGCTGAGGACAAATTGGGAGTTTAGATTCACTTCCATGACCTCATCCCAATATTCGTCCGGAAACTCTGCCGCAGGCTTGCGCAGATTCGTCCCGGCGTTGGCGACAAGGATATCGATGACAGGGCAGTCCGCCATTATGCGGGCGGTGAATTCGTGGACGGCTTGGCGCTGGCTAAAATCGCATTGATAGGACCAGAACTTGCGGCCCGCTTGAACGACTGCCTTCTCCGCGTCGCTGCCGCTCGCTTCGAGCGATTTGCTGACGCCCACAATATCGGCCCCGGCTTCGGCCAAGGCCACGGCCAGTGCCTTGCCGATGCCCCGCTTGCACCCGGTAACAACCGCAACCTTGCCGTCTAACTTGAAACGATCGAGAACCGTCATAGTGTAATACCTGTCCTTTCCTGGTTAGCCCTCGTGGCTTTCCACATGAGCGAGATATGCCGTAAGTTCGCCCGGCAGCGGCGCTTCAAACTGCAACGGCGCCCCGGTAACGGGATGAGCGAAAGCCAACCTTGCGGCATGCAAAAATGTGCGCGTTAGCGTGGGCTCCTCGCTTCCCCCGAGTCGCACCTTGGCGGGCGCGCCGTACGTAGTGTCGCCCACCACGGGATGGCCGAGGCTGGCCAGATGTACGCGGATTTGGTGCGTGCGCCCGGTTTGGGGCATGGCCTCAACCAGCGTGAAATGGGCGAACCGCCGCAGTACACGGTACTTCGTCAAAGCCTCGCGCGGAGCAATTCCCCCTGCCTTCATGCGTGTGCGCCGGCGCGGGTCGCGGCCCACCGCCCTGGCGATTTGCCCAGTGTCGGCGGCCACGCGTCCATGCACCAGGGCCACGTAAGTTTTGTGCACTTCCCGCGACTTGAACTGTTCACTTAGGCGGCGGTGCGCGGCGTCATTCTTGGCCACCACCACCAGGCCGGAAGTCATCTTGTCCAGCCGATGTACAATCCCCGGCCGCTGCTCGCCGCCCGCGCTTGACAACGCCTTAATGTGGTGCAAGAGGGCGTTTACGAGCGTGCCGGAATTCACTCCGGCGCCGACGTGCACCACCATGCCGGCGGCTTTGTTTACCACCAGCACGTCTGCGTCCTCGTAAACGATATCCAGGGGCAAGTCTTCCGGGGTGGCCCGCGACTCCCCATGCTCGGCACTGACGCTAATGTGGGCTCCGGCCTCAATCTCCTCCCCGGATTTCTTCGCCGGAGCCGAGCCGACCGTCACCAATCCATCGCGTATCAGGCGCTGAATCTGGCTACGACTCCAGTCCGGCATCTGCCCCACAAGGAAAAGATCCAGACGATCGCCGGTTGACTCCGCCGGAACCACGAACTGCCGCGTCTGCGCCATCCACACTCCCAACGATAGTGGGTCAGTTTGAGAATTCGGAGAGATCGGCCATCTCCGGAAGCTTTGATCCGCACCACGGACAAAAGCCAATTTCGACAACAGACGATCCGCCATCATGGACGATCAGACCGTATCCCCCTCGGACGACCTCGATCATGGCGTGAGGGCAGTCCGACCGGGTCTTGTGCACATCACACTTTTGATTCAGATCGTGATCCATTCGATCGCAGCAATGTACGCTCATGCTTCCACCCGCCCTTTGAAAGGTTCAAAATTCGTGGGTCGCCCGCCAGCTTCGTCCAGGGCTGGCAGCGCTGAGGGATCTCAACCGACCCACCCCCTCCTCACTGCTACCGGCAAGGCTACCCGAAGGGTGAGCCGCAATTTTCGGAGTTTGAGGCGGGAACGTCAATCGGAAAAGAGCACCTGCACGACGATGAATCCCGTGCCCACCACGATGGCGCTATCCGCCAAATTGAAAGTGGCCCAGTGATAACTGCGGACGTAGAAATCGAGGAAATCCTCGACCTGGCCCCAGCGCATGCGGTCGAAGAGATTGGAGAGCGCGCCGCCCAGGATCAGCGACAGTCCGATGCGCGCCGCCCAGTGCAGGTTTTGGGTTCTAACCACCAAGATCATCACCGCACCCAGCAGCGCCGCGGAAATGACAATCAGCAGCGGCGTCTTCCACCAGACCGGCGAATCGGAGAAGAGTCCAAACACCGCCCCGGAGTTTTTGGTGTTGGTCAGGTTGAAAAAACCTCCCACCATGGGAACGACAGCAAGCTCGGGAATGCGGCTTTCCACCAGGGCCTTGGTCCACTGGTCTGCCCCAAACACCGCCGCGGCAATCACGGCCATGTAGACTCGCGAAATAATTTTCACCCGCGGGGTCATGGTTGAGGGCATAGTTAGCCGTGTTGAGTCACTGGGCGGTATCCATCCAGTCTACTGAAAAACGTTCTCTGCGGTCATCCTGAGCGCGTTCGCTGTGATTCTGAGCGCAGCGAAGAATCTCGCTCTGCCGCTCAGGGTAAACTACGCGGAGGATCTCGCTCTCTGCATTTCTAAGTCACGGCGAGATTCTTCGTCGCCTGCGGCTCCTCAGAATGACAGTCCTGAAGGGTTTTTCCGCAGGCGCTATCGCCCCGCCTCAATTTCCTTCAGCGCCGCGGAGCAGCGTTCGCACACCGTGGGATAGCGTTCGTCCTTTCCGACCTGTTCGGAATAGTTCCAACAGCGGGCGCATTTCTGGCCAAGAGCTTTTTCGATTTTCACGCTCACGCCGGTCAATCCGGTGGCGCGGGCGCCCTGCCCCGCTTGCTGGGCGATTTCGACTTGCGACACGATGAAAAAACCCGGGAGGAAGGCGCGATACTCCTCCACCAGCGGCTGAAGCTCACCGGTGACCGCCAGGACCACGCGAGCTTCCAGCGGCCCGCCAATGATTTTCTCCTCGCGCGCATCGTCCAGGGCCTTCAGCACCTTCTCGCGCAGGGCAATCAGCGGCGGCCAGTTTTCCATCCGCTCGAGGTGTCGGGTGGAAAGTCCCGCACGCAGGTCCGCAGGGGAAACATACTTGGCCAAGTGAACGCTCTTTTCCCGCAGATGAGAGGCGGGAAGGTGCGTCCATACTTCCTCCGAGGTGAAGCTCAGCAACGGCGCAACGACGCGCACCAAGGCGTCGGCGATGCGGTAAAGCGTGGTTTGCGCCGCTCTCCGCCGGACGGATCCTGCCGGCGCGGTGTAAAGGCGATCCTTCAGGATGTCGAAATAGAATTTGCTCAAGTCCACCGTGGCGAAGTCATACACGCCGCGATAGACCTTGTGGAATGCATATTCGTTGTACGCGGCTTGCACCCGCTCCAGCAATCCCGCTGTGCGCACCAGCGCCCAGGTATCGATCTCCTCGAATTGGCTCGCCTCCACGCTGTCCTTGACTGGGTCGAAATCGTAGAGGTTGCCCAGGCAATAGCGGAAGGTATTGCGCAGCTTGCGATAAGCTTCGGAAAGGCGGGTGAGCATCTCCGGCGAAATGGAGACATCCTCGCCAAACTCCACCGAGGCCGCCCACAGGCGCAGAACCTCCGCGCCGTGAGTCTTGATGACCTCCATCGGCTCAATCACGTTGCCGATTGACTTCGACATGGCGCGGCCTTGCGCATCGAGCACCCAGCCGTGCGTCAACACTTGGCGGTAGGGAGCGGAGCCCTTTGTTCCCAAGGCCACCAGCAGCGAACTGTGGAACCAACCGCGGTATTGGTCGCCCGCCTCCAGATAAATATCAGCGGGCCAGGGCAAATCCGGCCGATGCCCCAGGACCGCATAATGGCTTGACCCGGAGTCAAACCAGACATCAAGGATATCGGTCTCGCGCCGCAGATTCTTCCCACCACAGTCCGGACAGTGGGCCCCGGGGGGCAGCAGCTCCGCTTCCGTGTGCGCATACCACGCGTCGGCGCCTTCCTTGCGGAAAAGCTCGATAGCGTGCTGCGCCAGATTCGCGTCCAGAATAGGCTTTTTGCAGTCAACGCAATGAAACACGGTGAGAGGCACACCCCAAACTCGCTGCCGCGAGATGCACCAGTCCGGGCGCTCGGCGATCATGTTGGAAATGCGCTCTTCACCCCACGCGGGGACCCACCGGGTCTTCTTGATTTCATCCAGAGCGCGCTGGCGCAACTCCTTGTGGTCCATGTTAATGAACCACTGCTCCGCCGCGCGGAAGATGATGGGGTTGTGGCAGCGCCAGCAGTGGGGATAAGAGTGGTCGAGCCAGCCCGCCGGCCCCATCAGCACCCCTTTCGACTTCAACAATTCCACGATGGGCTGGTTCGCATCGAAAACACGCTTGCCCACATACTCGGGCAGGCCCTCGAAGATTTTCCCCGCCTCATCCACCGGGCAGTAAATATCAATCCCATACTGAACCCCGGTCTGGTTGTCCTCGCGCCCGTGGCCGGGAGCGGTGTGCACAATACCCGTGCCATCCTCGGCGGTCACATAATTCGCCATCACCGGCACGATCGCCCGGTCAAGAAAAGGATGGTGGACTTGAATTTTCTCCAACCCCTTGGCGGGGAGGCGCGCGAGGATGTTGGGGGCGTTCAAACCCGTCGCTTCCAGCACCGGCCCCACGCGGCGGCTCTCGATGATGTAGGCATCGCCGTGCGGGTCGTCGTCGCCCACCACCACATATTCAAAATCCGGATGGAACGCCACGGCCATGCTGGCGGGCAAAGTCCAGGGCGTGGTGGTCCAGATGACGACCCAAAGTTTGCGGTCAACCAGCGCCGGATCGAGCGCCGCCGGATCTGACGTCACCGGATAACGCACATAGATCGACGGGCTGCGATCGTTCTCGTATTCCACCTCGGCTTCCGCCAGCGCCGTCTTGCAATGAATGCACCAGTAAACCGCCTTCCGCCCGCGGTAGACATAACCTCCGCGCAGGAAAGCCAAGAACGCTTCGGCAATGCTCGCTTCATATTCAAAACCCATCGTCAGGTAAGGGTTTTCCCACTCGCCCAAAACGCCCAGGCGAATAAAGTCCTGCCGCTGGATATCTACGAATTTCTCGGCGAATTTGCGGCAGGCGCGCCGCACTTCCACCGTGCTCATCTGGGCCTTGCGCGGGCCCAGCTCCTTGTCCACATTGATCTCAATGGGCAAGCCGTGGCAGTCCCAACCGGGAACATACGGGGTATTGAACCCTTCCAGGGTCTTCATCTTCACGATGAAGTCCTTCAAGATTTTGTTGAGCGCCGTTCCCAGATGGATGCGCCCGTTGGCATACGGCGGCCCGTCGTGCAGGGTGAATACCGGCGCGTCTTTGCGCGACTCGCGAATTTGCCCGTAGAGATTCTCCTTCGTCCACCGAGCGAGCCACTTGGGCTCGTTCTGTGGCAAGTTGGCTTTCATGGAGAATGAGGTCTTGGGAAGGTTGATTGTCTGTTTAAGGTCCAGCGGTTCTTGCATGCGTCCTCCGTCGTGAGGATAAACGTTCATTATAGAGACCGACGCGAGAATGTGTCTAGAAATACGTGCCCGATGCCAGGGTTCAGCGAGCCAAGCACCGGCTTGTTCTTTAGGTCCGCGGTTCGTCCCCCATCGACAACAAAAAGCCGCGGAGCTAAAGAACAGGACGCGCTAGGCTTGCTTCCGACCTTACCGGTTTGCTGTCATCTTGCCCTTGGCAGAGTGGCAACAACACGTCAAAGCCTAAAGCGCAAAACGCCAAGGTGAAAGGTGAAAACCAGGACAGCCTTCGAATCCTCGAGGCGCTAGCGCAGTCATCCCGAGCCTTGCGAAGGATCTCGCCCTGCCGCATCGCAGATGGGCAGTATCAAGGGTTTCTCGACAAAACAACACCTATCTCCTTTCCTTTCAATAACTCATCTCAAAACCCTCGTAACTTCTTTGTTTTCATTCACTCATCCAGAGCACTTTTTTTGCCCCTTTGTTTTCAATGACTCATCCAGGGGACTCTTCATTTTTAACATCTTTTGGGTCCGCGTCTCCTCCCCGAACATCATCGGTATAACTTCCCTGTTTTCAAACACTTGATTTTTTGCGCGTGTCATCGAAATTCCACCTTTTTTCAGGTAACATACTGTGTTTTCATATACTCATCCGGAGGGAGAACGCGCTCCGGAGTCGGGATTCAGCGCCCCGCTTCCTGTCTATCGTTTACCGTCTGCTCCTCGAGTATAACATGATCGCGAGCCGTGTCCAGATCCAATTGAGCCTACTTGCTAGGCGACTCTTGGGGCAACACGTAATACCAGAGGTCTAGACGAACAATCCCGACGTGGCGTTGAAAGAGCGTGTAGCGCATCAAAGGTAGGCGCGGTTTGCCTTCCTCTCCGGTTCACAACAGGATCGCTTCGACATTCTGCTGCATTTGAAAGCGAAGAGCCGCAGGGTAATCCCGCTCGGAGCGGGATAATTCTGCGCTACCTCGTATTGACCCAGGGCGCTGCCTTGGGCGGTGGTAGATCGCTCCGCGGGTAGATGCAAGCTGCGATCACTCCGCTGCATTCATGACGTGGGCTTTTCCTGCGATGACGAACTGGAAAAACCGTACCGGAAGCCCGTGCGCAAAGGGATCCGGGTCGCGCAGGGCCGCACTCCGGCCCCTTCGACAGGCTCAGGGCAGGCTCTGCGGCTCTTCCATGAGCGCTGGTTTTCGCCGCGACGCAAGCAAGATAATCCGAATCACCAACTGGCTGCGGTACCAACCAACCGATCCCAAAACGGTCCGCTATCTGCGCCGACCAACCTCTATCACCGTGGAAGTGCCGCAAGGCCGGAAAGCGGGCCTTGCGCTACATCTTCTCTGGCGGCTCCCGCACATGAACAGGAAATCCCGTGCGCAAGGGATCTGGGAAGCAACCGGAAGAGGGCGGTGGGTGAATGACAACCGTCTGGCTGGGGAAAAGGCGACGTTCGCGGAGTCCCCCATTACGGTTGACGAGGTTCGGTTGCCGTAGCGGTATCGGGCAGGAGAAAAGCCCGCGGTCAGGACGAGTCGCCGCGGCAACGCCGCTGCCGGCTATTTGCGGGTTTCTGTGTAAACTAGCGTGCTGCCGTCAGCAGCATCTACCAGTCCCCGGCCCGGCACGAGCTTGAGGGATTCAGGTGAAAAGCCCGGAAAGGTTACGGAGTAGGATTTGGTGTCGGCGTCGAACAACTTCCATCGACCCTCGGTACCGTCGGCCGCCAGCACCCGGCCATCGGGCAGGAACTTACACAAACCGCGCCCCCCGACATAGGTCCGGACGATGGGATCGCCACCCGAATTGTCGGGATGAGCGAATTCGACAGCTCCGGTAACCTCAATCTGATAATCGCCACCGCTGCGTACCAGACCGTTCGGCGGAGGCACAACCTCGAGAATTACTTTCTGTTTGTGATCGAACTTGCCGGGAATTGCCTTTTCGCTGAATGCCGCTTGGGCAGACAAATCCACCTTGGTCTGCCAGGTTTTTTTGTCGTCGTACAGAACGACGGTGATCGTAGCCTGTGTAGAATTTCCGAGAAGCCCCATCGATTTAAAGCGGGCGACGATTTTGACATTGCCGGGCCCCCCCGAAAAGAACCAGTATTGCGGCCCGATCATATTGTCGGCCGTGCCGGTATTGACTCCGGATTGCAGCGGGGCCGGCTTATTGGGATCGAGCGACTGCGCGTCCGCACTTTGGAGGCCGATTGCGCCGAACAGTAATGCCGTGGCAAAAAGGTGAACTCGGTAGCGGCGGTTCCCTCTACGCGTCGATTCTGGCCTGCGGCGATACGCCCGCCGGGCAACATGGCGCGCCAGGCGAAGAAGCTTAACGGGGATTTCCATTTGGGGTTTCCCTCTAGGAAAGTATACACCAAACCAGACGGCGAGAGGCTAATCCAGGCAAGGTTTCGTCGCGACCTCGAACATGCGGGCGGGGTAACACTATCGGGTACGAGAAAATCTCAGGGTCAGGACGATGCGAAGGGGTTGTGACTTTTTTGAATATGCCCGCAAACCAGCGCTGAAAACAAAATCCTTAAGGGCCTTAAAGAACCTTGTAAATGAAAAACGTTCCAGGCTCAGACCGCGGTCCCGCGCAACCAAATCAATCTACCCGAGTCAGTTCTGCGCTGAGGAAATTACTGCGTTGACCTCCTGGACCTAAATATAATAACAGCATGATTTTCCCAGCAAAAGCGATGAAGGGTATGAGAAGGTTACCTTGTACCGCGGTTACGGTTGACACGGTTGAGGTGGCGCTGCCTTGTGGGGCACCTCCAAACTTAAACTGATAGTGCCAAACTGGATTACCAGTATTGTGGACACCGACATCGAGCAGGTAAGTCTTCCCTGAGACCGTCGCGAAGTTGAGCATAAGGGAATCAGTTGGCTCAATTCCCAGGCAAATCCACTCGCGTCCTGGCAGGGTGGAGTAATATCCTTGCAGAGAGAGGTAGTTCATTGCTCCCATGCTAGGAACCGCAGGCGTGAGGGTAATTTGCGCCGGAGGCACGCTATTTACCGGCGACAAATTGTAATTCACCCGCACACTGTTTATGGCCTTCAGCTTGATAGTTGCCGCGAGTGGCGGGATAGTACGAGGAGCGAGATTGGGTGCCATGTGCATCGTGCTGCTCATATCTGCTAACCTCCGGCTTGTATGATTTCCCTGTAAGCGCGCCCAAGGCGCATGGGAGAAATTGACTGTTTCTATTCCCTGTTGTCGAGCTGCGCTAGAATGCTGGCGAGTGTAGCCGTGCCTACCCCCACTGTCAAGTATCGCATCCGATATGTCCTTTCGGGTTCTGTATTCTGAATTCAGAGTGCGGGCCATGGTCAGCGTTTTTCTGACCGTGGGCTTTTCCTGCGATGACGAACTCGAATAAATGCACCTGAATCCGCGCAGAAAGGGCTGGGGATTCGGGCTTGGGGGTTCGGGGTTAGGTGCCCCCTGTCAGCGGGTCGCCACACTCACCGCGCTCGTGACCCTGGGCTTTTCTTCGACAATGAACTGGAACAGGGGAATCCCGAACGCCAGGGATCGGTTAGGCCGGAAGATGGACGGGGGTCGAATGACTGCCATTGAGCGGGGGAGAAGGCGAAGGTAGAGGTCGCCCCTTCAGTTGACGACGTGCGGCTGCCGTAACAGAATCAATCCTGAGAAGAACTCACGGTCAGAACAGCGCTGCCGTGGCGACCAGCTCTCCTATCACGGGCGTGCCTCGGGGCTGGCGCGGCGAGCCAGCGCGCATGACGCCCCGGCGGTCCGCACCGACACCGGCTCCAGAGCAGCCTCTTCCTTCTTCGTTTCCTCGGCGCCGACCAGCGCACCCTGCTCTTCTTTCGCGAAAATCAGCCTGTCCAATACATCATCGAAATCCACCGTGATGAGGTCACCCAACTGAATCTGCTGGGTAGCGATCAGGTTCGACATAGGGAACACGAGGTGCCGCTCGATAGAGCGCTTCAGATGCCGGGCGCCAAACTTCAGGTCGGTGCCCTCCCGGAGCAGAAAATCGCGCGCCGGGATCGTGCAGCGAAAAACAAACTGCTGACCGTTTGTCGCGTTTATGATGCGTTGCTGCACGCGCCCGAGTTCGATATCAAGAATCTGCTCCAGGTGCTCGCGCGTCAGGGCGCGGAATACGACGACTTTGTCGATGCGGTTCATGAACTCCGGTGAAAACTTGCGCCGCGCCGCTTCCGTGGCGGCCCGGTAGATCTTCTGATCAAGCTCCTCATCCTCGTCGACGCGGCCGGCGGCAAAGCCCAACCCGCCGCTCATCAGGTTCATAACTTCGTGCGAGCCGAGGTTCGAGGTAAGGAAGACCATGCTTCGCGAAAAATCTACGCGGCGGTTATCGCCTAGCGTCAGCGTGCCTTTGTCGAGAATACCCAGCAGGAGCTGCCACAGTGCGTCCGAGGCCTTTTCTATTTCGTCAAACAATATCAGCGAAAGCTTGGTACCCTCGGTGTGATAGTGGTCCAGCACGTCCTGGGTAATCAACGGCTGGGTTTCGCGATGACCGAGGTAGCCGGGCGGCGAGCCGATCAGTTTGGCGATTTCGTGGCTGTGCTGAAACTCCGCACAGTCGATTTTGACGACGGCGCGCGCGTCGCCGAAGAGGACCTCGGCGGTCGCTTCCACCAGGCGTGTCTTGCCGGAGCCGGTGGGGCCCAAGAAAAGCAGATTTACCACCGGCCGGCCGGGCGTGGAAAGCCCTGCCCGAAAGACCTGGTAAACGCGCCCCAGCCGCCGCACGGCCCGTTCCTGCCCCACCACTCGCTGGCGGAGGGCTTTTTCAAACTCCCCTACTTCGGGGCTATTCAGACTGGGATCGAGAATGGTATGACGTGCGTCCATAGTCATGCTCTCTTGGTCTTATGCGCCATCGCCGCGATGGCTTTCCCCAGGCTACGACGGCGCTTATCATCCGCGGAATGCTCACAGCCACAACTGCCCGCACCCTGCGCAATCACACACTTTGTATCGGCGCGACCTCATATGTCTTATCGGATCAATTCATCCAAGCTTTAAGGATTCGGGATTAAGTTCTCCAACGATCGCGGCGCCCATTGCAGCAGCCCCTGACGCCCTAAGTGCGCTGCTGGGAAGGAGGCCCTAGCCCGCATTTCTCACGACCCCAGGACACGGTTGGGGGGTTGCAGGAAGGGTGGGGCTTTAGCCCCGCCGAAATCGGGGCCCCTTCCCTCTGTTTGTCGCACACCCCGCACAGCTTGCGGCTGCAAGCTGTGCGGGGTGTGCGGCACAGGAAAAATCAACACGGCCTGTAACGGCGGGGCTAAACAGGCTGAGGAAAAACTGTCCTCGGCATACGACCACCCCGGCGCCCGAGGCGCCACCCCTCCTGAATCAGGAGGGGAGTTGTTGAAAACACTCCCCTCCTCAGATGAGGAGGGGTGGCGCGCCGTGCGCCGGGGTGGTGCTGACAGTGCTAGCGCCAAGCACCACATGGTTTTTTCCGCAGCCTGCAAAGCCCCGCCCTTCCAAACGCGTGGTGAGAAATCCAGGCTCGGGTTCAAATGAGAGGATGTTTGCTTTCCATACGATGTAAGCCGTGTCCGGCAGTCAAAGACGGTCAAGGCGCCAAGCACATTCCGCACGTCCAGTTCGACGAGGGGAGAGGAAGTCGGATTTTCGGCTCGCTTCCCCTCCTACTCTGCATTTCGATGTATGCGCTCGGCCAAAGCTGCAACCGGGGTTGGCTCAGATGCTGTGAAATCCTGTTGGTGGATGGGGCGCACAGATCAAAAGTAATGTATGCGTGCCGGTGAAATTCCCGGGGGACCCTTTGTGACGAGCTGTGCGATAACTGCAGCCAGGAGCCAGGGGAAGCAGGTTGCCGCCCAATCAGGCTTCCAGCCAAATAGGGTCGCCGGCGCGAACCTCGCCAGGGGCGAGCACCGTCCCGTAGACGCCGGCGCACTTCGCGTGCTGCTGGGCGACACAGCGCAAAACGCTGGGACTCGACTCCCCGGTCTCCGGGTCGAGCGTAATCATGACGCATCGCTGATCGACTTTCGTGATGGCGACGCGCGCTGCGTCCCCCACTCGCAGAACCCGCCCGGCCCATTTCAACTCCTCGAAGGCTCCGCCATCCTGCAGATCAATCAAAAGGTTAGGGCGAAAGCGCCAGGGGTTTTCCGCCGTTCCGCTTTCCTCGGCGATGCGGGCAACCGTCTGCCGGCTGATCAGTGAAATAGGAGCTGCGTCGTACGAGCCGCGGCCGTCATGCAACAAAAAGAGGGCTCGGTCGGAGCGCTCTTCGATTTCCCGGCGGAGTTCCTCGCTGTCCACCGGCCACGTCGTCCCACTGGGAGTGGTAACCCTCACCACGGGTTCCCCTGAACCTTTCGCCTCCACGGCCGGCTTGTAGCGTAAAAGCTCCGGGAGCTCGCGGGCCGTAAGCCAGGGAAAGCTGCTGCGCGAAGCGGATTGGACGAACGCGTAGCGCCGGTCCTCCGGTACGCCTTGCAGCGTCAGCAGGGTGGCGGCGAGAGCCTCGCCGCGCATCGATTTCACTGGAAACCGCGCGAGCTGGCGAATTGTACCTACTGGGTTCATGTCCGAACTCCTATGTGCGCGCCCTGCGAGGGCGGCAGAAAATATCCCGGGGCAATCCCCCGTAAGCGCAAACTCAAGGAAACCAGCCCCCTCCCTTGGGGAGAGGGATGTGATCTCTTATGCGCGTGCGGCCTCCAACAAGACCAAGCCCCACACACCACTGGCCTGCATCCTCCAGGAAACTTTCCCCTCATTGCGCGATAACCGGTAGACCCTTTTTCCATTGACTACGCAAAGTGGATTCGGTAACCCGCGCCAGATGCTCGGCGAAGACGCCGTCATAGTGAAATGTCGCCGTGCAGGGTTCATCGGCCACCCAGTTGATTTCCACTTCCCAAGGCGCGACGTTATCTCCAGATCCGTTGATAACCGGACGCACCGCCAGGTCCCGAACCTTTCCGAGGGGAATTTCAAGGAGGCGGCGCTCGCGCGGTCCTAACACGATGATGTGCTCGGGATGAACAAAAATTTGGGCCTGGTGAATCGGTGCGGGATCGGGCGGCTGCCGGAATATTCCGCCATTCAACACGATCAGGGCGCTCATTTCATGGGCTAAAGCATCCATCGATTTCACCACCGGCTTCGCGCGGATCAGCAAACTGAAGGCAAGGAAGAGCACCCCCGAAGCCAGCGATGCCACTCCCGCCGCATCGTGTATAAACCGCCAAATCAGCCATCCCCCGCACACAGCCACAGCCAAGCGAACGGAGGTCCAAGCCCACACACGGCGCCGCAGACGCCGGATCCGCGGGATCATCAACAGGGTCCCGAAGAGCATGAACAACCCCGCTTGCTTGGCCGTCTGGCCAAACGTCTGGCGGGGTTGCGGCGATTGCTCCCCTGAATTGTTTGCTGCCATAAACAGAAAATGTGACACAACCCGCGCTTGCACGCAAACTATTCCCTACCATAAATAACGAACCCGTTGGCGGGCAGCTCTCCTTGATGTCAGAAATGGGGCGCCACGATGTACAACCGAGGGCCAACTCATTCGAGCCCTGCAAGGGCACAATTAAGATAGGGGTAGGAAGAATCGCTTGGATTCGAGTCCCTCTCGTCGAGCGGGTCGATTTATATAATGGAGAGCAACGGACTGACCACGGCGACATGCGGCGACGCCGATGCAGTCGGTTTCAAGTTACGTTGACTGGGAGAGGACTTCTACCTCTCCGGTCGATGGCGCATTCAGGCGCACTGAGCCCAGGCCAACGCCCTGGTTGTGTTATGTCGCCCCTGGGGGGCTGGGAGGTATGAACCTCTACTTCGAAATCATTCCGACAATTTAGGAAACCACCGGCAACAGGCTTTGCGCGAAATGCAAGGCCGCTTCGAGCTGATTCTCCGGCAGCCCGCCACCCTGAGCGAAATCGCGGGTTCCGCCGCCCTTGCCCCCGAATTTTGCCAAGGTCTGCTTCATCAGGTCAGACATGTTTGCTTTCCCAGCGGGCGTCTGGGAAAAGAAGAGCGCGGCGGGAGTCCCCTTAACCCCAATCAGGGCGATGGCGCCGGAGTGCTTCCCCACCGCGTGCGCAGTAAGCTTGGCCTTCTTCCCCTCGGTGGCCTCAAACAGGCACTGGACTACGCGCACTCCAGCTTGCTCCGGGGCTTGCTGCCACAATCGGGCGGCTGCCAATTCCGCCCAATCCTCCCCCAGTTTTTGCAGAGATTTGGCCGCCTCGCGCAGGTCCTGCGATTGCTTTGTGATCATCTCGGGAACGTTTTCCAATCCCGTTGAGAACAAGCGCGCCGCTTCGCTCAAGATGGCAAAATCCTGCCGGGCCCGGCGCTGCGCCCGCCCCCCGCACACGAATTCAACGCGCGTCAGGCCCTTGGCGCGGTCCACCTTGCGAATACAGATCATTCCCACGCCGCCGGTCCGGCTAACGTGGGTGCCTCCGCAGGCGGAAAGATCAAAGCCCTCAACCTCCACCAGCCGAATGTCGCCTTCGCGGAAAGTGGGTTTTCGCAAATCGAGTTGCTGCGCTTCCGCGGCCGGCCGAAAGGAAATCTGCACGAGCCGGTTTTCAAAGACCACACGATTTGCCAGTTCTTCTGCTCCTTCAATCTGCGTGGCGCCCACACGGTCGGAATCCAGATCAATCGTCGCGCTCTCTGCGCCCAAATGAAACGACACGGTCTTGTAACCACCTCTACGTTCAAACGCCGCCGATAGAATGTGCTGCCCCGTGTGCTGTTGCATGTGGTCGAAGCGGCGCTCCCAGTCGATCTTCCCTTGGACGGCTTCGCCCACGGGATTGCCGGCAAGGATGTGGGCAACCTCATCTCCCTCAGCGATGACGTCAATCACAGGCATACCCCCCAGCGTGCCGCGGTCGCTGGGCTGCCCGCCCGACTCCGGGTAGAATGCCGTGCGGTCAAGGTAAACGCGTGCCCCAAGCGGGTCAGGACTGGTGCGGATTACGCGTGGGCTGAATTCCTTTAAGTAACTGTCGGTGTAATAGAGGCGCTCGGTGTGTGCCATGAGAGTTTCCTAAACCAATCGTTCCAGGGCCTCCAGATACTTGTACCCGGTGGCGGTGAGGAAAAGCACGATGGATTCATGCCCGCCCAAGAAGCCATCAAATAACAGTTTCTTCAGCCCCGCAAGAGTGGCTCCGCCTTCCGGCGAGGTCATCAATCCTTCCGTCTCCGCAATCTCGCGGACCCCCGTCAGCATGTCGGCATCGGAAACCGCCAGCACAGTGCCGCGACTTTTGCGCACGGCGCTCAGAATCAAGAAATCACCGATTCCGCCGGGGACGCGCAAGCCGGATGCCAGTGTTTTCGGGTCTCTCCACTCTTCCGCGCGCTCGGCTCCCCCGGCATAGGCCCGCACCATGGGCGCACAGCCGTGTGCTTGGACGGCGAACATGCGCGGCCGCCGCTCCGCAATCCACCCCAATTCGTGCATCTCGTCAAAGGCCTTCCACATGCCGATCAGTCCGGTGCCGCCGCCGGTGGGATAAATCATGGCGTCAGGCAAGCGTCCCCCCAGTTGCTCGTAAACTTCATAGGCCATGGTCTTCTTGCCCTCCACGCGATAGGGCTCACGCAGGGTCGAAACGTCAAACCAGTTTTCCCCCTGCAAGCTCTCGCGCATCACGCGACCGCAATCCTTGATGCTGCCGGGGACCAAGGTCACCTTGGCGCCGTGCAACGCGCATTCCAGGCGGTTGGCCAGGGGCGTCCCTTCCGGCATGAAAATCGCGGCCTCCATCCCCGCCTTCGCGGCATAGGCCGCCAGGGCGCCGCCGGCATTTCCCGCGGAGGGAACTGCCAGCCTGCGGATTCCCAGTTCGTGAGCCTTGCTCACTGCCACGGCCATGCCGCGTGCCTTGAATGATCCGGTAGGATTCTGCGACTCGTCTTTCAAATAGAGATTGGGCAGGCCGAGCTTGTCACCCAGCCGGCGCGCGCGCAGGAGCGGCGTAAAACCCTCGCCGAGGGAAATGACCGACGACTCTTGGGCAACCGGCAGAACCTCCCGGTACCGCCACAAGTTCCGGGCGCGAGACTTCAGCGTGTGAGGCTCAAGCTTGGTGGACACCCGCCGCAAATCGTAGCGCGCAAAGAGAGTCGAACCGCACTCGCAGAGGTTCTGGATTTCTCCCGGCGGATACCTTTTGGAACAGCGCGCGCATTCCAGATGGGTTATGAATGACATGAAGTTTGAGTCTAGCAGAAGCGGGAAGTTAGAAGCTAGAAGGTTAAAGGGTGAAGGATGAAGGTTGAAATATGAAGCTAAAAGGTCGGTGTCGTAGCACTGAGCTTTAACTCAGCACACCCTGAGCTATAGCTCAGCGCTACAACTTCTAGCCTTTACCATTTACCCTTTACCATTTACCATTTTCCCTGCATGTCGATTCGCCTCATTGCCCTGGACCTTGACGGCACGCTTGTCAACAGTCGATGGGAAATCTCGGAGAAGGACGTTCAAGCCCTGGCGGCTGCTTCGGAGCGAGGAATTCAAGTGGTCGTGGTGACAGGCCGGCGTCCCCGGTCGGCCGCGCCTTACGTGGCGAAAATTCCTTTCCCGATGACCATCATCACCTCCAATGGGGCGCTAATCCGCACGCCCACGGGCGAGGTCGCCTACCAAAACTTTCTGCCCCGCGACGCTGCCCTTAAGGTGCTGGAAATCGTCCACGCATACCGGCCTTATACGGTCGTCATTTTCGATTTGCCGGGGCGCGGGCAGGTCACCATGGAGGACTGCGCCATTCCCGCGGGCCCGCTCGGCTGGTACCTGAGGACCAGTCTCGATCACCTGCTGTTAGTCCCGGACCTGCATGCCGCGGTGAAGTGCGACCCCGTTCAGCTCATGATCGGCGGCCCGCCGAGTTGTATCGAGGGAGCGGAGACGCTGCTTCGCCAGTCCGAAACCGGCCAGTGCGTCCATCTCACTTGGACGAAGTACCCTGACCGCAATATCGCCATCTTCGACATCATGAACCAGGGGTGCTCCAAAGGGCAGGCGCTGAAATTCTGGGCCACGCATTGTGGAATTCCCGCGAGCGAGGTCATGGCCCTCGGCGACAACTTTAATGACCTCGAAATGCTGGAGTTCGCCGGGCTGCCGGTCGTGATGGGAAATCACATCGACGGGCTTCACCGGGCGGGATGGGCGGTAACATCTGCCTGCGACGACAGCGGCGTGGCGTGCGCGATTGAAAGGTTTGTCCTGAAAGTGTGACGGGGCTTAGCCCGGGCTTCTCACCACGTTTAGGCAATGCCGGAAGGGCGGGGCTTCAGCCCCGCCGAAATCGCGGTTCCCGCCCTCTATTTGTCCCGCACCCCGCGCAGCTTGCGGCTGCAAGCTGCGCGGGGTGCGGAACTTGGAAATAATCAGGATGGCCTTGCAACGGCGGGGCTAAAGCCCCGCCCTTCCGTAATCGTGGTGAGAAATCCGGGTTAGCGGCAGTCGGAGCTGCGATTTGGGCGGCCAGGACTGTCCCCTCACCCCCACGACCTGCAGAACGTGGGGCCCACTCCGCCTTGCGGTCCCCCCTCGCCCCCAAGGCGGGGAGGGAAAGGATTCCTTGGCGGGGTGCTGTTTTCATAAATCTCTCTGCACAAAAAGGAGAGGGCACTGACGACTGAAAACTGAAGATTTCTCCCCTCCCCACTTCAGTGCTGATCGATGATCTCCGTCCCGGCGGGCGGGGTGAATTGAAAGAGGGAGCGCGGGAGGGGTGGGTTGCGCTCGATGTGGTCGAAGCGAAAATCCATGCGGCTGTGGTCGGGATAGTTCACAACCAACCCTCGTATATCGAACTGGGGACCCAATTCAATCAGGACGTTGCTGTAATCCTCTGCATACCCTTTCTTGGGAAAAGCGCGCAGCACGTGATCGGCGGGGTCGTGCTCCAGCGCCGCGTCTGCCATCTCAACCCGGGCAAAGACGCGCCGCAGATTCAGCCGGGTGAGCAGCAACTCAAACGGCACACGAAAATCTTCACTCGCTTTCATGGGAGTGCGAGTGAGTTGGTGTTCCTCGGGAATATAGAGCGATACTTGCTTACCGTCGGAGAGAAAGAGCTTTTCCGTGGGCCGCCGGTAGGTCCACCGCATGAGGCCTCCCCGGGCAAAGGCGACGCTCCCCGATTCAATGCGCGTCCTTCCTCCCAGGGTGTAAGTCTGAGTGAACTCAGCCCGCAGGCTTCGCACCTCGCGATAGCTCGACTCGAATTGCTGAACGTAGGAGTCAGTGGTAGCGGGGGCGGGCGTCTGCGCCCGCAAATTGGCGCCGAGGCAGCAAAGCAGCGCCAACGGGAGGAGGAGCGCGGACCTGATTTGTAGGTCCGCGGCTCGTCCCCGATCGACAAGGAAAAGCCGCGGACCTACAAAACAGGTCCGCGCTACACTGGCGATTGGCGATCCTACATCGCTATTGCCCCCGACGGCCTTATGGGTTCGGTGTTTTGCCATGAGGTAAATTTGATGTGAGCCGCCGGAGTGCGGCTTGGGCCTCCTGATTGAGCGGATCGACGCTCAGGCCGGCGCGATATTGGTCCGCAGCTTCGGCCCCACGGCCTTCCGCGGCGAGAATTGCCGCCAGCCCAAAGTGCCCGCGGAAATCGAATTCATCCAGGTTGACCGCCTGGCGATAAGCCTGCTCGGCGGCATCGTGACGCCCCTGACGCGTCGCGATTTCTCCCAGCGAATCGAGTGCGCCGGGGTTGGCAATGCTTGCCAGCGAAGCCCGGTACTGCGTTTCGGCTTCCCGCAGGCGGCCGGCAGTCAGATAAAAGTTCCCCAGCTCATTCCGCGTCTGGACGTCCAACGGCGCCAGGGCTGCGGCCGCTTGCAACTGAAGCTCCGCCTCCGGGTTTTTCCCCAAGGTTTCGAAGAGGCGGCCGAGGTTCAGGTGAGCGTCCGTGTAATTCGGGCGCAACCGCATCGACCGTTGAAAGTAGGTTATGGCTTCGTCGTACTGTTTCTTATCCACGTAAACTAGCCCCAGATCGTTGAGAAGCTGGGCGCTATCGGGAGAAACTACCAGCGCCTTTTCCCACTCGCGTTCAGCGGCGTCAGGTTGCATACGATTCCAGTATACCGCCCCCAGATTCAGGCGCAGGCTCCCGGCTTCGGGCACCGCTGCCAGCGTGACGCGATAATACGTGGCATCATCCCGCCAATCGCGATTGCGCGTCACAATGCGGACGAACGCCAACACCGCCAGAGCGC
This sequence comes from Terriglobia bacterium, assembly GCA_049519635.1. Lineage (GTDB taxonomy): Bacteria > Acidobacteriota > Terriglobia > UBA7540 > UBA7540 > Bog-366. The sequence continues at coordinate 21,879 of JBEKQO010000005.1, read as the reverse complement.
CGAGAAGGGTTCCAAGTGCCAAACGCCAGATGTGCGGGTAAAACGCGGTCCGGTTCCATATTTGCCGGATCCCCCAAGCGGCAACCCAGCAAAGGCCCACGGAAGGAAGGTAGAGATACCGCTCGGTGAAGACGTTGGGGCCCAGCCAGCGGGAATTCAGCACCGGGGCAATGTTGATGAAGAACCAGATAAAACCAAAGGAAACGCGGTGGGAGCGCTTCCAGAGAGCCGCAAAAGCAAGCGCGCACAATCCCAGCGCCGCGGCCCCTACCAAGACCCGAAAGTCGAACGGAGTGACGCTTTTGTGAAAGGGATAATAGGCGATGAGATGAACTGGCCAAATCATCTTCCACAAGTATTCGCCCGCCAGAGGCGCCGCGGAAAGGATAGCCTGGTACCAGCTTACATTTCGAGTCAACTGCACCGGCGCGAAGGCGCCGAAAAAGCGGATTCGAAACACGACATAGGCCACCACCAGCAGCCACAGGGCGCCGTAGCGCGACACTTTCTGCTGCCAGGTGGTGCCGGCGCGATCGCCGCGGTAAAAGTGCTCGTAAACCATAGCCATGAGCGGGAGCGTCACCGCCTGTTCTTTGGAAAGCAGCGCCAGGATGAAGGTCCCGACCATGCCCAGTTGCGCCAACTCCGACCGTCCGCCTTGCGGCCGGGCGCTAGCGAGAAACAACCAGAAGGTTCCCAGGTAAAACACCGCCAATTCGAGGTCCGTAACTCCTGAAACCCAAGCCACGGATTCGGTGTGGATGGGGTGCAATGCAAAGATCGCCGCGGCGGCGAAAGCCAGCCACTGATCCCGAAGGAGGCGCTTTGATAACCCGTACAGCACGCACACGATGAGCGCGTGCAACAGCAAATTCGCCAGGTGGAATCCGTAGGGGAGCAGCCCGAACAACCTGTAACAAATCAGGAAGCCAAAAATGCTGATGGGGCGGTAGTAGTTCGTGGCGCCGCGCGCGCCGAGGTGCGCCAGGATTCGCGTGCTGAAGATGTCTCCTACGTGGGCAAAGCTGCGGATGAAAGGATTGGTCAATACCTCGTTGTTGTCGTCATAGACGAACCCATTTTGCAGCGTGTTGGCGTAAGGGAGGATGGCAAGGAGAAGCAGGAGGGTGATAAGCCAGGCCGGAGAGAGGCTTCCCCTGCCATCCGCGCTGGCGGAGAATCCCTGTCGGTCCTGAAGGGAGGGTGGGTGCGGCTCGCTCATTAGCCGTCCTCCCCTTTTCGCATGCCTTCCACCTCCGGCGGCTTGGCAAGTCGAGGCAGGCGTTCTGCCCAGCTCGCGGGAACGGCTACCGAAACCGGGATTTCTCCGAAACGGCGGAACAGCCAATTGGCCAGCCAATAGGAAAGTGGCGCCAGGATCAATCCCGCCACCACGTCAATCAGGTAATGATAGCGTAAATAAATTGTCGACAACCAAAGGCTCATTATCAAGGGCGAGAGAATCCAGAAAAGCTTCTTGGAATTCCGGTAAGCGTAAAGCCAAACCACAAACGAAATCGCCACGTGCAGGCTGGGAAAAACATCGCGGCGAATGCGGGCGAAGTCCATGAAATCAACCTCGCGATTAAACATCCACGCCGATTGATGTAAGGGGACACTGTATTGATTGCGCAGAGTATACATGGGGCCGATGGCGGGAACAAGCAGATACCCAAGCAGACCGAGGAAAGAAACCACCATGATGCCGCTCATCATCTCGCGGAAACGGTCCCGGCTGCGCCAAACGTAGATAAAGCAGGCGACCAGAGGAATGTTAATAAGGTGATAGAAATAGGCAAAGGTCATCCACGTCGTCAGCCCGGGGGAAATGATCCGTTGCAACACCAAACTGGCCTGAAACCCAAAAAGCCGCTGGTCGAGCGCAATCAAGGCCTGGTCACGATCCGTGGTGACCATCAGCAGTGTCGCATCACCCCAGAGGGTATAGTACATCAGTAGAATGAGGAGAAAGGGAAACCAGTCGCGGAGGACTTCCCAAAATGGGCGGACAAAATCCCACGGTCCTTCACTCCCGGCGGCCAGGCCAGGCTTTCCTGCCAAAAAATAATGGACCATCTCCTTGGCAAGCAACAGCGTCACCGCCGGGATGATGATCAAGACGTCGGCAGGGCTGAAGTTCCCACTTCCCAGGCCGCGAAAGATGATTCGGAGGAGGAGGTTGAGGAGGAAAAAAATGAGGGCGACCAAGTCCTCCAGCCGCACGTGAAGCGTGAGGCGCGGGCTACTGATCATAGAGCCCTTTCAGTGCCTCGAATCTCTCCCGCGCGGGCGGAGGGAATGGAAACTTCTCCGTCTCATCGAGCACTGCCCGCGCCTGTTGCCGATCACCGCCAAGGTAATAGGCACGCGCCAGACCCTCCACGGCCGCTTGATGATTGGGAAAAATCTGGAGCACGGCGAGGTAGCTCTGTTGCGCCTCGGGATACTTTTTCTCTGCCGTGTAGGCAAGGCCTTGCAAAACATAGGGTGCGGCATAGGAAGGGTTCTGGCGAATCAAGCGCAGGGTGGTGGCCACAACTTTGTCGTATTGACCCAAAAAGTACGAGCAGAGGGCAAACTGGTACTCGTCCACCTCGTCCAAGTTACCCTTGCTCAAGGCCCGCATTGCCGGCTCATCGTCCAACACCGACTGGAGCTGTCCCAAGCGCATTTTGGTCTGTATCAGCGAGTGCCAATAGGTCATGCTGTTGGGACGCAGGCTGACAGCCTGGATAGCATTGGAATAAGCCTTGTCCAGATCCCCGTGACCCAAATTGCTGTCGCAGCTCCACATATAAACCTCGGCGGCCACATCGTTGCCGGCTTCCCAAGCCCCCACTCCCGCCAAAGCCAGGATAAGGGCATAGAGAGCGGGCTTTACCCAAGCCTTGCATACGGAAAGAGCGGCCACCGACTTGGTGGAAACCAGACCCAGAAGAACCAGTCCCAGAACCTTGATCCCTTCCCAAAAAACAAATCTTATGACTTCCACGCGATTTCACCCTTTCGAAGTAAGATTCAGGAGTCAGCCTAAAACTCCGCGGGAGGTTTAAGACCCTATTGGCGTTGTGGATGTTCGGCATTGCCTTCCCCGTGCTGAGCAGAGTATGCAGTCTCATTCTGACTCTTGGCTTCTAACTCCTGTCTCCTTTTCATTGCACGAGGCCCAGATCAATTCCACTTTTTGCGCCCAGCGCGGCGCGCCCAGCCGGCCCGACTATAAAAGCTTCGCCCGAAGGGTCAAGCGGAATCCCCCGCAGGTAGCCTGCCGCGACCAAGTCTTGCAGGGAGCCAGCATCATGCCCCACCCTTTGCTTGTAAAGGGCGAGCAAACCGTCGAGACTTCTTAGAGCCTCAAGGGCATCAAGGGCCGCAAGATGAATTTCCGCACTGTGGCGGATGGAATCGTTCTCCGCCGTGCGCGCGATTTCTATCCAAAGGATGCGAGAAGATTGAATCTCGCCACCCTGCGCGGCAACCGAGGCGGCGAGCACGCGCATCCATTGCAGCGCACCGGGCCGCTCGCTTCCCGTCTGAAACGCCCTGGCCGCGTGCGCGTAGTCCTTCATGTCCCAATAGTAGATGAACCCCAAATCCTCCCACAAACGCCAATAGTCAGGATTGGCGACAATCCCGCGTTCCAGCAAGTAGATGGCCCCTTGCGGATCCCCCGCTCCTTCCGGTGGTTTTCCCGCCAAGAAAAGGGAACCAAACCGGTAAGCGACCAACAAATGCGGGTCAAGGCTCGTCGTAACATCCAGCAAAGGTCCGAGAAGCGCAAACTCCTTGGCGTGGGCCAAGCGGTGGCGTCCATAGTATTGCACGGCGCGGGTCCAGTAGATGGCGGCCAATAAGCCCGAGTATCCGCCGCCTAAACGCGAGAGTCTGGCCTCCGAGGGCAAAAAAATGAGTTCCTCGCGTGGGCCGTGAGTCGAGCCGAGTTGCTTGTCAATACTCCGCTGGAGTGGATACAGACTGAGTAAGCCGCCGGCCACAATCAGAAGGCACAGCGGAAGCGTCCCCCTTCTTCGCCGAGTTTGGTGACGCCAAAATGTCATCGAAACTCACGCTCCTCAAAGATCAATACGGCTCCTGAAAGCAGGACAGCAATGTAAAGGAGAGCGTAGCAAGTGTTCGCAGCAATGAACGAGCCGGGAATTCTTACGCCGTGAGCCACTTGATCGATGACGTTAAAATCACCAAAATTGGGCAAGAGGTAGTAAAGGACGGCGGTCATTTTCTCCAAAAGCGGGCTGCCACTCTCCTGTCCGAACCCGCGAATATCACTGGAAAAGTTGCCAATGACGAAGAGACAAAAGGTGAATACCGCAGCGAGAATTGACGTAGAAATGCACGAGAAGAAAATCGCCAGGCCCACGACGATGGCCAATTGAAGCAAGATGAAATACACCGCGATCAGGAGAGAAAAATCGTTTAGCGCCAACCCTCTTTTTTGCATTGCCAGCGCAACGTAAAAACCCGCCGTCATAATGGCGGTGTTGACAAAAAGTGTCAGCAGCAGCCCTGCATATTTTCCCAGAATGAATTCCGCACGGGTGACGGGTTTGGCGAGGATGTTGTAAATCGTGCGACGTTCGATCTCCTTTGAAACCAATCCGATACCAATGAAGATCGCGATCAGCAGGCCGAACACGGAAATTGCCGCGAGGCCCAGGTTTACCAGAATGATCTCTTCCACACCCACCGACATGCTACCCAAAAGGATCGCCGCGCCGATCATCAGGAAGGCGAAGACAATCAGGTTATAGAGGACACGTTCGCGCACGGATTCCTTGAAGGCCCCCAGCGCGATGGTTACGATCCGCCCCATAAATCCCCACCTACCCATCATAAGTTCCGATTGGCACAGCCGGCTCCGTCTTGGCCGGCGACACCTTAGCCATAAAGTAGTCTTCCAACGACATTTTTACTGGATTTAAGGAAATCACTTTCACCTTGCCGCGCAATGCAATCACCAAGACGTTCTCAATGTTAGCCTCGTCTTGGATTTCCAGGCGCACTCGATCTCCGGTCCGAACCATGGAAACGACGAGCGGGCGCAACTCCGCCAAGATCTCCCCGGAGGGGTTCTCAAGAATGATTTCGGTTGTGGAGGCTCCCAAACTCAAGATTTGGCGGATTTCCCCGCAGCCCTGTAGCTGGCCGCGATTCAAAATGGCAACTCGATCGCAAAGGGTTTCCGCATCCGACAGAATGTGTGTCGAGAAGAATACCGTCTTCTTTTCCTCGCGCAACTGCAGAACCAGATCGCGCACATCGCGGCGCCCGATGGGGTCAAGACCCGTCATGGGCTCGTCCAGGAAAACCACCGCGGGGTCATTGATAAGCGCTTGCGCGATGCCCGCTCTCTGCACCATCCCTTTGGAAAACCGCCGCAGCGGCACATTACGTGAATCCGTAAGGCCGACCCGATCCAAGAGTCGATTGACGCGCCGCCGCAGATCATCCTTCCCCAGCCCGAACAGCCTGCCCGTGTAGTGCAGCAGTTCTTCCGGCGACAGGTGATCGTAGAAATAAGGATGCTCGGGAAGGTAGCCGGCACTCTGGTGCATGGTCCTGTCATTCAGTTCCTTGCCCAAGATTCGCGCCGTGCCAGAGGTCGGGAAAATCAGGCGGAAAAGGATTTTGAGCGTAGTGGTCTTCCCCGCCCCATTCGGGCCCAGCAAGCCGAAGATTTCGCCTGACTCCACTTGGAGGTCCAGGGAATTCAGGGCCCGCTTAATCCGCGTCTTCCAGAATCCAACGCGATATTCTTTTGTCAGCCCGTTGATTTCGATGGCAAGCATAGCTCAGAACCACTTCCTGGCTAACGCGGATTTCTCATCACGGCTTTGGAAGGGCCGGACTCCAGCCCCGCCCTTGCGGCAGCGCCCCGAGATCGTTCGAGCCTGGCGAGAAATCGCGACAAACACCAACTTTCATTGCCCGGATTGGAGCCCGCGTAACAAATCCCTTGCTTATTATACCGAAGTTGGGACTGAGACCGCTTTTCTACTTTCTTACTATCTGCTTTTGAATTTCCGCGGCCAGCTGCGCGGCGGCTTGATGCCCCGGATTGAGTTCCAGTTCCTTGGTGAACTGGGCCAATGCCCCGGACCAGTATCCCTTCAGTTTCAAATCCATTCCTAGCGCGAAATGATAGCTCGGGGCCGTCGGGGCGAGCACGGTGGTGAAATGCCACCCCGCCTCCTGATGGCCAAATATCGCATCATTGATTCTCAACCAGAGGAGGAAAACCGGACGGGACTCGTTCCCCAAATAAGCTGGGCCAACTCCCGCCCAAACGTGGGACGCAAAATAGCCTGGGACGGCATGCCAGGTATGCATCGCAGGATTCCCCACGATCTGGCCACGGTCGTCATGCACGAACTGGAAGCGGAGGGTCGGTAAATAGGCGAGAAAGGTGAAAATGCCAATGGAGGCCGCCAACAGGCGGGGGAAGGTGCTTGTCGAAGGGCTTTCCGCCGCGCTGGCGTTTACCGCGGGAGGGTCCGATTCAATTTCCCTCATCGGTGATCCCCATGGGCTATAAATTAAGGCAATTCCGCGCACTCAGCAAGGTGTTACCGGGTGTATCGGCCGGGGCTTCCGAAGGCATCAAGACACAAAGGGCCTCACCCTGCACCAGCCCATTGCTATCCCCTTGAAGGCAAAAGGGCGAGGGAGTCCGTAAATCAAGTATGGGCTGTCTCCACAAAGAAAAAGGGGAGTCATTCGACTCCCCGTCGGAAAAGATTTGCCTGCTCCTGAAGGACCTAGCCTGCGAGCGGCGAATCCGTGGAAGCAGCAGTCGTCGTCGAATTCTGACGAATCACACCAGACTGATCGGTGAAGTAGTAGTTTGTACCCGTCGAACTGGTGATGGGAACACCCGTAATCTGGTAGGTGTTAATGCGGCCGGTCTGGTCGCTAGCGCCCGGCGTATACGTAAAGCTATATCCGCTCTTGACCCCGGAGGCCAAAATACTGTCAATCAGGCCTGCGGCAGTGGATGCGGGGTTGGGACTTGTGCCATTGGGAGCAAGATAAGTCAAAGCGGCTGTGAAACCAACGTTGTAAGTGGAAGAATAGGTGATTTCAGCAGTGTTCAGGGTGCGTAATGAACCCACAGCTGAGGCTTGGTTTGCGGCGATCCGCGAACGAAGCAGGTTGGGGATAGCGATAGCGGCGATGATCAGAATGATCGCCACGACGATCAAAAGTTCGATTAGAGAGAAGCCCTTGGTGCTCTTATTCATTCAATCCTCCTCGGCAATTTGAGTTACCACTTGGAAGTTTCCAGGTAACACTCGCCTATAGGTAAGGCAACTTGCATTCCAAGTTGCCACTCCATCCCCCCGAAAGCTGTTCTAATTGTGCCTTTTTATCAACGGGTTAGAAATAGGTCTTATAGATTAGGGCATTGTTACGGTTTGGTGAGCGAGAGGTTGCCCCTTTTTGTCGAGCCGGGACGACAATTCATGTCATCTTTGCGCCTCACAGGCGCGTTTGGGGGATGATTCCACAGAGTCGAAACCGCTGCTCGTTCCCCGCTTCTTCTATTGCTCGGAATTGTGGGAATTCTCAGCGGCGACATTTTTACCGCCGGCCTTGAACGGGGAGAACCTTGCGGATGCAGTAACTCAACGGGTCGATAAGGTAGACCCCCAAAAATAGTAAAGGGAGTCTCTCGACTCCCGTTGATCATATCTTTTTTTGCGATTTCCCGGAATCTCAGCCAGCGAGCGGCGAGTCTGTGGAAGCAGCCGTGGTGGTTGAGTTCATGCGGATCACTCCCGATTGATCAGTATAGTAGTAATTTGTCCCCGTGTTGCTGTTGATCGGCACAGCGGTGATGGCGTAGGTATTTATCCGACCGGTCGAATCGCTTATCCCGGGCGAATAGGTAAAGCTATACCCACTCTTTGATCCCGAGGCCAGCACGCTGTCGATCAAGCCCGCCGCGGTGGACGTTGGATTGGTCGCAGTAGTTGCCAGCGGGGCTAGAACGCCTATATTCAGAGTGTACCCCGCACCGTACGTGGCGGAATAGATAATCTCAGCAGAATCAAATGTGCGCAAGGAAGCCACGGCAGAAGCTTGATTTGCGGCAATACGTGAACGCAGAAAGTTGGGAACTGCGATGGCGGCGATAATGAGGATGATCGCGACCACAATCAAAAGCTCGATAAGTGAAAATCCTTTGTTACCATTATCCATTCGGTCCTCCACGTTTATCGATGATTCGCTGGGAAGTACGAATTGGTTATATTCTACTTGCAAGAGCAACTCTGTCGCCAAGTGTTTGAAAATGCCACTTCTTCATCAGATCTCCATGCCGTTTGTTATGAGCAAGATTGCGGTGGGGGAGTCGCAGGTACTGCGAAACGATCTACAGAGGGGGAGGTTTTCGCCTTATTATGTCAAATTGTTTGACAAATTATGTCCACAACTAGAACCATAACCCCAGAATTAATAGGAATTACCGTCGGTAAGAGTCGCGCTATCGCATTTCCCCCCCTGCGACAAGGCCGTAGGCGGTTGGACAGTCCCCCCCAAGCTTCCGAAAATGTTGGACGCACAGCAAAAGAGGAGTCTCTCGCCCCCCCTTCTTCAAACTTTTGGCATTGTCCCAGAACCTCAGCCAGCGAGTGGCGAGTCTGTGGAGGCGGCGGTAGTAGTAGAATTCTGGCGGATCACTCCCGATTGATCGGCATAGTAATAATTAGTCCCTGTATTGCTGCTGATCGGTACGGCGGTGATGGAGTAGGAGTTAATCCGACCGGTGGAATCGCTTGCCCCAGGCGAATAAGTGAAGCTATATCCGCTCTTTGCTCCCGTTGCCAGGATGCTATCGATCAGGCCCGCCGCAGTCGAAGTCGGGGTCGTGGGGGCAGGGTTGCCGGGACCAAGAGACGGCATATCAACGCTGTACCCCGCACCGAACGTGGTCGAGTAGGTGACCTCAGAAGTGTTCAGTGTGCGTAAGGCGCCCACGGCCGACGCCTGGTTGGCCGCAATACGTGACCGTAATAGGTTGGGGATTGCGATCGCAGCGATAATAAGGATAATCGCGACCACAATCAAGAGCTCGATCAGTGAAAATCCTTTGGAACTTCTGTCCACTCAATCCTCCTCGGCTATTGATGACTCCCTGGGAATAGCGAATTGGTCATCGCTTCGCTTATAAGGCAATTAGCCTGCCATCCCTCAACGAACTAGCTTTCTCGTTGAATCATCATCTTGTTTGTTATCAGCAATATTGATGATGGAGTTCCTGCGGATTGACTTATGAAGCCCTTCAAAAGATTTGTAGCGCCAACTGATGTCAAATTGCCTGACGAGTATTGTCAGTGGCAGGTAGCGCGAGTCAATCGTCAATTGTCTGTTCTCGTGCCTATGCAGAATACAATCTCACCGGGCTTCGGAAAGATCAGTGGGCGCTTGGGCCTCCGGCAGCAGGCACAGTTGCCTCCTGTCCTGCCGCCAGCGCAGCTTCAACTTCTTCGGCTTGTTGGCGGGCGGACGCGTTGTCAGGCGCCAGATCCATTTCTTGGTGAAATTCCGAAAGTGCTCCAAGGAGATTTCCCTGCAACTTGAAGATAACTCCTAGGGCAAAATGGTAATGATCCGCATCGGGCCGGATGATAACTGCGCGCTGGACATCGGCGGCGGCGGCATTAATGTCGCCCAACTTCAATTTTGTTAGGCCCAGGTAGAAAAAGCCATCCGGGCGGCTGGCGTCGATCTGCACAGCGCGGCTCAGATACTGGTCGGCAGCGGGAAGCCTGCCAGTCAAATAGTAGGCGTACCCAAGGTTGTAATTGACATCCCAATTTTCCTGTTGGGTCGGCCAGATTTCCTGGTAAATCTTTATGGCTTCATCAAGATGGCCCTGGTTCCCCAGCAGGCCCGCCAAATCCATTTGGGAACCGTGTCCCCCGGGTGACATGGACGTGACGTAGGTGAAGAAAGTGGCTTCGTTGGCATAACAGGCTGTGGCCTGGTAGACCCCCAGGCCCATGGCCAAACCGATTATGCATGCAAGTCCAAGCTGGACAGCAGGTTGCCCCAAAAGTCGGGCTGGCCCGAGGTGTAAATTCCGTATGCCTAGAGCTACAAGCATGGCAAAACCAAACGACGGCAAGTACAAATAACGGTCATGAACAAGATGGCCTTCAATAAATGCCCGCAGGTTCAGCACGGGCAAAATGGGTATGACCATCCAGATCGTGGCTATCGCCGCCTTGGAGGACCGTTTGGCCGCATACCACAAGCATGCGCCCGCAACTAAGACCGGAATTGCCGGCAGCAGAAAGTTCCGAGCGTCCAGATGAGTACAAAACTCCATGGAATAGAAGGGGCTTAGACGCGTGGGCCATATCAGATGTCGAATGTAAAACCAGAGCACTGCGGGCCACGTCATGAACATGCTGAGAAAGGAGTGCGCCTCCTTCGTGTTCTGAAACCCCTGCAAAGAAAGGAGCCGTGCGACCATGTAAACCCCTAACAGCGCCAGGTAAGGGGCAGCCACCTTCAAGGCGTCCAGGCATCGCTGGATCCAGCGATGCCAACGCGAAGGGGCTGGCCGCTCGTTCCAGAGAACCTCGCAGGCAAAAATGATAAAGGGAAGAATCACCGCGGTTTCTTTTGTAAGACATGCCACCCCGTATAGCCCCAGCGAGGCCACCAGATAAATTCGCGCCTGGGCGGGCTCGGCTCGCCTTTTGAGGTAACAGAGATAAGACGCAAAGAGGAAGATCGCGAAAAGGGGTTCGGTGACTCCTGAGACCCAGGCCACGCCCTCCGCATGGGTGGGGTGCAAACCGAAAATCACGGCGGTGAAAAGTCCCGCCAGGCGATCCTCCAGCAACCGTACCGCCGTGAAGTAGACCAGCAGCGTAACTCCAACATGGCAAAGGACCGTACAAAGGTGCCATCCCCACGGATTCAGCCCAAAAACCAGGTATTGCAGCCGGAACCAAAGCAAAAAAATCGGCCGGTAGAACGTCCCGCGAAAGACCGGATGTTCGAACGCCCAAACATCCGCGGTGAAATACCGAGGCAAATACTTCCAGGAGCGCAGCCAGGTGTTTCCCAGAATCTGGAAGCGATCATCGTGAACGAATTGGAACCACAGCGTGTCGAGGTAAGCCAGAAAAACCACCGCCAGGATTAACCCCAGCGCCATGGTCGCCGCCCGGTTGCTCAAAGGAGTGCCGGGAAGTTGCCTTGGCGGCAGTGGCGTTTCAGATTCCACGCTATCTCGTTTCGATTCCACCCTTCGCCTCTCGTATGTCAATTCGTCCTTATTCGCAGGCATGTCTTATGCCATGTCCGGAAGGAATTCAAGGAAGTGATTGGCAATGTTCTGAGCTATGGATTGGGTCCAGCATCATCCAATGGGAATTTCAAATTTCAGCCTGGGGCCGCATACTTGGACCGCACACCGGACTCAATGCGACATATTTACGGTCAATGTTGATAGATCGCCGCAGGCAGCACAGGGCAAATGGCGCCGGTTTAGCGCCTGCGATCTCCTGCCGGGAATCTCCACAATGGACTGCCGGCTCCCACAAGTCCCTCTGGGAAATCGCAGCCCCGCCCCAATAGGGTTGGGGGCGCCAGCAAGCGGAAGCCGGGTCGAGAGGCCTGTGGGTCGGTCGCCCCCCCGACCTCTACCCCACAAGGTCAGCGCTCACCTAAAGCTCATTAAGAACGTTCCCGCCGCCGGTCACGATTCTTTGTATCTTCACGAACAGGGCGTGTACATCGTCGTGGATTTCCTCGGTGGTCATTCCACCCGCCACACTTTCACGAATCAACTCGACTGGTGGATCAAGATTGCGCAACCGGTGAAAAAGTGAGTCACTATCCTCGAAGAGCAGTTTTTTGCCGTCTACGACCTTAAAAATGTTGGCACTCACCGTCCGCCAAGATTGTCGCGGAGGCAAGGTCAAATTCTGGCTCGCAAAAAAATCCGTAATTGTTTTTCTTACAGGGGTGGCGAAAAGGCTCTGTTCGTCCACTCTTAATTGCCCCAGCCCCGTCCGTTCCCACGCTTCAGGAACTAGCAGATAATTCTCAATATTGGCGCGGCTCCATTCGTAGAGGGCGGGATTACTAGGGTCAGGGTGAAAGGCGTCTTTCCCGGTGTCGTAATCGAACAACATTAGGCGCCTAGCGTTCGGGACAATCTCCGTTACGCCCTCAAAGTGGCGGTCAGCCGCCTCTTTCATTTGTTGCTTAGTTCCCCCACCCATTGCATGGAAACAAACTTTGTCGAAAATGTCCTCTGCTCCACAGGCCTGAGCCCATTGTCGCAGAACCCGCTGATCACTTTCACCTTCGACGTAAAGCATAACGGGCGAATCCATCAGTGCGGCCAGTTCGTTGTTTGAGACGTCGGCCATGGCCGTGAGAACTGCTGAAGGAGATAGCACTCGCTGGGGTCGCTGATTCATCAAAGAGATGATCCGTATAGCATCCACACCCTTGACGAGTTCCTCCGCATGGGTGGCAATCAAGAACTGCACACCTCGCTCGCTTGACTTGCGCTCGAAATAATCGAGGATTTCGCGCTGAAGGTTCACGTGCAGGTGGGCGTCTGGCTCGTCAAGCAACATAGTGGTCGGTTTATAACCATAAAGGAAGGCAAGGAGCGTGAGTGCTTGATGAAAACCGCTCCCTCCCGCGATGATATCGTAGAGGCGCTTATCCTGCTTGTATTCGCAGACGATTTGAGTATCGATCCCAACTTCATATTTCGGCTCGGCCAGTTCAACCGAGAACCATCTGTCCACCATTTTCTTAATCTCGACCCAGTCCTCCGGCGTAATGTTGTTCTTTTCTGCATGGCCTGGGTCTTCTTTGGCCGGCGGCCGATATACCCTCAAGAGCAAATTGCGCAGTACACTTCCGGGCTGTGCTTTGCCAACTTGCCTACGGATAGGCCCATCGTCGCGCCATTCTTCGATAGGTTCCAATCCAGAGAACGGGGGCACATACGCAATGATCGGTAGGGACCCTTCTTCTTCCAATTCACGGTACCGCTTCCAGCTTTGGGTAGGAATCGCGTAGACCGATTGTGGGGAGTTGTAACGGAGCCTTACGCCAAATACGCGCTCCTGTTGCTCCTTTGTCCGCCACGCCACCTCAATCTCAATCAGTATGTACTCCTGTTTCTTTGACCCATTTGCGAGCGGCCATTTTCGGTCGGTTCGTTCCCTCCAAAGCAAATTGAATTCCGGTACAGGCAGAGCCGTAAAGTTGGGTAGAACTACCTGTTTTCCCGTACTACCGGCGCGCTTCGCACGGTGAAACTCGTTGATGCAGAACTGCCAGATGGCCAGGGCTTGGAGAATGGTGCTCTTACCGCTGTTGTTTCGCCCGACCAGGAGATCGAAGTTCGTGAACTCGTAGGTCTCATCAAGGATGCTCTTGAAGTTCCGTATTGTCAGACGGTTGATCATAGTTCTATCTCCGCTGCCTTGGCGGGTAGCGCCGACTCATCGCCATACCCGACTTCCCGACCCGGATCGGCTCAGGCCCCAGTTCATACGCACTTTAGCGGAGTTGAGAACCGAGTTCCACTTCAAAATCGCAGCAAAAGACCTCATACCGAGTAGCTCGGTGCAGTCCTGACCGCATGCTTTTCTCATCCCCGACACCACAGCGGCAAAAGCACATCGTAAGGCTGGACGGGGCACGCCCCCGTCGTGGTTAGAGCGCCTGCCTGTGCTCTTACCGTCCTGCCCACTAGATCCCATATTTCTTGGCGTAATGGCGGAACGAGCGGTAGGACATTTTCAGGAGGTCGGCGGCTTGACTGCGCACTCCCCCGGCGGCGTGCAAGGCGGCTTGCAGGTACTGTTTTTCCACCCGCGAAACCTGGCCTTCGAAGTCGATGCCTTCAGCGGGAATCTGCACTCCCTCCTGGCCGCTGAGGGCAATTCCGGTAATGGATGCGGGAAAGTTGGCCAACTTGACGACCCCGTCGCGTCCATCACTGACGGCCACCGCGTGCTCGACGGCATTTTCGAGCTCGCGCACATTCCCGGGCCAAGTCCAGCGGCGCAGGACGCCCAGGGCCTCCGCATCAAAATCGCTCAGGGGCTTCCCCATCTGAAGGACGAACTTACGCAGGAAGTGCCGGGCCAAGGGCTCGATGTCATCGGCACGCTCCCGCAAGGGTGGAACGTGAATGGGAATGACGCTGACGCGGTAATAGAAATCCTCGCGGAACTGGCCGCTGGCGACCATCTTCTTAAGGTCGCGATTGGTGGAGGCAATCAAACGGACATCGACGGACACGTCCGTGGTGCCCCCCAGGGGACGAACGCTTCTTTCCTGAAGAACCCGCAGCAATTTGACCTGCATGCTCAGGCTGGTTTCGCCGATTTCATCCAGAAAGAGCGTGCCCCCGTGCGCCGATTCGATAATCCCCTTGCGGTTGGATTCGGCGCCCGTAAATGAGCCCTTGAGATATCCAAACAGTTCGCTCTCCAACAACGTTTCCGGGAATGCTCCGCAGTTAATCGAAACGAAGGGCTTTTCCCGGCGCAGGCTGGCCTCATGGATGGCGCGGGCCACCAGCTCCTTGCCTGTGCCGCTTTCACCGGTAATTAGCACCGTGCTGGTGGCGGGCGCCACGGTGCGGACCATTTCCAGAATGGACTCGATGGCCCGACTGTGCCCGACAATGTTTTGCGCGGCGAAAATCCGCAAGAGCTCGCGGCGGAGGCGCATGTTTTCCTCGCGCAAAGCCAGCTCCTCCAGCGCCCGATCGACCGTCAAGGTGAGCTCCTCCACCAGCGTGTCGGTTTTAATGACATAGCGGTAAGCTCCCAGGTTCAAGGCTTGGATGGCCGTGGACATGGTGGGTACAGCGGTAATCAGGATGAATGCCGCGGGGTTGCGGGTTTCGTGCGCGTACTTCAACAAATCGATACCGGTCAGGTCAGGCATGCGGATATCGGAGATGATCAGGTCGTAAACCTGCGACTCGATTTTCTTTTTGGCGGCTTGGCCGTTCGAGATCGTTTCCACCATGTGGCCTTTCTTGCGAAAGGCGATTTCCAAAACCTGGCAAAGAGATCTTTCGTCATCAACAATCAGCAATCTCGCCATACCCTATTCCTCATCGCAAAATTTCAACGAAAATCGCCCATCGCCTGGGCCGTTCCTGACTTCCTGGGTACCGTCGGGAGAGCTTGGCGGGGCAAATCGATCACGAATCGCGCCCCTTTCCCCGCCCGGGATTCCACCTGGATGGAGCCCTGATGTCCCTGGATGATCTGGTAGACCAACGCCAATCCCAAACCCGTCCCGTTATTGAAACCCGATTGGAACGGTTCGAAGACTTTCTCCAGTTGCACACTGGTAAAGCCGATGCCGGTGTCACCCAGCACCACGCGAATTCGCTTATCGACTTCTTCCGCTTGGGCAGTGAGCGTTCCCCCGTCGGGCATGGCCTTCAGGGAGTTGTCGCAAATATTCCAAAAGACCTGCCGAAGCTTGTCCGCGTCAGCCATCATCCTCACGGCGCGACGGGGGAATTTGCGTTCAATGCGCACCTTCGGGCCGAAGAGGGGATGATGTTCCAGCACCAGTAAAGTTTCTTCCAGCAGGGTGACCACGTCCACCCAATGAAATTCAAAGCGCTGGTCGCGGGAGTAGAGAAGAAAATCGGACACCAATTTGTTCAGGCGCTCGGATTCGCGGCTCACCACGGCGATCAGCTTGGCTTGATCCTCATCGAGCTGACTGATCGATTGCAACACCTTCACCGACCCCGAGATCGAGGCCAGGGGATTGCGGATTTCATGGGCGATGCCCGCCGCCATGCGGCCCAGCGTCGCCATGCGGTCCTTGGTGCGGTACTCTGCTTCCCGCCGTTTCTCCTCGGTAAGATCCTGAAAATTGTAAACGTACCCCACTACTCCGACTTCCGGCACAACCAGCGGGGATGAGGAAACGCCTAATATCCGTTGTTCCCCTCGCGGATGCCGGTAGGTTATCTCCTGGCGCGCCGGCGGAGAAGCTGCTTCTGGATTGAAGGGGATGTCATCGGCCAATCCGCGGAAGACGGCATCGACGTGTCGACCCCGCAAGGCGTCGATTTGATGGCCCAGGATGTCCGCTCCGGCAGGGTTCAACTCCGTGATCGCGCCCGCGAGGTCGGTGCTGAGCAGGCCTTCGCGCATACTGTGGATGATGTTTTCATTCTTAGCCTGTAGGTTGGCCACCTGCCCGCTTTTGTCGCGGATCTCGCGCCCGGCTTTGCGCAAGCTGTCCGCCAAATAACTGGAAAGGTAAGCCACGGCGAAAAACCCGAAGAAGCTTGCGCCAATTTTCACTTGCAGCGCGGTCATCAAATCCGGCGTCAGCGTGGAAGTTGTCGCCAGGAATTGCAGGGCCGGGAGCCTCCTCACCACCTCGGGGTATATGCCGGGAAGATAAACGAGCTCGATCATTCCCCCCATGAAAACGAAACTGACGGCAGCCACCAGAAGCGCGCGCCCCCGAGTCAGGAGAATGCTGGCCAGGATAATCGCCACCAGATAGAGGGAAAAATAATTGCTTTCCAAGTCGCCCGTTAAATGCACGATGGCGGTGATGATGACGATGTCGGAAAAGATCTGAAGGTACGCCTGCAAAAGATAATCCGGGCTGAGTTGATTGTAAATCAGGAAAAACAGGTTGAGGATGAGCCAAAGAATGACGGCGCCGCCCAAATAACGGATGGAAGCAGCGCTGGCCGGGTTGGTCAACTGGCGAATGGCATAGTCTATGGCAAAGACAAAAAGGATAATGACGAATCGGATCTTGATGACCCAGGGAAGCCAATCCTTGATTTCATCGGTGAAAATCATAAAGAAACCGAAACTCGAAGATCGAACTTCGAGACTCGCCCCCGGCTTCGCGAGCTTCGAGTTTCGAATTTCGAGTTTCGATGCGTCAGCCGGCCAGTTTTCCGACCAAGGTGAACAGCGGAAGGTACATGGAAATGACGACGCCGCCCACAACCACTCCCAGAACGAGGATGATGAGCGGTTCCATGGCGGCCAGCAAATCGCCCACGCCGGAGTCCACTTCGTCCTCGTAGAAATCGGCAACTTTCCCGAGCATCGAGTCCAACGCGCCGGTCTGCTCGCCCACGCCGATCATTTGCACGACCATGTTGGGAAAGACGCCGGTTTCGCGCAGCGGATCCACAATCGTCCGGCCCGTCTCAATAGCCCTGCGAACGGTCAGGATGGCTTCTTCAACGACCGCGTTACCGGAAGTGCGGGCGGTGATATCCATAGCTTCCAGCATGGGAACCCCGCTGGTGATCAGCGTGCCGAGGGTGCGGGTAAAGCGCGCCACGGCGATTCTTCTCATCAGACTTCCCAGCAGCGGGAGCTTCAAAACCAGCTTATCAATCAACATGCGGCCGCTGGGAGTTGCATAATACCTCTTCAACCCCCACATGCCGGCGGCGCCCAACACAATCATGGGCAGCGCGAACGTTCCAATGGCACGGCTGAGCCCCATCACGATGCGCGTGGGCAGCGGCAAGTCAACCCCCAACCCGGCAAACAGCGTGGCAAAAATAGGAACCACTTTCCAGAGGAGCAGGAAGATGACGCCACCCGCGATGGCCACCACGGCGACGGGGTAAATCAGCGCCGACTGCACTGCGCGCTTGAGTTTAACCGCTTTCTCAATGTAACCCGAGAGGCGTTGTAAAATGGTGTCGAGAATACCGCCGGTCTCGCCCGCTTCCACCATGTTGCAGTACAGAGTGTCCCAGATCTTGGGATACAAGCGCATGCCGTTGGCCAGGGTGGAGCCCGATTCCACCGACCCTCGCACCTCCCCCAGGGCTTTGGCGAAGCCCTTGTTTTCCTGCTGGGAACCGAGGATCTCAAGGCACTGCACCAGGGGCAAGCCCGCATCGATCATAACGGAGAACTGCCGGGTAAAAATGGCCAGTTCCTTGGCCTTGACCTTTCCCGCCATTTTCGGCTTGGGGATGGCAATCTCTTTGCCTTTTTCCACAATGCGCGTGGGGCTCAGTTGTTCGCGGCGGAGGAAGGCTTCCAGCGCCTCCCGCGTGGGGGCTGCGCGCCTGCCCACAATCGTCTCGCCGTTGCGTCCAGTTGCTCGATACTCATAGTCGGGCATCATTTCACCTCGCTCAGTTATGCTTTACGTCTGTCACGCCCTCCCCCCCTGCCTCCGGGTGGTGAGCGAAAAGCTTCAGCGCCTGGCTGGAGCGTAAGGAGTGGGCGGACGTTGAGGGGCTCCCCCGGCTGCGCCGCCGCGATTGATCATTTCCTGGAGCTCATCCGGGTTGCCGGAACGCGCCAAAACCGTCTCCAGGGTCACCACCTTCTGCTGATAACTCGCAAAAAGCGACTGGTTAAAAGTTTGCATCCCAAACTTTTCCTGGCCCGATTGCATCGAGGAGTAAATCTGGTGAGTTTTATCTTCACGAATCAGGTTGCGAATGGCAGGGTTGGGGAGAAGGATTTCCATGGCCATGACCCGTCCGCGTCCATCCGCCCTCGGCAGGAGCGCCTGGCAAAGGATTCCCTCCAGGACAATGGACAATTGCGCGCGAATCTGCGATTGCTGGTGCGCAGGGAACACGTCGATGATGCGGTTGATAGTGGACGATGCCGAATTGGTGTGCAGCGTGCCGAACGTCAAGTGGCCGGTTTCCGCAATCCGCAACGCCGCTTCAATGGTCTCCAAGTCGCGCATTTCCCCGATCAGCACCACGTCCGGGTCCTCGCGAAGTGCGGCGCGCAACGCGCTCCCGAAGGATAGCGTGTCAGCGTGCACTTCCCGCTGGTTCACCAGGCATTTCTTGTGGCTATGGATGAATTCGATTGGGTCTTCAATCGTCAGCATGTGCTCATAGCGAGTCTCGTTGATCAAGTCGAGCATGGTAGCCAGGGTGGTGGATTTGCCGCTGCCCGTAGGCCCGGTCACCAGGACGAGGCCGCGCGGCTTTTCGCAAAGTTTGCGCAATATCGCCGGCAGCCGGAGCTGGTCGAAGGTTTTGATCTCGAACGGGATCACGCGGAACACCCCCGCCGTGGCCCCGCGCTGGTTGAACAGGTTGCCGCGAAAGCGTGCGATGTTCTTAATCCCGAAGGAAAAATCGAGTTCCAGGGTTTCTTCAAACCGGTGCTTCTGGGCGTCGGTCAGAATGCTGTAGACGAGTTGCTTGGTTTCCGAGGGGCCCAGCGGCGGAATATCCTCCAAGGGCTTCAGCTCGCCATGCACGCGGACGCGCGGCGGCGAATTGGTGGTCAGGTGAAGGTCAGATCCTCCCGAATCAACCATCCGCTTCAGCAATTCGCTGAGGGTCGGTAAGGGCATCCCTTTGGCTCTCCTTTTTGGCGCCCGCCTGTCCTCGCTCCCGAGACAGGTTAGAGCACAGTCTCACGAAAAACCTCTTCCAAAGTCGTCTGTCCCAAGGCGGCCTTGATCAACCCACTCTTCCGCAGACTGATCATCCCCTGCTCAATGGCCTTCTTGCGCAATTCCAAAGCCGAGGCGCCCACCAGGATCAACTCGCGAAGCTCGTCGGTGATTTCCAGTACCTCGTAAAGGCCCACGCGCCCCTTGTATCCTTTGTTGCCGCAGGTGGAGCACCCCGTGCCTTTGTAGACCTTCACCGTCTTGGCCTCTTCCGGCGTATAGCCGGCGTCAATGAGCAATTGGGTGGAAATAACCTCCGGCGTCTTGCAATCCTGGCAAACCTTCCGCGCCAACCGCTGGGCGACGATCATGATGACGGAAGTGGCCACGAGAAAGGGCTCAATGCCCATATTCATCAAGCGCGAAATGGTGGATGGCGCGTCATTGGTATGCAGGGTCGAGAGCACCATGTGGCCGGTTAACGCCGCTTTGATGGCGATTTCCGCCGTTTCAAAATCCCGGATTTCTCCCACCAGGATGATATTGGGATCTTGCCGCAGGAAGGAGCGCAGCGCCGCCGCAAAATTCAGCCCGATCTGCTCCTTCATCTGCACCTGGTTGATCCCGTACAATTGAAACTCCACCGGGTCTTCCGCCGTCACGATGTTGGTGTCCGGCTTGTTGAGCTGGGAGATGGAGGAATAGAGAGTATTGGTTTTTCCGCTGCCGGTGGGACCGGTCACCAGCACCATGCCGTAAGGTTTGAAAATCGCCTTGGTATACTTGTCGAGCGAAGCCTGCTCAAATCCCAGCTTGGTCATGTCGAGCCGCAGGTTTTCTTTGTCCAGCAACCGCATGACGACTTTTTCGCCGTGCAAAGTGGGAAGGACCGATACGCGGAAATCGAGCGACTTCTTCTTGCCATCCTTCATCATCTTGATCATGATGCGGCCGTCCTGCGGCAACCGCTTTTCGGATATATCCAACTTTGCCATGATCTTGACGCGGCTGATAATAGCGTCGCGCAGTTTGAAGGGCGGATTCATCACCGTCTGGAGAATGCCGTCAACGCGGTAGCGGACGCGATATTCCTTTTCGTAAGGCTCCATATGGATATCACTGGCGCCACGCTTTACCGCATCCGTCAGGATATAGTTCACCAGTTTGATGACCGGAGCTTCCTCGGCTGCCTTTTCCAACTGCGCCAGGTTCAGCGTACCATCTTCGTCCTCTTCCAACTCCAGGCTTTCCGTCTGGCCCTCATCGATGAAGTTGACGATGTCTTCCAGCTCTTTCTTGCGCTCCTGGTCTTCGACGCTACCGTAATGCTTCTTGATGGCTTCCAAGATGGCGGCTTCCGAAGCCACCACGGGTTCAATGTTGAACCCCGTCATGAACTTGATGTCGTCCATGGCGAACACGTTGGTGGGGTCCACCATGGCGAGCGTCAAGGACGATCCC
Organism: Terriglobia bacterium; assembly: GCA_049519635.1. Classification (GTDB taxonomy): domain Bacteria; phylum Acidobacteriota; class Terriglobia; order UBA7540; family UBA7540; genus Bog-366. The sequence continues at coordinate 999 of JBEKQO010000005.1, read as the reverse complement.
ACGCGGCTGAGCGGCAGCACGTGGTACTTCGTCGCCGTGTCCATGGGGATCAGCTTGGTGACGCTGGGGTCAACCTCAAAATAGGCAAGATTGATGGACGGAACACCGTACTGGCGGGAGAGGACTGCCGTCACCTCATCGTCGTTCAAAAAACCCAATTTGACCAGGGAATTCCCCAACCTTCCCCCGTTCGTCTTCTGATGGTCAAGCGCCTGCTTGAGCTGATCAGGGGTAATCAGGTTTTCTTTGAGGAGGATTTCCCCGAGCTTGCCCGACATTCTCGAACCCCCAGGCTCTCCGGCATGTACTACTCGCTCGTCGATAGGACCACTCCCTTTTGTGACTTCATGAACTGTAGCTGAAGGTCACTTACCTGATTTTACATCACTTGTTGTTGCAGTGGGGATTTTCCATCGGCATCGCCCGAAAAGTTCCATCCAGGCATGGTTACCGCGCTCGGTGCGACCGGTGGGGACGGTCCATTCGCCACCGAGGCAAGGCTGTCCAGCGGTCGCCGGCGGGACCAGGGTTCCGTCAAAGTCCGATGGGCTTCAAAAGGACTCCCTCACCGGCCCTCCTCCGTCGGGCACCCTCTCCCCTGGGAGAGGGATAGAAATCACAGCCCTCTCCCCCAAGGGGGCGAGGGCTAAAATCAATACTTAAAAGCCCTCTCCCACGGGGAGAGGGGGGACCGCAAGGCGGGGGGTGAGGGAGTCTCTTCGGAACAGAAGGATGAATAATTTCCTCCAACATCTTAAGTGAGCAGTGTTGGGGCTAGTGTGGTGTCCCGGATAAGATTTGACAATGGCATGTTGCAAGGCCCCCCTCACCCCCGGGCCCCTCGGTCACCACGGCCACCGAGGGGAGGATGGATTTTACCTGAATTCCGAAGTTGGGCATCGATGTTACCTGCTGAATGAGGTCTTCGGGTAGGGATTTACCCTCCCGCGAGCGGTTGAAATTGCAACTTCGGCGAAGTTGGAATTTCATACTGCAAGA